>NZ_JBFRGF010000018.1:0-94710 GCF_052115205.1 Arthrobacter sp. 2RAF6 | reverse complement strand
AGTGGGTATCCGGTTAGCTCAGGTATTCTGGGTAAATGTCGAGACCGGATTTTCCGCGGACGATTCTGGAGTTCCAGTCGCGGTTTGGCGACGAGAAGGCGTGTCTGGACTATCTGCTTGAGTGCCGCTGGCCGGAGGGCTACGTGTGTCCGCGGTGTCAAGGCCGGTCTGCCTGGCCCGTGGCGGCGCGGGGACTTTGGGAATGCGCCGCCTGCCGTTACCAAGTCTCGCTGACGGCCGGTACGGTGCTCCACAAGACCCACACAGCGCTGCATTTATGGTTCTGGGCGGCCTACCTGATGACGACTGGTACCCCGGGGATCTCCGCCCGGCAGCTGCAGCGACAGCTCGGATTGTCCCGGTACGAGACGGCGTGGACCATGCTGCACAAGCTGCGCCGGGCTATGGTCAACCCGGAACGCACCTTGCTGACCGGTGAGGTCGAGGTGGACGAGTGCGAGGTCGGCGGTCCTGAGATCGGCCGGCGCGGCGGCAGGAGCCTCACAGCCCGGGCCGCGCACGTCGTCGTTGCCGTGGAGGTGCGCGGCCAGGGCTCGGGACGGGTGCGGATGAAAGTGATCCAGGATGCCACCGGTGACACTCTGACCGGTTTCGTGATGGACACCGTGGCTCGTGGGGCCATTGTGCATACTGACGGCTGGATGGGGTACGCGCCGTTGGCCAAAAAGGGCTACAGTTCCGCTACAACCGGCGCGGCACGCCCATGGCGGCCTTCCAGTCCCTGCTCGGCCTCGGCACTACGCAAGCACCGACCACCTACCGCCAAATCACTGCCCACGATTCGGGACCGGACCCCGCCACCTGAGCTAACCGGATACCCACTAGCTGCATTATGCCGATGTCCGGATTATGCCGACGTTTGCTGTTGTGGCCTGATTTGGCGGGCTTGTCTGGGATTCTTATCGGCATAATCAGAGGGCTTCGAGGAACGCGAGGAGCTTGTCGCCGGGTGCGTAGCGGCCCGGCGGCGTGTTCGTTGGGCGGATCCTTTCGAGTGCTTTCTCTTTCAGTGCGAGGTCGGCGTGGACGTAAATCTGTGTTGTCTCGGCGCTTTCATGTCCGAGCCAGAGCGCGATCACTGAGGTCTCGATACCGGCATGCAGCATCCTCATGGCAGTGGAGTGGCGCAGCACGTGGGGCGTGATGTTCTTTCCGCTCATTGATGGCTCGGTATTCGCTGCGGTGACGGCATGGAGGCTCACTCGCTGGGCAACTGCGTCGGTGCTCATCCGGGCTCCGGTGCGGGTGGGGAACACGGGGTCGTGTTCGGAGGGTCTCTGCTCCAGTCGCAAGGTCGTGAGCGTTTTCACGTTCTCCGGGCTGAGCGGGGTTGCTCGGTTCTTTCGCCCCTTGCCCTGGCAGATGACGTGCGCTCCGGGACCGAGGTGGATGTGTTCCCAGGTCAGTCCGGTCAGCTCTGTGACGCGTAGCCCGGTCGTGATCGCGGTAAGGATAAGAGCGTGATCGCGTCGCCCGGTGCGGGTAGTCCGGTCGGGTGCGGCCAGTAGTGCTTTGATCTGGTCCTCGGTGAGCCAGTCGATATCGCTGCGATCAACTCGTTTTTGCGGGATGGCTAGGACCCGGGCGATCAGCTCGGCGTGCTCTGGGTGCTGGTAGGCGGCGTAGGCGAAGAAGGAGCGGATGGCGGCCAGTCTCGCGTTCCGGGTCCGGGTGCTGTTGCCGCGTTCGTGCTCGAGATGTTTGATGAAGCTGGTGATCCGGGCGCTGTGAAGCATCGTCAGCTCGATTTTGTCCGGGCTGATCGCGGTGGATTCGTGGACGTGGGCCAGCAGCAGCCGCCAGGTGTCGCGGTAAGCGGCGATGGTGTGGGTGCTGGCGCCGAGAGCGCGCATCAGGTGCTCGGCGAAGTACTTCTCCAGCGTCGGCGCGAGCAAAGTCATGATTGCTCCTCCGCCTGAAGCGGGCCCAAGCGTCGTCCGGCCTCGGCGAGAAGCTCGGGGACCGCTTCCAGATACCAGTAAGTGCTTCCCGGGCTCGCATGCCCCAGATAGGTGGAGAGCACGGGAAGTACCTCGGCCGGGACGGCTCCGTCCCGGTAGGCGCCGATCATCGTGGTGACGGCGAAGCTATGCCGCAGATCATGGATCCTCGGCCGGCACTGCTGCGATTTCGGCGTGATGCCGGCCCGGGCGACAAGACGATGGAAAACCCTGTGCACATTCTTGTAAATCAGCCGCGTTCCCGCGCTGGATACCAGCAACGCCTCCGTGGAAACCGGCCCGAGCAGCCGGTGACGGGTGAGCGCATAATCGGCGAGCACCTCCAGGACGCTGGAGTGCAACGGGACCAGCCGGGACTTACCGAACTTCGTGTCGGCAACGCTCAACACGCCTGCGTCCAGGTCCGAACGATTTGCGTTGATCGCCTCGCTCACCCGCATCCCGGTGCAGGCCAACAGGCCGATCAGCGTGCGGTAAGTGGCCGCGACCATCGGGGAGCGCAACAGCCGGGCCTGTTCCAGCAGCGCCAGGACCTGCTCATCCGAGTAGATGAACGGGACGGCCCGCGGCGACCGAGCGGGCAGAAGCTGCCGCGGCGGGACCTCGATACTCGAATCGAAGGCGTGCGCCCAGCGAGCGAATGAACGCGCCACGGAGAGCCTGGCGCCGTGATAGCTGGCAGCGCCGCCCGGAGCTCTCGCCCAGCCAAGAATATTCTCCGTCGTCACCGTTTCCTGGCCGTTTCGCTCGAGGTATCGGAGGTATTCGGTGAGGTAACGCTCGTGGGTCGCGAGCTTGAAACCCAGTCCGCGGCGCAGCCGCAGATAATCCCCCACCAGCGACTCAAGCGCGCTCATCGGAGCTCACCGCCCGCCAGACCTGCTCCGAGACCCGGCCAGGGCCGGGCCAGACCGGCCAACCGGGTGAGGTCGACCTTCGCGTAGATCGTCGTCGAGGCCAGATGGCGATGCCGCAGCAGCTGGGCCACCTCTTCCAAGGACGCGCCGGCATTGATCGTCGCCGTCCCAGCAGCATGCCGCAACCGGTGAGCACCCACCGGCCCGAGTCCGGCCCGTGCGCCGGCGCACCGGACCACGGCTTTGACAGCTGCGCTGGAGAGCTGACGATACGGAGCCGAGGACGTGAAGAACAACGCCCTGCCCGTCGCGGCAGGATGACGTTCGACCGACAGATGCGCAGCTAACCCCGCACCAACATCGGCGGCCAGCGGCAGCAGATCGCTCTGCCCGCCCTTACCGGGAACTCGCAGCGTTCCCGCCCGCCAATCGATATCGTCCAGGCTCAACGCAGCGACCTCCCCGGCCCGCAACCCGAGCCGGGCAAGTAGGAGCACGATCGCGAGATCACGCTTTCCCGTGCGGGATGCCGGATCGACCGCGGCGATCAACGCCTTCACCCGCTCGGGAGTCAGACCTCGTGGCAGGCCGGAATCCCGATACCCCGACCGGGCCGGCACCACCTGATCCAGCCGATCGCCGATGTGGCCGGCGGCGAACAGGAAACGCAGCAGCGACCGCAGCGCCGTCACCGTCAGCTTGGCCGACCCCACCGGCATTCCCGGAATCTGCGACATGACGAACCCGCTCACCGCCCGAGCATCCAGACCCTTCAGATCCAGCGCCTGGCCGCCTAACCGCGACAGCAGAAACGGACGCGCCAACTCTCGGTAGTACCGGATCGTCGATACCCTCAGACCACGATCGTCGGCCAAGAACCGGCCCCACCGCTCCAGAACAAGATCCACCGGACCAGGCTCCGGCACGGTCTCGGGTTCCTCGCCTGGAATCACCTCGATCGATCGCAGATACGCGACCACAGGCGCCAGGCTCCCCGCCGAGGACATGTCCGTGTGCGTCACCCGGCGGCCCATCAGGAACCGTTCGAGTGCGGCAGCATCGCACGCCGCCGGTGAGACCGCTTCCTCGGCGAGCCACCGGCTCAGATGCCGCATCAGATTCAACCGCAAACCGATCGAGGTCGGCGCATACCCCAGCCGGCCAAGATACTCAGCGAACCCGACTCTGAAACCGTCCAACGGCCCAGAAACCACGACGTTCAAAGCACTATCCATCACGCTCTCCCTTTCCAAAACGAGGAAAGGCAAGCGTGCACCCGTCACCTGATTATGCCGATAAGAATCCCAGACAAGCCCGCCAAATCAGGCCACAACAGCAAACGTCGGCATAATCCGGACATCGGCATAATGCAGCCACCACCACCATCTGATCCACAAGGAAGAGTGGCACATCCAGGTCCGAGCAGGCGTGCCCTGGTTCATCCCGCCACCCCACATCGACCCAAGGCAAAAACCACGCAAGAACCGCTATTTTCAGGTGTGAGCACGTTTCTTGGTATTGATCCTCAAGGCCTGTGCAAGAGTGTGGGGATGGAAATTCGTAACCGTGAGATCCTCGTCGATGAACTCACGGCTGTCATGCGCGGGTACGAGGCGGCCAACAACACACACGACATCGAGCGGGTTCTGCCGTATATAGACAGCGACGCTACCTACTGGTTCTCAGACGGATCTCACGAGGGGCGCGTTCAGGTCCGGGCAGCCATCGAGGCGACCTTCTTTGCGATTCGGGACGAGCGATACGTCGTTGACGAACTGACGTGGGTGCTCGTGCAGGAGGAGGCCGCCGTGTGCCGCTACCGATTCTCCTGGACGGGAATTATTGACGGGCAACAACACTCCGGAAGAGGACGCGGCACCAACGTGGTCGTGCGCACACACGAAGGCTGGCAGATTGTCCACGAACAACTGACGGCCGATTCGTAATAGCGCACCGGGAGGCGCCGTTGCCTGAGGCGAAACTGGGTGGCCAGATCCCGCGCTTGTGTCGCGAATTGGTGATTCCGAACGACCCCGAATGGAAAGTACTCTCTGGTTTACTAGGGCACATGGGGGACTTGGCAGAAAACAAAGTTCGCACGCTCAAAGTTGAAGGCTTGGTCAACGGACGCGACCTCGGTGGTCTACGGCGCGTCGATGGGACGGTCACTCCACGCGGCATCTTCTTCCGGAGTGAGAACGTCGATTGGATCACCGGGAACGGATGGCAACAGGTCTACGATGCCGGGATACGCACCGTGGTGGACCTCCGTCAGCAACGGGAACGCAACACAGATACCCGGGAACGGCCCGGCTGGCTCACCACGAGCCACGTTGACCTTGACGGCCTGGAAAACAAAGAGTTCTGGGCGGACTATTGGGACAACGGCCTAGTGGGCGCCGCGATTTACTTCCTCCCGCACCTTGCAGCCATGCCCGAACGGGCCGGTATAGCCATGACGGAGGTACTCAACGCACCGGCAGGAGAAGTCCTCTTCCATTGCATGGGAGGCAGGGACAGGACGGGCCTACTTGCCATGGCTCTGCTTCATGCAATCGGCACCGACCCCGAATGCATCGTCGATGACTATCTGGAAACCGTCAGGCTGGGTGATGCACGGGCAGCCAACGGCGAGCGAAACAACGCCGAACCGAGGCTTGAGGAACTCTGCCGGCAACACGGTACAACAACCGAAGCCGCGTTTCGGGATGCCTTGGCAAATTTCGATCTCCAAACCTTCCTCGACGCCGCAGAGCTCGCCGACAAGGACCGGGAGGGCTTGTTCACCTGGCGCGGCGCGACGGCTGCATGTGCATACGTAGGTTGATCTCGACTCGCATCCCGATCTGCGACACAGAAAATGCCCCACGAGGCGCGTATTCGCGTGTCGTGGGGCATTTTGCGTCGCGTGAAACAGGTGCGCGTCCCCCTACGCCGCAACCCCTTGAAAGTGTTTCTCGATAATCCCCTTGATGTCCCCATGGCACCCACCACACCCAGTGCCAGCCCGCGTAGACTTTGAAACCTCAGGCACGGAAGAGCAGCCATCCAGCACGGCTTCCTTGATGCTCGCACCGCTGACGCCCGCGCAGCGGCACACTGTGCGCTGCGGATCATCATTCGAAGCAGAAGAATCGAGCTGGTCCGGGCCGTCCAGACGGAGCAGGAGGGACCGGTCTGCCGGCAGCTCGGAGCCCCGTTCGAACAGCATCACGAGCTCCGCGGCCGTGCGCGGCATACCCACGGTCACAAGTCCTTCGAGCGCTCCGCTCCGCGTGGTCATTTTGACATAGCGGCCGTGTTCGGGGTCGGCCCACTGGGCGACCTGGCGCCGGGGCATTCCCTCGGAGACACCGACGGACAACAACAGCTCGTCATCCCAGGGCTCGGCGCTGTTGTCGCCGGCGACCGCCAGGTTGATGCCGCGTGCCTTCAACACGACGACGCCGGGCTTCTCCTGCGGCAGGGGGGCCAAGGTGTCGGCCGCGGCCTGGCCGCCCTCGGCTAGGAGGATCAGGTACTCGGCAAGCCATTCGGCCTGGCGCCAGCCCGGACCCACCAGGCCGGATGGACCCAGTGCGGTGCGGCATTCGGCGCACTCGGTATCGGCGCAGCGGACTTCGGCGCAGTCGCCGATCGCGAACATGTGGGGCTCATGGTAGGTCCGAAGGTGGTGATCCACCAAGATGCCGGTGGCTGCAGGCAGCCCACAACCTTCGGCCAGTTCGATCCGCGGCCGAACGCCGCAGGAAAGGACAAGAAGGTCGCCCTCGATCCTTGATCCATCGTCGAGCACGAGGGCGGAAAACATGCCGTCGGGGCCATTGTGCTCCACCGCTGTGGAGCGGGCGTTGCCCACCATAGTGATCCCGCTGTTGCGCAAGCTCGCCGCCAGAACGGCTCCACCGCCGCGGTCGATATTGCGGCCCAGCGGGAAGGAACCGTTGTGCACCACCGTGGTCAAGGCGCCTTCCTCTGCCGCGGCGAGGGCCGTTTCAAGGCCAAGTACGCCACCACCGAGGACGATCACGCGCTTGCCGGCAGTCACGGCGTCGCGCAATTGCGCGGCGTCGCGGAGGTCGCGCAGGGCCGTCACCCCTAAGGGGAGCACCGGGTGCGAAGGATCAGGGTTGATACCCGTGAGGTTCGGAATGACGGGCCTCGAACCGGTGGCGAACACCAAGCGATCGTAGCGGGGCGTGGTCCCGTCCGAAAGGACAAGCTGCTGGCGCGCGCGGTCGATGCGTTTGACGGTGACGCCCAGCCGCACCTCGACGCCGTCGGCCGCCAGATCGCCAGCGTCCGCCATCGCGAGTGCCTCTGCCGTGGTCCGCCCCACGCCGAGTTCGGCCACCATGACGCGGTTGTACGCGGCTTCGGCTTCCTGCCCGACGACGAGCAACTGGACAAGGCCGCTGCGAACGGCGGGCAACAACTCGTCCACTAGCCGGGCCGCGACCGGTCCGAACCCGACAATCACAATGCGCTCGCTCACGATGCCTCCTTGACCTGCATAGACAAGCTGTCCTGCATTGACAAGCCGACCGCCGCTGGCACAGCCAACTGGGCAGCCAACGCCGATTCGACTTTTGCTAGTGTGGCCTTCCGGACCCAGACCGTGCTGGTCTTGAACTCCGGCATTCCGGAAATAGGATCCGTGACCGCCTCGGTGAGACGATTGGCGCTGCCCAGTCCTGGAAAATGGAAAGGCAGGAAGACGGTGTCCGTCCGGATGCTGTTGCTGAGCTCCACCTTGCACAGGACCTCTCCGCGCTCGTTGGAGACCCGGACAAAGTCGCCGTCGGAGATGTCCCTGACGGCCGCCGCCGCGGGGTGGATCTGCAGGAGCGCCTCCGGCTGCGCGGCCGCGAGTTCGGCCACGCGGCGGGTCTGGGCGCCCGATTGGTAATGTTCCAGCAATCGCCCGGTGACGAGCGTCAGCGGATCTGGATCGGAGCCGACGACGGCGGAGCGCCGGGACCGCTTTTGCGGCGCCACCGGGACCATCACCGCGCGTCCGCCGGCGTGCGCGAAGCTATCGAGGAAGAGCCGCGGCGTTCCCGAACTGCCGGTGGGATAGGGCCAGTAGGCGGCTTCTCCGCGATCCAGCATGGCGTAGTCGATTCCCGAGTAGTCGGCCAGGCCGCCTGCCGAGGCGAGCCGGAGCTCCTCGAAGACGGTTTCGGGATCGTCGCTGAACGTGGACGGTGCGTCGAGGGATTCGGCCAGCCGGGCCATGAGCCACAATTCGCTGCGGACGCCCGCGGGAGGAGTGAGCGCCTGCCGGCGACGGAGCACGCGGCCCTCGAGGTTGGTCAGGGTGCCTTCTTCCTCGGCCCATTGGGTGACCGGGAGGACGAGGTCGGCCTCCAGAGCGGTCTCGGACATGAAGAAATCGCAGACAACCAGGAAATCCAGGCTGCGCAGGCCCTCGATCACCGCACCGGCGTCGGGGGCTGACACCGCCACGTTGGCGCCGTGCACGAAAAGGCAGCGGACGCCGTCGGGCTGTCCCAAGGACTTCAACAGCTCAACTGCGGGCAGGCCGGGGCCGGGAATGAGGCTTTCGTCCACGCCCCACACCTTGGCGACATGGGCGCGGGCGGCGGGATCGGTGATCTTGCGGTAACCGGGGAGCTGGTCGGCCTTCTGGCCGTGCTCGCGGCCGCCCTGGCCGTTGCCTTGGCCCGTCAGCGTGCCGTAGCCGCTGCGGGATGAGCCCGGCAGGCCGAGAAGGAGGCTGAGGTTGATCGCGGCCGTGGCGGTGTCCGTGCCATCGACGTGCTGCTCGACTCCGCGGCCGGTCAGGATGTAGCTGCCGCCGCGCCGGGCGCCGTCGGCGAGGCGGCGGGCGGTGTCCCGGATAAGCGTGGCGGGCACGCCGGTGATCGACTGGACCCGTTCCGGCCAGAAGCCGGCGAGGCTACGAACGATCGCCGGGTACCCGGTAGTGCGGTTCTCGAGGTAGTCGGCGTCGGCGAGGCCTTCGTGGATGACAACGTGGGAGATACCCAAAAGCAGGGCGAGGTCCGTTCCGGGGGTCGGCTGCAAGTGGATGCCGCCGCCGTCGCCGGTGAATGCGGCCGTCGCGGAACGGCGGGGATCGGCCACGATCAACCCGCCGGAATCGCGTGCGCCCTGCAGGTGCTGGACGAACGGCGGCATGGTCTCGGCAACATTGGAGCCGAGAAGGAAGATAACGTTCGCCGAATCAAGGTCCTCCACGGGGAAGGGGAGGCCGCGGTCCACGCCGAACGCGCGGTTTCCGGCTGCCGCAGCTGAGGACATGCAGAAACGTCCGTTGTAGTCGATGCGCGAGGTTCCCAGGGCCAGGCGGGCGAACTTCCCCAACTGGTAGGCCTTCTCATTGGTGAGTCCGCCGCCGCCGAACACGCCGACTGCGTCGGGCCCGTAGTGCTCGCGGGTCTGCTTGACGGCTCCGGTGACCAGCATGAGTGCCTGGTCCCACGTGACCGGCCGGTGGACGCCGTCGGACCCTTTCAGCATGGGTTCAGTGACGCGTCCGGTGTGGTTCAACAACGACGGCGATGTCCAGCCCTTGCGGCACAGCCCGCCCCGGTTGGTGGGGAAGTCGCGGCCGGTTACCTCCAGTAGTGGAAGTGCCTTTGCTACGGGAGCGGGGTCTGACCCCGGCTGCGCCGAGGGCGCCGCCGGGGTCAGGGTCATGGCGCACTGCAGCGCACAATACGGGCAGTGGGTGTTGGCGCCATTGGGCATATTAGATGTGTCCCATCGCGTTACGGTTAGCCTTCCGGAGGTAGCAGGCCCAGCAGACGATGAGCATCAGCACGTACGCGCCGACGAAGCCGTAGAACGCGGGGGTGTAGGAGCCGGAAGCGCTGGATGCGTTGAGCACCTGGGGGATGACGAATCCGCCGTAGGCGCCGATCGCCGAGATCAGGCCGAGGGAGGAAGACGCGAGGCGTGCCGTGCTGGCGGCGCTCGCCCCGGAGCGGGCTGCCCGGCTCGATGTGGCGAAGATGACCGGGATCATGCGGTAGGTGGCGCCGTTTCCAAAGCCGCTTGCCGTGAAGAGGAAGAGGAACAGGACCAGGAAGAGCCAGAAGTTCTTGAGCGGAAGGGTCCAGATCATGGTCAAGGTGATGATGGCCATCGCTGCGAACGCCGTGACGGTCATCCGGGCTCCGCCCATGCGGTCGGCCATGCGTCCACCGTAAGGACGGGCAAGGGAGCCGACCAGCGGGCCAAGGAAAGCGAGCGAGAGGACAACTGCGCCGAGGTGCATGGAGGAGAAGGCGGGGAAGTAGTCCTTGATGAGCTTGGGGAAGACTCCGGAGAAGCCGATGAACGAACCGAAGGTGCCGATGTACAGGAACGCCATGATCCACAGGTGCGGTTCCTTGAGTGCGGCGATCGAGCCCGCAACGTCACCCTTGGCGCTGGTGAGGTTGTTCATGTACTTCCACGCGCCGAACGCGGCGACAAGGATGAGGGGAATCCAGATGAGGCCGGCCATGGGCAGGTTGACGGTGCCGGCGGCCAGGAGGGTGACGGCGATCGGGACGACGAGCTGCGCGACGGCGGCACCGAGGTTGCCGCCCGCGGCGTTCAGGCCCAGCGCCCAGCCCTTTTCGCGGGCAGGGTAGAAGAAGGTGATGTTTGCCATCGAGCTGGCGAAGTTGCCTCCGCCGAAGCCTGCAAGGCCCGCTACCAGCAGCATGACGCCGAACGGAGTGCCGGGGGTCGAGACACACAGGGCGAGGCCCGCCGTCGGGATCAGCAGCAGGAGGGCCGAGACGATGGTCCAGTTGCGGCCACCGAACCTTGGAACCATGAAGGTGTAAGGGATGCGCAAGGTGGCACCGACCAGGCTGGGGATCGAGATGAGCCAGAAGATCTGGTTGGTGTCGAACTTGAAGCCTGCGGCCGGGAGCTGGACGACGACGATCGACCAGAGCTGCCAGACGACGAAGCCGAGGAATTCGGCAAAGATGGACCAGTACAGGTTGCGCTTGGCGATGGAACGGCCAGCAGCTTCCCACTGATCCTTGTTCTCTGCATCCCAGTTGGCAATCCAGCGGCCAGGGCGGTGTTCAAGCTCGGGGACGAGGGCGGTGGGCGCCTGCTCGTTGGTGAGGATTTCGGTGCTTCGGTCAACTGTCACGGAGTGCCTCCTTTGTGGGGACGTTGTACTTCCACGTTAGGGATGGCGCGTTTCGCGGACCGTCGCGGTTTGTAAACGTGCTGTGACATTTGCCTATCGGAGGGGGTCACCGGTGCGTGAGGCGATGGTGAGGTTGTGTGGCGCAGACCACAGAGTGAGACTTTCCAAAGCGTCCGCATACTGGACTTGATTGTCCATTTGTTGGATACCGGGAACTATTATTGAACTCTCAAATAATCTTTGCCGGCAGGCTCAGGAACGCCGGGCCGGCGTGAACGGAAAGCAACCACTACATGTCTTCCATCGCTGAATCCAAGGAAAGCGAGTCAGTCAAGCCGGTCAACTCGCGGGGACGGGTGATCTTCGCCAGCCTCATCGGGACGTCCATCGAGTTCTACGATTTCTACGTTTACGCCACGGCTGCCGTCCTCGTCTTTCCCAAACTGTTCTTCCCGACGGCGGATGAGACCACCCAGCTGCTGAGCTCCTTGGCGGTGTTCGGTGTCGCCTTCGTCGCCCGCCCGCTCGGCTCCATAATTTTCGGCCACTTCGGTGACAAGTTCGGTCGCAAGGGAACCCTGGTTGCGTCCCTCCTGACCATGGGTATTGCCACGTTCCTGATCGGCTGCCTCCCCACGGCGCAGGTCCCGGGCTGGACCTTCCTCGCCCCCACGTTGCTGGTCGTCCTGCGTTTCGCCCAGGGCCTGGCCCTCGGCGGTGAGTGGAGCGGTGCCGCGCTGCTCGCAACGGAAAACGCGCCGGCCAACAAACGCGCCATCTATGGAACATTTCCGCAGATGGGTGCGCCGATCGGCTTCATTCTGGCCAACATCATCTTCCTGGTCTTCAGCTACACCCTGACTCCCGGGGCCTTCGCCGCCTGGGGCTGGCGCGTGCCATTCCTGCTCAGCGCCGTGATGGTGATCCTCGGCCTCTATGTGCGCCTCAAGCTCATTGAAACTCCCGCTTTCACCAAGGTGCTGGAATCGAACGAAGTGGCCAAGCTGCCCATCGGACGCGTGTTCAAGAAAAGCTGGCGCCCGCTGATCCTCGGTACGTTCATCATGCTCGCGACGTACGTGCTGTTCTACTTGATGACCACGTTCACCCTGACCTACGGCACCAAGCCCACCCTGGCGGGCGCTCAAGCAGCAGCGGTCAAGGCCGGAAAGCCCATGACCGACGCGGCCGCCGCGGCGTTCGTCCCAGGCCTGGGCTTCAGCCGCAACGACTTCCTCTGGATGCTGATCGCCGGCGTCGTCTTCTTCGGCATTTTCACCCTGGTGGCCGGCCCGCTGGCCGAAAAGTACGGCCGTCGCAAGATGCTCCTCGCTGTGACGGCGGCCATCCTGGTATTCGGTTTGCTGTTCGTGCCGTTGTTCAGCGGCGGCTTCGTCGGCACCATGGCGTTGCTGATCATCGGCTTCACGCTGATGGGGCTCACCTTCGGCCCCATGGGTGCGCTGCTTCCGGAACTTTTCCCCACCAACGTCCGCTACACCGGATCCGCCGTCAGCTACAACATGTCCAGCATCCTCGGTGCGGCTGTGGCTCCGTTCATCGCGGTCTGGCTCTGGGAATCGGCCAAGGGAAGCACGGTCCTGGTGGGCGTCTACCTGAGCGTCATGGCGGTCCTGACGCTCGTGGCCCTGTTCCTGTCCAAGGAAACCAAGGACACGGACTACGAGAACAATGTAGCCTGACCCTGTATTAACAAGCTCCCGATTAACAGGCTCCCGTTAAATGGCTCCGGCCCCGCACCAATGGTGCGGGGCCGGAGCCATTCAGCTATTGGTTAGTCTTCGATCGTCGCGATGACGGCCCCTGCGGAGACGGTCTCGCCTGCCTTGGCCACCAAGCCGTGGATGGTGCCGGCCTTGTGGGCGGTGAGGGGCTGTTCCATCTTCATGGCTTCGAGGACCACGATCAGATCGCCTTCGGCAACTACGTCGCCGGCGGCTACTGCCACCTTGACGATGGTGCCCTGCATCGGCGAAGTGAGGGCGTTGCCACCCGCTACAGCAGCCGTGGCGCCCGCCGAGCGGGAACGCTTCTTGACCTTCGCGGCCTTGGTGCCCGTGCTGGCAACCGAGGAAACCGAGCCGAGAGTCGCGGGAAGGACAACTTCCAGCCGCTTGCCGCCAACCTCGACGACGACGCGCTGGCGCTCACCGGCGTCGGCGGCTTCTGTTCCGGTTCCGGTAGGCGTCCACGCGGGGATGTTGTTGACGAACTCGGTCTCGATCCAGCGCGTGTGCACCGTGAACGGGCCTTCGGCCGGAGCGAACGCGGGGTCGGTCACCACTGCGAGGTCGAAAGGAATGACGGTGGGAATGCCTTCAACCACCATTTCCTCGAGGGCCCGGCGGGAACGCTGGAGGGCCTGTTCGCGGCTGGCGCCTGTGACGATCAGCTTGGACAGCATGGAATCGAAGTTCCCGCTGATGACATCGCCCTGCTCGATGCCGGAATCGATGCGGACGCCCGGACCCGTCGGGTTCTTCAGAGTGCTGACGGTTCCCGGTGCAGGCATGAAGTTTCGGCCCGGGTCTTCGCCGGTGATGCGGAATTCAAAGGAGTGGCCGCGGACCTCGGGATCGCCATAGCCGAGCTTTTCGCCGCGGGCGATGCGGAACTGCTCGCGGACCAGGTCGAGGCCCGTGACCTCCTCTGAAACGCAGTGCTCCACCTGAAGTCGCGTGTTGACCTCAAGGAAGGAGATGATGCCGTCCTGGCCCACCAGGAATTCGCACGTTCCTGCGCCCAGGTAGCCGGCTTCTCTCAGGATGGCCTTGGAAGACTCGTACAGTCGCTCGTTCTGCTCGGGGCTCAGGAATGGCGCCGGGGCTTCTTCCACCAGTTTCTGGTTGCGGCGCTGGAGGGAGCAGTCGCGAGTGGAGACCACAACGACGTTTCCGTAGGCGTCGGCGAGGCACTGGGTCTCGACGTGGCGCGGGGAGTCGAGGAAGCGCTCGATGAAGCACTCGCCGCGGCCGAAGGCGGCAATGGCCTCACGCACTGCGGACTCGAAAAGCTCGGGGATTTCCTCGATAGTGCGAGCCACCTTGATGCCGCGGCCGCCACCACCGTAGGCGGCCTTGATAGCGATCGGTAGCCCGAACTCCTGGGCGAAGGCCAGGATCTCGTCAGCGGATTCCACGGGGTCGGCCGTGCCGGGAACCAAGGGAGCGCCGACCTTTTCGGCGATGTGGCGGGCCTGCACCTTGTCGCCCAGCGCGGAGATGGCGTCCGGGGACGGGCCGATCCAGGTGATGCCGGCGTCGATGACCTTGGCGGCAAACTCTGCGTTCTCGGCGAGGAAGCCATAGCCGGGGTGGATGGCGTCCGCACCCGACTGCTTGGCGACCTCGATCAACTTGTCCATCACGAGGTACGACTCAGCAGCGGTGGTGCCGCCCAGTGCGTATGCCTCATCTGCCAGCCGCACGTGCAGGGCGTCGCGATCGGGGTCTGCGTAGACGGCCACGGAAGCGATGCCTTCGTCCCGGGCTGCGCGGATAATGCGGACCGCGATTTCGCCTCGGTTGGCGATCAAGACCTTGGTGAGAGGGCTGGAAATGGGCTGCGCCGGATTAGCTGACAAGTTGACTCCTTCTGTCCTTCAGGGAGCCTAGCGTGATTTTGAGGGTTCCGCCCATATTGATGGGGGATTCCGTGTGTGAGACGGCCTGTCTTTGTAGGGTTGCTACAAAGGCTGGAAGCCGGCATTCGGGCCGGCCCCTCGGACCGCCGCTATTCGCTGCTCGCTCCGGAGCCGTTTTGGGTCCAGAGTTCGGTGATTCCGACGTTCGCTTGCCCCAGCAGATCGCGGAGGGTCGAGATGGAGAGCCCGACGACGGCGTGCGGGTCGCCGTCGACCTTGCGGATGAAGGCCCCGCCCAAGCCGTCGATCGTGAACGAACCGGCGCAATGCAGCGGCTCGCCGGTTGCGATGTAGGCGTCGATGTCCTTCTCGCTCATCTCGGCAAAGTGGACTTCTGCGCTGGACACGGCACCGACTGTTGCTCCGGTGCCGACGGCGGTCTCGCCGTCGTTCACGTCCGCTGCGGTTTCGCGGCAGTCAACCAGCCAGTGCCCGGTGTGGAGTATGCCCTTGGATCCGCTCATGCGAAGCATCCGTTCCTTGGCCACGTCCACCGTGTACGGCTTCCCATGCGATTCGCCGTCGAATTCGAATACGGAGTCGCAGCCGATCACCAGGGCCCCCTCGGCGTCAGGAAGGGACGCGACGGCCTCGGCCTTGGCGCGGGCAAGGAGGAGCGCGGTGTCATGCGCGTCGGTCACCCCATACCGGGCTTGCACGGCGTCCTCGTCCACGTCCGAGACGAGTACTTCGTGGTGGATGCCGGCCTCCGTGAGGAGCTTGGTGCGGGCGGGGGACTGGGAAGCCAGGATCAATCGGGTCACGGCTCAAGCGTAGTACGCGGCCCCGCCCCCCCGACGCTCGCTCACTTATCTGGGTGTCTGGCCGGACGCTCGCTCACTTATCTGGGTGTCTGGCCGGACGCTCGCTCACTTATGCCGCCAAATCGGTCAAATGCTCCTTCAGATATGTCCCAGGGTGGACATGTTCCTGGAATAAAGGTGAGCGAGCGTTTGGGGGATGGGCGTTATAGGTGAGCGAGCGTTTGGGAGAAACGGGTTAAAAGTGAGCGGGCGTCGGTTCTGGACACAGAACCGACGCCCACCGCTAAGACGACCGGGCGCTCAGTGCACCAGCTCCTTGGCCCCGCCTGCCGCCGTCGTGCGCTGCAACTTGGCGCCCTCGACGTCGACGTCGGGCAGGATCCGGGACAGCCATCGCGGCAGCCACCAGGCCTTCTCGCCCAACAGGTACATCACGGCCGGAACGATGGTCATCCGCACCACGAACGCATCCACGAGGACGCCGAACGCCATCGCGAAACCGAGCGGCCGGACCATGGTCAGGTGGCTGAAGATGAAGCCGGCAAACACGCTGACCATGATGATGGCGGCGGCCGTGACCACAGCTGCGGCATGGCTGAAGCCGGTTCGGACCGCCTGCTTCGCGTTCTCCCCGTGCATGAATGATTCGCGCATGCCTGAGGTGATGAACACCTGGTAGTCCATGGCCAGGCCGAACAGCACACCAATCAGGATGATCGGGAGGAAGCTCAGCACGGCTCCGGGATTGGGCACGTCGAACACCGCACCCAGCCAGCCCCATTGGTAGACGGCCACCACAGCGCCGAAGGCTGCCGCGAGCGAGAGCAGGAAGCCGCCGGTGGCGAGGAGCGGAACGACGATCGAGCGGAACACCAGGAGCAGGAGGACCAGCGAGAGACCGACGACGATCGCCAAGTAAGGCGGCAACGCGGCACCGAGCTTCGCGGAGACATCGATGTTGCCGGCCGTCTGCCCCGTCAATCCGATGGTGGCGCCTGTGGCCTGCTGGATTTCGGAACCCTTCGCACGCAGTTCCGAGACGACCTGGACGGTACTTGCACTGGCGGGTCCATCCTTGGGGATGACCTGGAAAACGGCGGTGCGGTGATCCGGGCTGAGGGCTACCGGAACGGCTGCCACGACATTGTCGACGCCGCGCAGCTTGTCCGTCACGTCGAACTGCTTGGCCTTGGCCTGCTCGTCGCTGAGCCCGGACGGGAACGTGCCGACAACCACGATGGGACCGGTCATGCCCTCCCCGAAGCTCTTCCGTGTCAGGTCATAGGCCTTGAACGCTTGCGAGTCGACCGGTTCCGAACCGCCGTCGGGCAAAGCGAGGCGCAGCTGGGAGGCCGGCAGGGCCAGCACCCCAAGCAGCACGACGCCGGCAAGCAGCGAGACCACCGGGTTCCGGGTCACGAGCCCGCCCCACCCGCGGCTGCTCCGGCGCTGGTCCTCCGCGCGGTCCGCCGAGGCGTGCTCCGGCTCCGCGTTGTGGCGCTCCGCCTTGGCCCACGCCCGCTTCGAGATCAGTTTGCGGCCGACCAGTGACAGCACCGCCGGGGTCAGTGTGAGGGAGACGACGACGGCGACTGCCACCGTCGCGGCGGCCGACAGGCCCATGACGGCAAGGAACGGGAGCCCCGGAACGACCAATGCGGCAAGGGCGATGACGACAGTGAGGCCCGCGAAGAGAACGGCGTTGCCTGAGGTGCCGGTGGCGAGGGCCACGGATTCCTCCGCGTCCATCCCCGAAAGCAATTGCCCACGGTGGCGGTTGACGATGAAGAGCGAGTAATCGATTCCGACGGCGAGGCCCAGCATAAGCGCGAGCATCGGGGAAATGGAGCTTATGTCGATGACGCCGGTGAGGGCAAACGTTCCGCCGACGCCCACGGCCACGCCAATGATCGCCATCAGGAGGGGCAAGCCTGCGGCGACAAGCGTTCCCAGCATCACGATGAGGGCGATGGCCGCCACAGCGATGCCGATGATTTCGGAGACCCCGAACAACTGCGAGACGTCCTCGGTGATTTCCTTGCTGGCCAGCGCCGTGACACCTGCTGAGGAGACGCCGTGGACGATGTTCTGGACTTGTTGCCGGGCTGCGGGGGTCAGGCCGTTGATGGAGGTCTTGAACTGGACCTGGGCGATCGCCGCTTTGCCGTCTTCGGAGACGAAACGCATGCCTTGGGAAGCTGTCACCTGGCGCTTGGCGAACGCAACGGCGGCGGCACCATCGGTTGCTTGCTTCTGGCCGGCATCGAGCTTTTGGCGCCCGGCCAGGAGTTCGGCCTTCTGCGGGGCGAGCTGGGCCTGGACCTGCGCAGCGGGCATCCCCGCAGCGGTCATTTGCTGCTCGGCGGCCTTGAGCTGGGCATCACCTGCATCGAGCGTGGCCCGGGCCTTGTCCAGTTCGGCCTGCCCGGCGGCCGCTTTCTGTTCCCCGGCAGCAAGATCGGACGGCGCCTTGTCCAACGTGGCTTGGGTTGTGAAGGGGTTGACCGTGGACTGCACCTCCGGCAGTTTTTCCAGCTGGGCGAGGGCCGACGCAATGGCGTCCTTGCCGGCCTGGTTGAATCCGGCGTCGCCGGCTTCAAAGACGATCCCCGCGGAGCCGCCCGAGGAGGCCGGAAGGTCCTTCTTCAGCTTGTCCAGCATCTGCTGGGTCTCGGTGCCGGGGATCTGGAAGTTGTTGGACATGGTGCCGTGGAAGGCAGCCGCGGAACCGCCGACGGCCACGAGCACGGCCAGCCAGAGGGAGATCACCAGCCAGCGGTGACGGTAGGAGAACTTACCAAGGCGGTAGAGCAGGAGTGCCATATCGGAACCGATCTGTCGGTGTGGTTATGCCGAGTGTTGCGGGTCAGTCGCGGGCGGAGTGCCGCGCGACGCCGGGCTTTGAGGGGCGGGTGCCATGAAGCCCGAACCGAGCAGGCCAATTGCGTCGATCAAGTGCTGCCGCAGGCTCGCGAGGGATTCAGGGGAAAGATCCGGGCCGTGTTGTTCGAACCAGACACTCATGGCTGCCTTGCCGCAGGAAATAATCGACCCGGCCAAGGCCCGCAGATAGAGCTCATCGACATCCGGGCCGAGGCGAAGACGGGCGGCGTCGATGATCTGCGTGGTGCAGTGGTCCCAGGCTTCGAGTTCGGAACGCACCAGGGCACGGTTGTCGTGGGTCAGGCTGAAGAGCTCGGCCATGGGGGAGACCGTCATGGGGTCAGCCAGCGCCGTGAGGGCGGCCCGGGCGGAATCGAGGATGGGTTCGTCCGAAGGGCGCAGGCGGAATTGTTCGAGGGCATGGTCCAGGAAGCCTTCGGTCACGGAGGCCAGTGCGGCTTCAAGGCTCGGGAAGTAATTGAAGAAGGTGCGCCGGGATACGCCGGCCTCTTCCGCGATGTCTTCCACGGTGAAATTGCCAGCGCCCCTGCTGCACAACATGGCGAGGGCTGCGTCCGCTATCGCTCGGCGGGTGGCCGATTTGTTCTGCTCCCTGCGCGAGGGGACAGTGGCGGTGTCGGAAGTTGTCACATACTTACACTAAGTGCAACTTTGCACTCAGGGCAAGTTAAGGTCCGGTTGAATCTTCAGTCGTGGGCTGCGCGGATTGCTGGGCTGCGGTGCTGGTCAGGTAGATCGACTGGCCAGTGGCGCCGGGCTCGCCTTCGGCGAGCGGGATGGCGAACACTGCAGTTCCATAGGCGCACACCTCCGTCCAGTTGCCGCCCATCTCGGACGTGTCGAAGCGCATGGCGACGATTGCGTTGGCGCCGCGCTGCTGTGCCTCGTTGACCATGCGGGCCATGACCTCCTGGCGGCTTTCATAGAGGGCCTTGGTCATTTCGGGCAGCTCGCCGCCGCCGAGGGAGCGGAAACCGGCAATCATTTGGGAGCCGAGATCCCGGGAGCGGACGGTGAGGCCCATGACTTCGCCGAAGACGGCGTCGATCCTGTGGCCCGGAATCTTGTTCGAGGTGACTATCAGCATGGACAGAGCCTATCCAGAATCCACCGTTTCCCACCGTTAAAAGGACGAATCCCCAGGGCATTCCCCGGGGATTCGTCCGTGCGATGGTGAACGGCCGCTAGGCCTTGGCGTCAGCGAGCTCGCGAATGCCCTCGGATGCCTCCGGAGACTCAGTCTCGGCCGCGAACGCCGTTCCCCTGCGTGGGGCGTTGTAGAGCGATTCGTCCAGGATTCCCTGCCGTTTGGCGACGATGGCCGGAACCAGCGCCTGTCCGGCCACGTTGACGGCCGTGCGGCCCATGTCCAGGATGGGGTCGATCGCCAGGAGGAGCCCGACGCCGGCAAGCGGCAGCCCCAGCGTGGACAGGGTCAGCGTGAGCATGACGACGGCGCCGGTGGTGCCTGCCGTTGCCGCCGAACCAAGGACCGAAACCACCACGATCAGCAGGTATTGGCTGAAGTCCAGGTTGATGCCGAAGAACTGGGCAACGAAGATCGCAGCGACGGCGGGGTAGATGGCGGCGCAACCGTCCATCTTGGTGGTGGCGCCGAGCGGCACGGCGAAGGATGCGTAACCTTGCGGAACGCCGAGGTTGCGTTCGGTGACGCGCTGCGTGAGCGGCAGCGTGCCGATCGAGGAACGCGAGACGAATGCCAGCTGCACGGCGGGCCACACTCCCGAGAAGTACTGCTTGACGGACAGTCCATGCGTCTTGACCAGGATGGGGTAGACGACGAAGAGCACCAGGGCGAGGCCCGCGTAGATGGCCACAGTGAACTTGCCGAGCGAACCAATGGTGTCCCAACCGTAGACGGACACAGCGTTGCCGATCAGGCCGATGGTGCCCAGCGGGGCGATGCGGATGATCCACCAGAGGACCTTCTGGATGACGGCCAGGGCGGAAGCGTTGAGGTTCAGGAACGGTTCGGCCTGCTTGCCGACCTTGAGGGCGGCGACGCCGACGGCGATGGCGATCACCAGGATCTGCAGCACGTTGAAACTGATCGACGTGCTGGCGACGCCGTCCGTGACGCTCGTGCTGGCGCCAATGCCCAGGAAGTTCTTGGGGAAGAGGCCGGTGAGGAAGGCCCACCAGTCGCCCGTCTTTCCTGTGTACTCGGCCTTCTTGGTGATGCCGGTGCCGGAGCCCGGCTGCAGGAGCACTCCAAGTCCGATGCCGATCATCACTGCGATGAGCGAGGTGATGGCGAACCAGAGCAAGGTGTTCCACGCCAATTTCGCCGCATTGGACACTTGGCGAAGGTTCGCGATTGAGCTCACCACTGCGGTGAAGATCAAGGGCACGACGGCGGTCTGCAGCAGTGAGACGTAGCTCGAGCCGATGGTCTGCAGCGTGGCGCCGAGCCCGTTGGGAGCCTTGGTGGTGCTACCGGTGGTTTTGGCCAGGAGCCCGAGTGCCAGGCCGATCACCAAAGCCGCGATGATCTGGACGCCGAAGGACGTTGCCCACGTGGGAAGCCGGGACGAAGTCTCTCCGGCGGAAGTCAAAGTGTTGGATGAATTGCTCACCGGAACAAACTAGGCCCCGACAAATACCACCGCGACCAGACGTTGAGAAATGTTACGTTCTTAAATTCGAGCAACTAGGGGAAGATCTCCTATGGGTCAACCCATCTAGCTCGCATTTGTTGTCGTTTTGAGCCCTCAAAACGACAACAAATGCGAGTCAGTTGGACTACCCCAGCAACGCCCGGCGAAGCGTATCCAGGCCAACAGAGCCGATATTCAGCGCATCCGTGTGGAACGATTTCAGGTCGAACCCGTCGCGGCGTTCGAGTTCAGCCCGGATTTCTTCCCATAGCCGCTGCCCCACTTTGTACGACGGGGCCTGGCCCGGCCAGCCGAGGTACCGGGTGAATTCGAACTGGAGCTGGCCCGCGCTGATGGGAAGGTTGGCCTTGAGGAATTCGAAGCCCTTGTCCGAGGTCCAGGTGCCACTGCCCCAACGTTCTGGAACTTCCAGCTCGAGGTGGACGCCGATATCGAACACCACGCGGGCGGCACGCATGCGCTGCATGTCCAGCATGCCCATGTGGTCGCCCGGATCCTTGAGGTAACCGAGCTCCAGCATGAGCTTTTCGGCATACAGGGCCCAGCCTTCGCCGTGCCCGGACACCCAGCAGACGTTCCGTCGCCAGTTGTTGAGGAGTTCGCGGCGGTAGACGGCGGTGGCCACCTGGAGGTGGTGGCCGGGTACGCCTTCGTGGAACACCGTGGTGGTTTCGGCCCAGGTGGTGAAGGTGTCTTCGCCGGCCGGGACGGACCACCACATGCGGCCGGGCCGGGAGAAGTCGTCAGAGGGACCCGTGTAGTAGATGCCGCCTTCGTCGGTGGGCGCGATACGGCATTCGAGCGTCTTCATGATGTCCGGGATGTCGAAATGGACGTCCGCAAGTTCGGCTACTGCGCGGTCTGAGAGTTCCTGCATCCAGGCTTTGAGGGCATCGGTGCCTTTGATTTGCCGTTCGGGATCGTTGTCGAGAATGGCTTTGGCCTCCTCGATGGACGCGCCGGGCTTGATTTGCTCGGCCACGCGTTCCTGTTCGGCAATGATCCTGTCGAGTTCCTGCACGCCCCAGGCGTACGTTTCCTCCAGGTCCACGGTTGCTCCGAGGAACGAACGCGAGGCCAGGGCGTAGCGTTCGCGGCCCACAGCGTCCTTTTCGGGAGCAAAGGGCAAAAGCTCCGCTTCGAGGAAGGCGGCAAGGCGCAAGTAAGCGGAACGCGCGACGGCGGCACCGGCGTCGAGCTTTTCCTGCAGTTCGGCCCGCAGCGCCTGGCCGTCGATGGTGGCTTCGGAGGCGAGCTTGGCGAAAAAGCCGTCCTCGGCCGCGTATTTGCTGGTCTGTTCGATGACGATCCTGACTTGGCGGACCGCGGAGACTTTCCCTGCGTCCCTGGCCGAACGGAGGGAAACGATGTACCCGTCAATGGCTTCCGCAACGTTGGCCGCGCGGCCGGCGATGTGCTCCCAGTGTTCGGCCGTGTCGGTGGGCATGAGGTCGAAGATCGCGCGGATGGTTTGGGCCGGAGACTCGATATTGTTCAGGTCCGCGGCGTCCCAGCCGGACTCGTGGATCTCGAGGGCCAGGCCGAGCCGTTCCCGCATCGCGTCAAGGGTGACGACATCGGAGGCGTCCGTCGGTTCGAGCGCGGCCAGCTCATCGAGCGTGTGGCGTGCCGCCTTGGCGAATGCCTCCGCGCCGGCAAGCGAGAAATCCTGGTATTCGGTTTCGTGTCCGGGCAGGCCGAGGGTGGTGGCGAGGCTCGGGTTGAGGGCAAGGAGGGTTTCCGTGTAGGCGTCGGCGACCGCGTCGATGGCAGTCTGGATGCGTGCCGGAGCTGTGTTAGGAGTAGTCACCCCACGAGCCTAGCCGCGACAAGACTCTTGTGAAAGGGTTGTTGCAGAAGTCTCGGAGGCCAACCCAACTGACTGGCATTTAATGTCGTTTTGAAGGCTCAAAACGACATTAAATGCGACTCAGTTGGGTCACCGGGGGAGTCAGCCCCTGCTGCGCTTCCAGGCGCCCGGCCCCGGAGTGGGGTCCATGCGCAGTTGCTGTCGGCGCAGCCAGTGCCGCGTGCTCGGTTTTGGAGTTTCGGCTTCCTCGTGCGATCCAAGGGAAGCGACGACGGCGGCAAGCGCCGCGAGCTCTTCCGGCGTCGGGTCTCCCTTGACCACCGAAAGCAAGGGCTCGGCCGGCCCCACGTCAGTGGAATCAGCCGCGGAGTCCGGAACGTTCTGTTCGAGGCTCACAGGGGGATGTTTCCGTGCTTCTTGGTGGGCAGGCTGGCGCGCTTGTCGCGAAGGGCGCGGAGGCCCTTGATGATCTGGATGCGGGTCTCCGACGGCACGATGACGGCGTCGACGTAGCCAAGCTCGGCTGCCTGGTAGGGGTTGAGGAGTTCTTCCTCGTACTGGCGGATGATCTCGGCACGCTTGCCTTCGACGTCGCCACCGGCCTCGGCGACGGCGGCAAGGTCGCGGCGGTACAGGATGTTGACGGCACCTTGGGCGCCCATGACGCCGATCTGGGCCGTCGGCCAGGCCAGGTTGAGGTCGGCCCCAAGCTTCTTGGAACCCATGACGATGTACGCTCCGCCGTAGGCCTTGCGGGTGATGACGGTCAATTTGGGCACGGTGGCTTCGGCGTAGGCGTAAAGGAGCTTGGCACCGCGGCGGATGATGCCCTGGAATTCCTGGTCCTTGCCGGGCAGGAAGCCGGGGACGTCCACCAAAGTGATGATCGGAACATTGAAGGCATCGCAGTGGCGGACAAAGCGGGCGGCCTTTTCCGAAGCGGAGATGTCCAGGGTGCCGGCGAACTGCATCGGCTGGTTGGCCACGATCCCGACGGTGTGGCCTTCGACCCGGCCATAGCCGATGATCACATTGGGGGCATAGAGCGACTGCATTTCGAGGAAATGGGCGTCATCCACGATCTGCTCGATGACCTTGCGCATGTCGTAGGGCTGGTTGGCAGAGTCCGGGATGAGCGTGTCCAGGGCGAGGTCGTCGTCGTCGAGCTCCAGTTCTTGCTCGTGCTCCAGGACGGGGGCCTCGGACAAGTTGTTGGACGGCAGGAAGTCCAGGAGTTCGCGGACGAACTCGATCGCGTCGGCTTCGTCGCTGGCGAGGTACGTTGCAGTGCCGGTGGTGGCGTTGTGCTGGCGCGCGCCGCCGAGGGTTTCCATGTCCACGTCTTCGCCGGTGACGGTCTTGATGACGTCGGGGCCGGTGATGAACATGTGGGAGGTCTTGTCCACCATCACCACGTAGTCGGTGAGGGCGGGGGAGTAGGCGGCGCCGCCGGCGCACGGGCCCATGATGAGGGAAATCTGGGGGACAACGCCGGAAGAATGGACGTTGTTGCGGAAGATGTCGGCGAACATCGCCAGCGAGGCGACGCCTTCCTGGATGCGCGCGCCGCCGCCGTCGTTGATGCCGACCATCGGGCAGCCGTTGCGGAGGGCGAATTCCTGGACCTTGACGATCTTCTCGCCGTTGACCTGGCTCAGGGAGCCGCCGTAGACGCTGAATTCCTGGCTGTAGATGGCTACGAGGCGGCCGTCAACGGTGCCGTAGCCTGAGACGACGCCGTCGCCGAGGGGCTTCTTCTTCTCCATGCCGAACGCGGTGGAGCGGTGGACGGCCAAGGCGTCGAACTCTACGAAGGAGTCTTCGTCGAGGAGCATGTCGATGCGTTCGCGGGCGGTGTTCTTGCCGCGGGCATGCTGCTTCTCGATCGCTTCGGGGCCGGAAGGTTGTTCTGCACGGGCCTGGCGGTCGCGGAAGTCGGCAATCTTTCCCGCTGTCGTTGTCAGATCGTGGCTCATCAATGTCTCCGGCTCTGTAGCTGATTTACGCTGGCACTGCTTCGTTAGGCATGCGCTCTTAAGTAGCATCCGTACAAAGTGCGGGCCCTGTTGGCTAGTCTAATGACGCAAAAGCCACAGACCGCTGTAGAAACCCTACAATTTTCCGACTTCAAGTCGGGCGTTGAACAATGTTACTCACCGGTAACATGGTTGGGCTACAGTGTCCTCATGACCTCAAGCAACGATGCTTCTGCAAACCCTGCCTTTCCCTATCAGGCTCGTGGATCACTGAAGGGCCGCACCATCCTGATGTCCGGAGGCAGCCGCGGCATCGGCCTGGCAATCGCCACCCGCGCTGCCCGCGACGGCGCCAACATCGTCATCATGGCCAAGACCGGAGAACCCCACCCGAAGCTGCAAGGAACGGTCTTCACGGCCGCCGAGCAACTGGAAGCAGCCGGCGGCCAGGCGCTGCCGCTCGTGGGAGATGTCCGCAACGACGGCGACGTTGCCGCGGCGGTTGCCGCCGCCGTCGAACGCTTTGGCGGAATCGACGTCGTCG
The DNA here is from genome assembly GCF_052115205.1 of Arthrobacter sp. 2RAF6. NCBI lineage: Bacteria > Bacillati > Actinomycetota > Actinomycetes > Micrococcales > Micrococcaceae > Arthrobacter > Arthrobacter sp. 2RAF6. The sequence continues at coordinate 69,424 of NZ_JBFRGF010000018.1, read as the reverse complement.
TCAACAACGCCTCGGCGATAGATCTCTCCCGCACTGACGCCATTGACATGAAACGCTACGACCTCATGCAGGACATCAACGTTCGCGGCACCTTCCTGCTGTCCAAGCTCGCGCTTCCGGCCCTGCGGAAATCGAGCAACGCGCACATCCTGACTCTTTCCCCGCCGTTGAACCTTGACCCGAAGTGGGCCGGCATGCATTTGGCCTACACGTTGGCCAAGTACGGCATGAGCCTCACCACGCTGGGCCTGGCCGAAGAACTCAAGAACGACGGCGTGGCGGTCAACTCCCTGTGGCCATGCACTCTGATCGACACCGCTGCCATCCGAAATATGCCCGGAGGGGCACAGATCGTCCAAGCCGCCAGGGGCTCGGAAATCATGGCCGATGCGGCCCACGCTGTCCTGACCGGCGCGCACCTGACCGCAGGCCCAGCCGGTTCGGCAACTAATACAGGCAATTTCTACACGGACGAACAAGTGTTGAGGGCTGCAGGTGTTTCAGACTTCAGGCCCTACAGTCTGGGTGCCCCGGAGGAGAAGCTTGTGCCGGATATCTTCCTCTAAGCGGACAACTCCTTCCGGGACCAGCCTGGCTGGATAGGATTCTGTCTATGGATGTCGAACAGCCTGCCAGCAGCGAACCACGTGCCCCCCGCTTGGGCCTGGACCGTGATGCCCTGCTTCATCCCGACTTCCTCGCGGCCACCGGTATTTCGCAATTGAAGATCGTGGAGACCACAGGCTCCACGAACGCAGATCTGCTGCGCGCCGTCACCACGGAACCCAAGGAATGGTCCGACCTCGCAGTCCTCACCGCCGAGCACCAGACGGCGGCGCGGGGCCGGCTCGACCGTCACTGGGAATCTCCCGCACGTTCGGCGATTTCCGTTTCGATCGTCCTGCGCCCCGTCAATTCCCAGGGCCTGCCCGTCCCGACCCAGAGCTACTCCTGGCTCTCCCTCCTGGGCGCGCTGGCCCTGCGCGAGACGCTCCTGGAGACCGCCGGTCTTCCTGCCGAGATCAAATGGCCCAACGATGTCCTCGTCCGAGGCAAGAAGATTGCCGGCATCCTGGCCCAGATGGGGCCGATGGGCGACGGATCGGTTCCTGCCGTGATCCTGGGCACCGGCCTCAACGTCACGCTTGGCGAGGATGAATTGCCTGTCCCCACTGCGACCTCCCTCCTCCTTGAGGGCGCCACGACCACGGACCGCTCCGTGCTTCTGCGGAACTATTTGTCCCGCTTCGCGGCGCTCTACCGCAGTTTCTGCAATGCCGACGGCGACCCTGCAGCAGGATTGGCCGGGGGCTCCTCCCTGCACAAGCGGGTGGAAGCTGTCATGGTCACCTTGGGACGCGAAGTGAAGGCGCATTTGCCCGGCGACCACGAATTGGTGGGGCATGCGTCCAGGTTGGATGAATATGGTTCCCTTTTGGTGGTGGACCATGGTGGCCGCGAGCACGTCGTGACCGCCGGCGACGTCGTCCACCTGAGGGCTACCGAAAGTGGTTATGCGTAAAGAGCTCCTGCGTGGGGAGCAAGTCATCGTGATCACGCGGCAGCAGCCCAGGATGCTCTTTGGTCCCGTCCTGGCATTCATCATGGTCCCCGCTGCGGCCGCGTTCGCCTGTGCATGGATAGTCAAGGGCGGACCGGGCAAGTTGCTCCCTGTCATCACGAGCGACTGGACCCAATGGTTGGTTGCCGCGTGCCTGGCCATAATGGCGATCGTGCTGCTCGGCTACAGCCTTCCGCGATTCGTCCGCTGGCGTGGCATACGGTACATCCTGACAAGCGGTCGGATAGTTGCCCGTTTCGGAATGCTTCGCCGGGGCGACTGGCAGGTGCCGCTGGCTGCGGTGCGCAGCGTAGGGATCAAACAATCGCTGCTCCAACGGATATTGCGCTCCGGGAATATATCCTTGGATACCGGGCACCCCGGCGAGACCGTCCTCGCGGACGTTCCGGAGGTCGGCAAGTTTCGAAGTTTCATCCTCGATGCGATGGCCGAGCTTCCGACGAATGTCAGGTTCGGCCCCGGCGCCGTGCCGGAGCACAGCGATTTTGACGGTTTTGCCGAGCCAGTTGACTACCCTGGTGCCGCGTTGCCCTGGGATGTGAGAGAAGGTGGAAGAGATGAGCGTTGACGAGCAGGAGCCTGAGTACATGGACCACGAGCCCGACGCCGTGCCCGAACCTTCCGTGGACCAGGCACCAACGGGGGTCCTCCCTGTCGTGTCCCCGCCCACCGGGGCCCTGTCAGCAGAACGGCTTGCCATCAAGGCCTTGGAAACGAGGCTTCTGGGCGGCGAACGCAAACTCCGGCGACGCGAAGTGGCGGCGGGCGCAGGCGTCTCGCTATTGTCGGCCCGCAAGCTGTGGCGAGCGCTGGGTTTCCCCAACTTCGGCGACCAGGATGTGGCGTTCACGGAGCGCGACCTCGCGGCGCTTTCCACCATCCTTGACCTTGTCCGCGCGGGAAAGCTCACCGAGGAAGCTGCCATTTCCGTGACGCGCGCCATCGGGCAGATGACCGACCGCATGGTGGTGTGGCAAGTCGAGGCGCTCATTGAAGACATGGTGGTGCAGCAAGGCATTCCCGACGCCGTTGCCCGCAAACAGTTGGTCAACGAACTGCCCAACCTCGTGGATGCCATGGAAGAGATCCTGCTGTACTCGTGGCGCCGCCAGATGAACGCCGGCGTGCAGCGCCTGGCCGTCCGTGCCGAAGCAGGTTTGCAGGCCAGCGAGGCCGGCCGCGAAGGGGACGAAGACGACGCTCCTCTGCCCTTGGCGCGCGCCGTAGGCTTTGCCGACCTCGTCTCCTACACGAGCCTCTCACGCCGCATGAACGAGAAAACCCTGGCCCAGTTGGTCCAGCGCTTCGAGAACAAGTGCGCGGAAATCATCTCCATCGGCGGTGGACGCCTCGTCAAGACCGTCGGCGACGAAGTCCTCTACATCGCCGAGACGCCGGCCGCCGGCGCCGAGATCTCCTTGGCGCTCGCCCAGGCCTTCACGGAAGACGAAATCCTGCCGGAAGCCCGCGTGGCCATGGTCTGGGGACGCATCCTTTCCCGTCTCGGCGATATTTACGGCCCGACCGTCAACCTGGCGGCCCGTCTCACGGCCTTGGCTGAACCCGGTACGGTCCTCGTGGACGAGATGACGGCGGCAGCGCTGGGCCAGGACGAACGCTTCGTCCTGGTTCCGCAGACGGCCGAGAACGTTCGTGGCTTCGGGGAAATCCTTCCCGTCCGGCTTGCGCGCGGCCTTGGCAAGGGCCTGGTTCTCGACTGATGAATTCACCCTCCGCAGCGACCGCCCCTGAGCCGGAATTCACGTTGAGCTATGGCTATGGGACGGACCGCGGACTCAGCCGGGAACTCAACGAAGATTCACTCATCGCGGAGGATCCGGTCTTCGCGGTGGCTGACGGCATGGGTGGGCATGAGGCAGGCGAGATTGCCAGCGCATTGTGCGTACGGACTCTCGGCAGCATGCCGCAATTGGCGTCGGGAGTCCGCTCGGCGACCGCTGTTGCCATGCAAGAGTGCATCCTTGCGGCCGACTTCCAGATCCGGAATGCCACGGGTGGCCGCGCCGGAACCACACTCACCGGCGTCGTCGTCGCTGAGCACATGGGCGTCCCGTATTGGCTCGTCATGAACATCGGCGATTCGCGGACGTATCGCTTGAGCGGGGGCGATTTCAGGCAGATCAGCGTGGACCACTCGGAAGTCCAGGAACTCGTGGAGGCCGGCAGCATCACGCGTGAAGAAGCCATGGTGCATCCGCGCCGCCATGTGGTGACCCGCGCGCTTGGCACCGGCGGCGAAAACGAAGCGGACTTCTGGTTGCTGCCCATCCAGGACGGGGACCGGATGCTGATCTGCTCGGACGGACTCACGGGGGAGCTGAGCGACGAACACATGTTCCGGATCCTGAGCACGGTGGAGAAGCCCCAGGACGTCGTGGATGCCCTCATCCAGGAGGCGTTGCTGAGCGGCGGACGGGACAATGTCACCGCGATTGTGGTGGATGCCAGGATCGGGTAGAACGACGCCGAATGGGCCGGCACACGCTCGTGCCGATGGGGTTTTTGGGGAACGGGATTTGCGACACGCCCGGACTTTGTAGGAAGATTCCGGTCAATACCACCCCAACTCCGGGCGGCCTGTGCCGTCCTGCAGAGGTAAACATGACCCAACGCTCCTCCGCGCGCTCTGGCGGCGCGACCCGTGCCGCCGTGCGACGCCCGTTCTCCGTTGCCCTCGCGGGCATTGCCATGGCTGTGGTGATGTGCGCTTTCCCGTTGCTTTCGGCCCACGCCGAGACCGTCGTGGCTCCCGGCCAGGGACAAGTTTTGCCCACCTCCCCGGCCCCGGACCCGGCACCAACCGAGCCCACGGCGACCCAGCCGAAAGTCGTGGATCCCGCTCCCTCCAAGCCACCCGTCGTCGTGCCGGTTCAACCTGCCCCGGTGGCACCCGCGCCTGCCGCGCCCGCACAGGCCCCCATGACACAAGTGACGGTGGAACCGGAACCCAGCGTGGCGCCGTCGGAGGCTTCTGTGGCCTCCAGCCCTGCGACCCCCTCGGACACCCCGACGACGAGCAGCGCCTCGCCGTCGGCGTCGTCCAATTGGAATACCCCCATCCAAGACGGGCTCAAGGCCACCCAGGCTGCCTCGGTGGGCGATGCCAAAGGGCCGGGTTCGGACATGTTCGCCGTGATCGCCATCATGGGCGGCGTTCTTTTGGTGGCGGCCGGCGGCATTGCCTTCGCTTTGTGGAGCCGCCACCGCTTTACGCACTGATTCCTGCTTGTCGCCCGTGCTTGTGATTCCTGCTTGTCGCCCAGCGGCCCTATTTTGTCGCGGCTTTGCGGCAAGATAGGTACGTGAGCACAGCAGAGAGCGAAACCGCAGTTCCAACGGAAGCCGTACGGGAAGAGTACGAAAACCTCGCAGACCTCGTCCGCAAGTACCGCTACGCGTACTACCAGGAGGATGCGCCGACGGTTTCGGACGCCGAGTTCGACTCCCTGTACCGCCGCCTTGAGGAGATCGAGGCCCTGCACCCCGAGCTCGTGTCCAACGATTCGCCAACTCAGGAAGTGGGCGGCGAGGTGTCGGCTGCTTTCGCCGCCGTCGAGCATCTTCAGAGGATGTACAGCCTGGAGGATGTCTTCTCGCTGGACGAGTTGGAAGCGTGGGTCCGCAAGGCCGAGGCTTCGGTCGAAAAACTGGGCACGGCGGCTTCCCGCATTGCATGGCTGACGGAGCTCAAGATCGACGGCCTGGCAGTGAACCTGCTCTATCGCGACGGCAAGCTGGTCCGTGCCGCCACGCGCGGTGATGGCACCACGGGCGAGGACATCACCCACAACGTGCTCACCATCAAGGAGATCCCGCGCCAGCTCAGCGGCAGTGGATTTCCGTCCGAAGTGGAAATCCGGGGCGAAGTCTTCATTCCGTCCAAGGCTTTCGCTGAATTCAACGAAGCGCTGATCGAGGCCGGCAAGGCGCCGTTGGCCAACCCCCGCAACGCCGCGGCCGGCTCCCTGCGCCAGAAGGACCCTGCGGAAACAGCCAAGCGTCCGTTGCGGATGTTCGTCCACGGCATCGGAGCCCGCGAAGGCCTTGATTCCACCAGCCAGTCGGAAACGTACAAGCTGCTGGAAGAATGGGGCTTGCCGGTCAGCCCCTACTTGAAGGTCTTGGACTCCTTCGAAGAGGTCCTGGACTTCATCAAGCACTTCGGCGAACACCGGCACGACCTCCTGCACGAGATCGACGGCATCGTGGTCAAAATCGACGACTTCGCCACGCAGCGCGCCCTCGGTTACACCTCGCGGGTTCCTCGTTGGGCCGTTGCCTACAAATACCCGCCGGAGGAAGTCCACACGAAGCTGCTCGACATCCAGGTCAACGTTGGCCGCACCGGCCGCGTCACTCCCTACGGGGTGATGGAACCGGTCAAGGTGGCTGGATCCACCGTGGAGATGGCCACCCTGCACAACCAGGATGTGGTCAAGGCCAAGGGAGTCATGATCGGCGACATCGTGGTGCTGCGGAAGGCCGGCGATGTCATTCCTGAGATCGTCGGGCCGGTATTGGCGCTGCGTGATCAGCAGGATCCTCCCGTGCGTGAGTTCGTGATGCCCACGGAATGCCCGTCCTGCCACACGCCCCTGGCTCCGGCGAAGGAAGGCGACGTCGATATCCGATGCCCCAACGCGAAGTCGTGCCCGTCCCAGCTGCGCGAGCGTGTCTTCCACGTCGCGAGCAGGGGCGCCTTCGACATTGAAGCTTTGGGGTGGGAAGCAGCCATCGCCCTTACCCAGCCTGCCGAACCGGAAACGCCGCCCCTGCGCAGTGAAGCGGCCTTGTTCAGCCTCACACCGGAGGATCTCGCCGAGGTCCGCATCCGGCGCGAGAAGCGCTCCAAAGGCGTGGGCACGGGAACGTTCGAACTCGTTCCCTACTTCTATTCCAAAGCCACCGCGAAGACCCCCTCAAAACCCACAGCCACCACGGACAAGCTGTTCAAAGAACTTGAGAAAGCCAAGTCACAACCCCTCTGGCGCGTCCTCGTTGCCCTGTCCATCCGGCACGTCGGCCCCACTGCGTCCCGGGCCCTGGCCACGGCCCTTGGGAGCATGGAAGCCATCCGGGCCGCCTCCGAGGAGGAGCTGGCCAACGTTGACGGCGTGGGACCGACCATCGCCGCGGCACTCAAGGAATGGTTTGCCGTTGACTGGCACCAGGAAATCGTTGATCGCTGGGCAGCTGCCGGAGTGCGCATGGTTGACGAACGCGATGCCGGCCTCCAGCGGAACCTGGAAGGCCTCACCATCGTGGTGACGGGCTCCCTCCCCACGCTGAGCCGGGACGAAGCCAAGGAAGCCATCATCATCAGGGGCGGCAAGGCAGCCGGCTCGGTTTCCAAGAACACCAGTTACGTCGTGGCCGGGGAGAACGCAGGCTCCAAGCTGGACAAGGCCGAGCAGCTCGGCATCCGGGTGTTGGACGAAGACGGTTTCAAGGCATTGCTCGACGGCGTCCTGGAACCAGCCGACGGCACGGCTCCGGATGATGAAGACGCAGCCGCTGCTCTGGCCGGCGCTGCCTCGTCGGACACGGACGCCGCCGAATGACGGCCGACGTTTTGGAACTTCTCGCTGTCGCCCGAGATGCTGCTGCGGCAGGAGCGGAGGTGCTCGCCGCCAGGCCTGCCGGCCCCAACTCGGCGGGGAACCTCGGCGTCGTGAACAAAGGCGACGCCGGCGACTGGGTGACGGCCTTCGACGTCGCGGCGGAGAACGCTGTGCGGGGCGCCATTACGGCAGCCCGCCCGCACGACACCATCACGGGCGAAGAGCACGGCACCACCCGGCCCGAGCGGCCCAGTGGCTACCGATGGTCCATCGATCCGCTGGACGGCACCACCAACTTCATCCGTAATATCGTCTACTACGCCACGTCCGTGGCCGTTGCGGATGCCGACGGCGTCTGGCTGGCCGGCGTCGTCAACGCCCCCGCGCTGGGACGCATCTACTCGGCGGCACGCGGCCACGGAGCGTGGCTTGAAGAAAACGGGCAGCACACCCAGCTGAGCGGACCGCTCTTGGGCCGCACCGGGCTGATCGTTGCCTCAGGGTTCAGCTATGATCCCGCCACGAGGGCCGAGCAGTTCGCCGGGCTCGGGAGCCTCATGGAAGGCTTTGCCGACCTCCGCCGGCTGGGCTCCGCCGCGTTGGACCTCTGCCTCGTGGCCGATGGAACCCACGACGCCTTCGGAGAGCGCGGGCTCAACGAACACGACTACGCGGCGGGCGCGCTGATCGCCGAGGAAGCCGGATGCTGGGTCCGGCGCCCACGGCTGACCAGCCCGCTGGACGGCGGCCCCACAGATGCGGACCGATTGGAAGCGTGGACGTGCGCGGGGACCCTTGAGCTCTCGGGCAAGTTCCCGCTCTAGGCTCCTGCGACGCCCGCTCTCTTATGTTGGTTTTCGGACGACGCCCGCTGCTGTCGGGGTGCGAGCCCTGTCAGGCGCCGGCATTCGCGAGCGACCCCACCGCTGAGAATCGGTTCGCGGGGCGTTCCAAGCCGTAGTGTTCGCGCAGCGTGTCACCGCTGTACTCGCGGCGGAACAGCCCGCGCTGGCGCAGCACCGGCACCACCTGGTCAACAAATGTTTCGAGCCCCGACGGTAGAACGGCGGGCATGATGTTGAAGCCGTCTGCCGCGCCGTTTTCAAACCATAGCTGGATCGCATCGGCGACTTGCTCCGGCGTTCCGGCGAAGGTCAGGTGGCCGCGGCCGCCTCCGAGCCTGCCGATCAGCTGCCGTACCGTGAGTTTCTCGCGGCGGGCCAGTTCCACAATGAGGGTATAGCGGCTCTTGGCGCCTTCGATCGAATCCTCGTCCGGGAGATCGGCGGGAAGCTGCCGGTCCAGCGGCAGGTCCTCAGGATCCACGCGGAGGGTCTTGGCAAGCTCGGCCCTGGCGTATTCGGGCCGGATGAGCTCGTCCAATTCGCGTTCCAGACGCAGCGCTTCGGCTTGGGTGGAGGCGATCACAGGCACAATTCCGGGGAGGATCTTGAGGCTCTCAGCCGCCCGGCCAAGTGCGACGGTCCGGGCCTTGAGATCAGCGTAGAACGCCTGTGCGTCTTCCAAAGTTTGCTGGGCGGTGAACACAGCCTCCGCATACCTGGCCGCCAGGCCCTTGCCGTTCTCGGAGGAGCCCGCCTGGACAATCAGGGGATGGCCCTGGGGTGAGCGTGGCACATTGAGCGGCCCTTGGACCCGGAAATGCCTGCCCACGTGGTTGATGGGCCGGACCTTGGCGGAGTCTGCCCAGACGCCGGCTTCCTTGTCCGCAAGCACAGCGTCGTCCTCCCAGCTGTCCCAGAGCTTGGCGGCCACCTCCAGGAACTCGGCTGCCCGTTCATAGCGGGCGGCATGGGCGGGCTGATCGTCTATGCCGAAGTTGCGTGCTGCTTCCGGTCCGGCTGTGGTCACCACGTTCCAGCCAGCCCTTCCTCCACTGACGAAGTCCACCGAAGCGAAGCGCCTGGCCAGGTTGAAGGGATCGTTGTACGTGGTGGACGCCGTGGCGATGAGGCCGATCTTTTCGGTTGCAGCCGCAATCGCGGTGAGCAGCACGGTCGGTTCCAGCTTGCCCGCGGGACGGCGTCCGACGTCGCCGAAGATTACGGGGGAGTCGGCGAAGAAGATGGAATCGAAAGTGCCACGCTCGGCAATCTGCGCGAGGTTTTGGTAGTGCCGGATGTCGGTGCTGGCGCGCGGGTTGCTCTCGGGCAGCCGCCACGAAGCCTCGTGGTGGCCAGTGCTCATGAGGAATGCGTTGAGGTGGAGTGTGCGTTGCTGGGGGCTCATGCGGGGTCCTTTCGTTGTGTCCTGGCCGCCAATCAACCACGCGACACCCGCCCCGCGCCAGCCTCGCGCAACCTTCCCGCAACAACAGGAAACCGGGCTTCACAGCCCGAAACCGGACTCAATCTGGCGCCACGCAAAGCAATGTTTGAGGGTCCCGGACGCTCGCTCACGTATGTGGGGTTTCCGGCGGACGCTCGCTCACGTTTGTGGGGTTTCCGGCGGACGCTCGCTCACTGATATCTGAGCGGGCGTGCGGTCAATGGTGATAGTTCGGTCACGGAAACGGCGCTTTGGCACCTCGGCCCCCATGGACGCGACTACCATGGATCAGTGCATTCGCAGATTACCGTCCGTCCCGCCCTGCCCGAAGACTACGACGCCGTAGCCCGTATCACGATGGCGTCTTACGTGACCGCGGGCTACTACGGCAGCCCGGACCACCCGTACCTGGAGAAGCTGCGCGATGTGGCCGGCCGCGCCCGGTACGCCGACGTTTTCGTCGCCGAGCGCGATGGCCGGGTCATCGGCTCCGTCACGTCAGCCAAGTCCGGAGGCGACTTTTCGGACATTGGCCTTCCGGACGAACTCGAAATGCGCACCTTGGTAGTTGATCCGGACGTGCAGCGCTCGGGCGCGGGACGAGCCCTCGTTCAGGCGGTCGTCGACCAGGCCCGCTCCATGGATGGCATCAACGCCGTTTCCCTCACCACCGGCGCCACGTGGCAAAGCGCCAATGCCCTCTACGCCAAGACCGGATTCGAGAGGGAGCCCGAGCGTGATTGGTTCGTACCCGGGACCGACATAAAGCTGTTCGTTTACCGGCAGGATGTCCGCCAGCCATAAAGTTTCCTCGTAAACCCCGGTCATCGGGCCGGGTGCGGAAACTGAGAAAGGCGCGGCATGCGCAAGACATTCGGCACGGGCTCGGTCTGGGAACAGACCCTTGGATACTCCCGTGCGGTCCAGGTGGACAACACACTCTTCATTTCGGCCACAGCGGCGTCCGGAACCGTTGATGGCAAGAACGCGATAGTCGGCGACGACTTCTACTCGCAGACCAAGTACATCCTCGAAAAGCTGGGTGCGGTCTTGGCCGACGCCGGGTTCGCTTACGAGGACGTCGTGCAGTCCAAGCTCTACCTGACCGACATCAGCAAGTGGGAAGACGCCGGCCGCGCGCACGGCGAAGTCTTCGGCGAGATCCGTCCCACCCTTTCCCTGGTCCACGTCCTGCCGTTCCTCGACCCGGAAATGCTGGTCGAAATCGAACTGGTAGCCCAGAAGAGCGCCTAAGAACGATCAAGGGTTGGGCGCGAGCTGGCAGTAGATGCCCTCAAAAACGGCGGGAAGGGTCATTTGCTGCCAGTTTGCGCGGGGACACCGTAGCGATGTTCCGGGCGGCCCGTGGTGCCGTAACGAAGTTGGATCTCGACGGCGCCATCATCGGCGAGCGAGGACAGGTACCGTTGCGCCGTGGCGCGCGAGACGCCCACCCGTTCCGCTACTTCCGTGGCCGAGTATTGTTCCCCCGGTGCCAAGGAGTCCAGCACCGACGCTTCGGTCGCCGAACGCGGCTTTCCCGACGGCGCCACGTCGCCGGCGACGAGCGCCCGTTTGGCCCGTTCGATCGTGTCCTGGTCCACGGCATGCTGCCGGCCGAGGATCCGCCGGTATCTGGCATAGGAACGCAGTTGCTGCGAAAGCGATTCAGCTGTGAACGGTTTCAGTAGATACGCCAAAGCCCCGCGGCGCAGGGCTGTCCTGATGGACACGGCGTCGGACGCTGCAGTCAGCATCATGGCATCGACATCGAGTTGCCCCAGGAGATCCAAACCCGAACCGTCGGGCAGATAAACGTCCAGCAACACGAGGTCCGGCCGAAGGCTATGCACGGACTGCAGCGCCTGCGCCGTGGATCCCACCGGGGCCAAGGCAAGGAAACCGGCCACGGAGTCCACGTAGGCGGCATGGAGCTTGGCGACGTGGAAATCGTCATCCACAATCAACACCCTGAAGTCTTCGCTCACTGGTGTCCTTCCTTGCGTTCGGCTGGTGCGGAGCGTTCGGCTGCTGCGGATGGTTCGGCTGGTGCGGCATCGCCCGGCGTGCCGGTCACTTTCGGCATCGTGGCCATGAAGACGGCGCCTGGACCGCCCGGCGAGCCCGGTTCCAGGACGCGCACGTCGCCACCGCGACGGCGGGCGAGTTGCCGGACCAGCGCGAGGCCGAGTCCCTGCCCGCCTGCCCTGGCGATCCCGACCTCGGCGGGCTCCGCCGTCGTGAATCCTTCCACGAAAACCACTTCGGGCTCGATGCCGCCGAGGCCGTCGCCGGAGTCCGCGACGACGATGTGCAGCGTGCCGCCGTCGGGCCCCGGTTCGTCGAGCAGCTCAAGCTCCACCCAGCGTTGCGTCGAAGAGCCGGCGACGGCAGCGTTGACGGCGTTGTCGATCAGGTTGCCGAGCACTGTGGTGACGTCCTGCGGCTCGGTGACGTGCTCCCGCACCAGCGTCTCCGGGCCGATCCGCAGCGCCACCCCTCGCTCGTCCGCTTCAACGCTCTTCGCACCGACGAACGCCTGCAGATAAGGATCCTGGAGGAGCTCGGCTTGCTGCACGGGAAACTTCAGCGGCCCGGTGGCGGAGATCCTGGCGAGATAGTCCTTGGCCTGGCCATGTTGGCCGATGCTCATGAACCCGGCGATCGTATGGAGCTGGTTCGCGAATTCGTGGCGCTGGGCCCGGAGCGCGGCGGACATGGTGCCCACGGCGTCGAGCTGGCGTGTCAGCTGCTGCAGCTCGGTCCGGTCCCTGAGCATGACCACCCAGCCGAGATCTTCCTTGCGGTGCAGCGCCTTGCGGGCGTTGGCAACCAAGACGCGGCCGCCCGCAACGATTTCCACGGCTTCGGCGTCGTGCGCGGAGGGTTGAGTGAGGGCTTTGAGCTGCGCCGGGACGGCGGCACTCTCCCAGTCGGTGCCGGTCCAATCCGAGCCCGTCCAGTCGGTGCCGGTCGCGGCGGGGGAGCCGGGGGTTCCCGATGCTTCCGGCATGCCCAACAGTCGTCGGGCCGCCGCATTGAATACTGTGATGCGGCCGTCGGCGGAAATGCCGATCACGCCGTCGTCCACGCCCTGAAGCACGGCCACCTGGTCGTGCACGAGGGTGCTGATCTCTTCGGGTTCGAGGCCCAGTGTGAGGCGTTGCAATCGGCGGCGCAGGAGGAATGAGGCCAAAACGCCTGCAATCAGGGAGCCCGCCGCGGTCAGGGCAATCGGGACGATGTCCTCGGCGAGGCTTTGGCCGAGCGACTCCATCGAATAGCCCACGCTGACTTCGCCCACCACCGACGCGGCGGAACCCGGAGCGAAGACCGGAACCTTGGCACCCGCGGATGGTCCCAAGGTCCCCGTGTTCCGGGTGGTGACTTCCTTTCCGGACAGGGCGTCCGAGGGGTCAGTGCTGACCCGTTCGCCGAGCCGGACCAAGTCCGGGTGAGCCAGCCGCAAGCCGGTCTCGTCCGTAACCACCACGAACAAAGCACCAGTGCGGCCCCGGGCCGCCTCGGCAGCGGCTTGGATCGGCCCGGCCGCTAGAACGGTAGCGGGCGGGGTTCCGGGCTCCTTGCTGATGGCTTCGACCTGGGCACGGATCACCGGATCCGAGGCCACGGTGCGCGCCAAAGTCAACGCCTGGTTTTCCGCCTCGGCGCCGATCCGCCCATAGACGAGCCACGCATGGACGGTGCCGCTAAGCAGCACGACCAAGAGAACGACCCCCAGTTGCAGGAGCAGGGTCTGCGTCGAGAACCGCAGGGCAAGCCTGGGCATCCTGCCTCCTTCCGGCGGGGATTGGCCGGCTGGAGCTGGGCAGCAGCGGCGCTGTACTTGTTCGTCTACCTCTCCATTGAAGCATTGAGCACAATGAGCAAAATGCTCTCAATCAGCAGTATGTCCATCAAATCCCACAAACACCCGGCCGTGAGCGCCGCCACTATACGTTCTGTATCGCGCATCACATCGACGTGATGCCGTTCACTGTAGTAAGGAGCCGGCTGTGCTGGTATTGCTTGGATTCGCAATGATTGCGGTGTTCATGGTCCTGATCATGACAAAGAAGTTGACGCCCGTTCTGGCGCTGATCATCGTTCCTACCATTTTCGGCCTGTTTGCCGGTGCCGGTCTTGGCATCGGAAGCATGGTGATGGACTCGATGAAGTCCATGACGTCCACGGCCGCCCTCCTGATGTTCGCGATCGTGTATTTCGGACTCATGATCGACGTCGGCCTGTTCGACCCACTGGTCAAGTTCATTCTCCGCAAGCTGGGCAACGACCCCGCCAAAGTGGTCCTGGGGACCGCCATCCTCGCTGCCGCTGTTTCGCTCGATGGCGACGGCTCCACGACCTTCATTCTCACCACTGCGGCGATGCTGCCCGTGTACCTCCGTTTGAAGATGAGCCCCGTGGTCCTGACCTGCGTGGCCGGTCTGGCGAACGGCACCATGAACATCCTGCCGTGGGGTGGTCCAACCGCCCGCGCGGCCACCGCCCTCAAGATCGATGTCAACGACGTATTTGTTCCGATGGTGCCGTCCCTCATTGCGGGCCTCGTCGTCGTATTCGTGTTCTCCTGGCTCTTGGGCCTGCAGGAACGCAACCGCCTCCGTGCCACGGCTCCCGAGATCTGGGGCGATGTCGCCGACGCAGGGGACGTGTTCGACGGCGGCACGCACCGCGGCGGTGCTGGCGCCGGATCCTCGGGCCGCGGTTCCGGCCCGGGCCGCACCGCCGCCAGGCCTGGCGCCGGCGGAGGCGCCGGCGTCGGACTCCTGGAAAGCACCGAAACCCTCGTGGACCTCGCCGACTCCGGCTTGACCGCCACCGCACTCGATCCCAACCGCAAGACCCTGCGCCCGAAGCTCTTCTGGTTCAACCTCGGCCTGACCGTCGCTGTCATGGTCATGCTCGTGGCCAACCTCGTGCCGCTGCCGTATGTGTTCATGGTGGGTTCCGCGATTGCCCTCCTGGTGAACTTCCCCAGGGTCAAGGAACAGGGCGCGCAGCTGGTGGCCCATGCGCCGTCCATCGTGGCTGTGGTCAGCATGGTCATGGCGGCGGCTGTCCTGACGGGTGTCCTCAACGGCACCGGCATGGTCAAGGAAATGTCCGCATGGTTGGTCCACATCATCCCCGCCGAGATGGGTCCGTTCATGGCCGTCATCACCGGCCTGCTCAGCATCCCGATGACGTTCTTCATGAGCAACGACGCCTTCTACTTCGGTGTCCTGCCGGTCCTGAGCGAAACCGCCGCGCACTACGGCATCAGCGGAGCGGAAATGGCCCGCGCCTCCATCACCGGCCAGCCCTTCCACCTCCAGAGCCCCTTGGTCCCCGCCATCCTGCTCCTCGTCTCCCTGGCCAAGGTGGAACTGGGAGACCACCACAAGAAGGTCCTGTGGCGCACGGCTGTCATCTCCGTCGTCATGCTCGCAGTAGGCATGCTGACGGGAGCCATCGGCATCGGGTAGCAAACCAGTCACCCGCACCAAGCAACGCGGGGTCACTTACGGCCCATTCCGGACCTCCGGATGGGCCGTAAGTGACCCCGCGTTGTTCGTCGTTTAACCCACGTAGACTAGTCCGGAAAACCATTTGAACTTTGCAGGGGAGATCCATGGCTGCGATCAACCGTGACGACGTCGCGCATCTTGCGCGTCTGGCTCACATTGAAATGAGTGCCGAAGAGCTGGACAGGATGGCCGGCGAGCTTGCCGTCATCGTGGATTCGGTGAAGTCCGTCAGCGAAGCCGCCGGGGACGATGTCCCGGCTACGTCCCACCCGATTCCGTTGAGCAACGTGTTCCGTGAGGACGTCGTGGGCCACACCTTCACGGCCGAGCAGGCGTTGTCCGGGGCTCCGGATTCCTTCGAGGGCCGCTTCAAGGTTCCGGCAATCCTGGATGAGGACTAAGCGAATGACTGAATTGAACAACTCCGAACTCATCCGCCTGTCGGCAGCACAGCTGGCCGCCAAGCTGGCCGCGCGCGAGGTCACGTCCGTCGAGGTCACCCAGGCGTACCTGGACCGCATTGCCCTTGTAGACGGCGGGGCTGATGGCATCCATGCTTTTTTGCACGTCAACACTGAAGAGGCGCTCGCCGTCGCCGCCGAAGTGGACGCGATCCGCGCCGCCGGCGGTGCCGAAGCTGAAGCGCTGCACGAACTCGCCGGCGTACCCATCGCCGTCAAGGACCTCATCGTCACCATTGGCCAGCCCACCACGGCCGGTTCCAAAATCCTCGAGGGCTGGCACAGCCCTTATGACGCCACCGTCATCAAGAAGCTGCGCGCAGCGAAGATGCCCATCCTTGGCAAGACCAACCTGGACGAATTCGCCATGGGGTCCTCCACGGAACACTCGGCTTACGGCCCCACCCGCAACCCGTGGGACCTGGACCGCATTCCGGGCGGCTCCGGCGGTGGCTCCGCGGCCGCCGTCGCAGCTTTCGAAGCTCCGTTGGCCCTCGGCACGGACACCGGCGGATCCATCCGCCAGCCCGGCGCCGTCACCGGCACCGTCGGCATGAAGCCCACGTACGGCGCTGTATCGCGCTACGGTGCCATTGCCATGGCGTCGTCGCTGGACCAGATCGGCCCGGTTTCGCGGACCGTGCTGGACTCGGCCCTGCTGCAGGAAGTCATCGGCGGCCACGACCCCTTCGACTCCACCTCGCTGACGGACCCCTTCGACACCCTCGTTGCCGCAGCCAGGACGGGCAACGTCACGGGCATGAAGATCGGCATCATCAAGGAACTCCACGGCGAGGGTTACCAAGCCGGCGTCGAGAACCGTTTCAACGAGTCCCTTGAGCTGCTCAAGGAGGCCGGCGCGGAAATCGTCGAGGTTTCCTGCCCCAACTTCAAGTACGCGCTGGGCGC
This sequence comes from Arthrobacter sp. 2RAF6, assembly GCF_052115205.1. NCBI lineage: Bacteria > Bacillati > Actinomycetota > Actinomycetes > Micrococcales > Micrococcaceae > Arthrobacter > Arthrobacter sp. 2RAF6. The sequence continues at coordinate 53,070 of NZ_JBFRGF010000018.1, read as the reverse complement.
CTACTACCTGATCATGCCGTCCGAGGTTTCCAGCAACCTGGCCAAGTTCGACGGCGTGCGCTACGGTCTGCGGGTTCTCCCCGAGAACGGCCCCATGACGATCGAACGCGTCATGGCCGCTACCCGTGCCGCCGGTTTCGGCGATGAGGTCAAGCGTCGCATCATCCTGGGCACCTACGCCCTGAGCGCCGGGTATTACGACGCCTACTACGGTTCGGCGCAGAAGGTCCGGACGCTCATCCAGCGTGACTTCGACGCCGCGTTCGCCCAGGCCGATGTCCTGATTTCGCCGACGGCTCCTACTACCGCCTTCAAGCTGGGGGAGAAGCTGGACGATCCGCTGGCCATGTACCTCAACGACGTCGCCACCATCCCGGCGAACATGGCCGGTATCCCGGGCTTGTCCCTGCCTGGCGGCCTGGCCGACGAAGACGGCCTGCCCGTAGGCATCCAGCTGCTGGCGCCTGCCCGCGAGGACGCCCGACTGTACCGTGTGGGCGCTGTCCTTGAATCCTTGCTCGAAGAGAAGTGGGGTGGCCCCTTGCTGGACCGTGCCCCTGTTCTCGGTTCCAGCTCCACCATCGCCGGAGGTTCCAACTGATGTCTACCGACGCCATCCTCAGCTTCGAAGAGGCCATGGAGAAGTTCGATCCAGTCCTTGGCTTCGAGGTCCACGTGGAGCTCAACACCAAGACCAAGATGTTCTCATCAGCCCCGAACGTCTTCGGCGACGAGCCGAACACCAACGTCAACGAGGTTGACCTGGGCATGCCCGGCGTCCTGCCGGTGGTGAACAAGACGGCAGTGGAGTCCTCCATCAAGATCGGCCTTGCCCTGAACTGCAAGATCGCCGAGTACTGCCGCTTCGCCCGGAAGAATTACTTCTACCCGGACACCCCGAAGAACTTCCAGACGTCCCAGTACGACGAACCCATCGCATACGACGGATACCTGGACATCGAACTCTCGGACGGCACCGTATTCCGCGTCGAGATCGAGCGCGCACACATGGAAGAGGACGCCGGAAAGCTCACCCACATGGGTGGCGCCACGGGCCGCATCCAGGGCGCCGACTACTCGCTGGTGGACTACAACCGTTCCGGTGTGCCGCTCGTGGAAATCGTCACCAAGCCGATCGAGGGCGCGGGCAGCCGGGCACCCGAGCTCGCCAAGGCCTACGTTGCCGCAGTGCGCGAAATCGTCAAGAACCTCGGCGTTTCCGACGCCAAGATGGAGCGCGGCAACGTCCGTTGCGATGCCAACGTCTCCCTGCGTCCGCACGGCCGCGAACGTTTCGGCATCCGTTCCGAGACGAAGAACGTGAACTCGCTTCGCGCCGTCGAGCACGCCGTCCGTTACGAAATCCAGCGCCACGCTGCGGTTTTGGACTCCGGTGAGCCGGTCATCCAGGAAACGCGCCACTGGCACGAAGACACGCGCACGACGACGTCGGGCCGGGCAAAGTCCGACGCCGACGACTACCGCTACTTCCCGGAGCCGGACCTCGTTCCGGTCCTCGCGTCCCGTGAATGGGTTGAAGAACTCCGTGCCACGCTGCCCGAGCCGCCCGCGGCCCGCCGCAAGCGGCTCCAAGCCGACTGGGGCTATTCGGACCTCGAGTTCCGCGACGTCGTGAACGCGGGCGTCATGGACTCCATCGAGGAGACCATCGCCGCCGGTGCCAGCGCCTCCGTGGCCCGCAAATGGTGGATGGGCGAGATCGTCGGACGCGCGAAGACGGCCGACGTCGATCCCTCCGAACTCGGCGTCACGTCGGAAACCATCGTGGAGCTCAACAAGCTCGTCGAGGGCGGCAAGATCAACAACAAGATGGCTTCCCAGGTGCTGGACGGCGTCCTCGCCGGCGAGGGCACCCCGGCGGAGATCGTCGAGACGCGCGGCCTCGCCGTCGTGTCCGACGACGGCCCCCTTCTGGAAGCGATCGACGCCGCACTTGCGGCCCAGCCCGACGTCGCGGAGAAGATCCGCAGCGGCAAGCTGCAGGCTATCGGTGCGATCGTCGGCGGAGTCATGAAGGCCACTCGTGGGCAGGCCGACGCCGGCCGAGTCAAGGAGTTGATCCTGGAGAGGCTCGGCGTCGAGGGCTGATCCCCACCACCACCCTAACCTCGCTTCACCCAACTAGCTCGCAGTTAATGTCGTTATGAGCCGTCAAAACGACAACAACTGCGAGCTAGTTGTGTCTGGATCCACAGCCGTCACACAGCTTCAAGGATCATCATGGAGTCATCAGTTCTTTGCTGACCGCCCCTTACCGGCCCGGGGAGGAGCGGAGGAAGGATTCGGCCATGTCCACCATGACTCCGAGGCTTCGTAAGGCCCTCCTCGCCGGCGGTATCGCCGTCGTCTTGAGCGGCGGTGGTGTGGCCGCCGCCTGGGCTGCCGGCCAGATCATCCCCTCGTACGTGGTGAGCGCGACGCCGACAAGTACCGCATCGCCTGCCACTCCGTCGCCCGGGGCTACTTCGCCGGCGGCCCCTTCGCCCGGCAAGGCCCGGCCGTTCCCCGTACTTCCACGCGGCTTCGCAGGTCCGGGGATCCACGGTGAGTTCACGGTCAAGAACAAGGACGGCACCTACACGACCCTCGTGTCCCAGCGTGGCACCGTGCAGTCCGTCAGCGATTCGAGTATTTTCGTGAAGAGCGATGACGGCTTCACGCAGAGCTACGCGATCACACCGTCTACCACCATCGTGAAACTCCCTGCTGCCGGATCGGGCACGCAAGGCCGCCATCCATCGCCCCAAACCATCAAGGCCACCGACCTGAAGGCGGGCGACACCGTCGCAGTCTCCGGTACGAAGAGCGGCACCACCGTCACGGCCACACGCATTATCGGGGGTACCCTGCCCGCGGCGCCCAATGATGGCGGACGGCGGCTGGGTTACGGGAGCGTCTCCTCCTGATCTTGTTTGATCGCGGACGCCGGGCGACGCGCCGAAGCTTCCAGCGTGTCGACGCCGTTGGACCAGCAAAGAAGGTCAGGACGGCGCCCGCTCGTCTGGCTATGATGCTACTACCGCCGAACCACGCCCGTGGTTCGGCGGCTTAGCCAAGAAGGAGACGAATGCGCCCCACGATCAAGTCCGTGGCGGCGGCAGCCGGGGTTTCGACGGCGACTGTTTCCTACGTGCTTTCAGGCAGAAGCGGAAAAGACGGCAGCAGGAGCGGGTCCGGCGTGGCCCCCGCTACCGTGCTGCGGGTTCAAGAGGCTGCCCTGGCCCTCGGATATCGCCCCAACCAATCGGCCAGGGCGATCCGCACTGGACGAACGAACCTGATCATGTTGTCGCTGACCATGATCTCGGATCCGTGGGCACTGGATGTGAGCCGCGCGGTCGGTGCGGCTGCTGCCCAACGCGGGATTACGCCCATGATCCTGGCCGATACCGACTGGCGGGTCGCCCTGAAACGGCAAAACGCAGACGTGACATTCATCGACGGCGCCGAAGAGCCCGGGGATGTCGAACTGCTGGCGCAGGCGGCGAGATTGCAGCGCTTGGTGGTTTTCAGCGACACCATGGAACCTGAGGGATTCGACGTCGTGCGGCCCTTGGCCGGTTCGTCTTGCGAACAGGCGGTGGATCACCTCACCGGGCGGCACCGCCGGGTAGCTTGCCTGATCTCCTCAAGACATTCGATGAGCACCCTGGACATCCGATTGGGCGCCTACATCCGTGGCCTGGCCAAGGCTGGTTTGGATTACCGGGACGACTACGTCGAGACGTATGACCGCGACGGACTCAGCGCCTTCGATGCGGCGCTGCGGCTCCTGCAGCGGGCGGACCGTCCGACGGCCATCTATGCGACCACCGACTTCGCCGCGATCGCAGCCATCCACGCGGCCCAACGGCTGCAACTCCGCATTCCCGAAGACATCGAAGTCCTCGGTATCGGCAACACCACTGAAGGCGAGCGCATGACGCCGTCGCTGACCACCGTTGGTCCCGAGGGCTTCTTCGATGGCCTGGCCGCATTCCTGCTCGACCGGGCAGAGAATCCCGATGGGCCCGCCAGCATTCTGGAATTCCCCTGGAAGCTCATCGTGAGGGAATCAGCGCCCGCGGTGTGAACCCGCGGCGCCCCTCGGCATGAACCAGCGGCTATCGCGATGGCGTGCCGAATACTTGCCCGATGATCAGGCGACTCGCCTTCATGCACTTTGATGACGTTTTCTACCCGTAAAAGTTAAGGAAAGATCATTCGAAACCTTGCCTTTAAACGATTAACATGATGTGATCAACTGCACAACACCAGTTGGGTTGGCTGTTCGCCGAATGCGGGCCCGCCCCCGAAGGACCGTCGGTCTTCTGACCAAGACATCGGAGAATTCTTATGAACCACAACGTGACCCGCAGGTCATTCCTTTCCTTTGCGGCTGCCGGTGCCGCCGTCGTTTCGCTCGCGGCGTGCGGCGGGAACAGTGCCGCCGGGGGTAGCGCAGCCAAGGCCGCCTACGCTGCTCCCGCCAAGGACCTGAGCGCCGAGCTGAGTTACGCCATCTGGGACGCGGCGCAAAAGCCCGCGATGCAGAAGATCGTGACCGAATTCAACAAGCAATACCCGAACATCAAGGTCACCATCGACGTCACGCCGTCGAAGGGTTCGGCCTACTGGACGAAGATCCAAACCCAGGCAAGCAGCAACACCCTGCCGGACGTTTTCTGGATGAATGGCCCGCACATCAAGCTTTACGCGCAAAACAACCAGCTGATGCCCTTGGACGGCCTGGTGTCCGGCAAAGCGGTGGATACGGCCAATTACCCCAGGGCGTTGGTCGATCTGTACACCGTCAACGGGGCGTTCTATGGGGTCCCCAAGGACTTCGATACGAGCGCGCTCTTCTACAACAAGGCCCTCTTCAAGGAAGCCGGGGTGTCCGAGCCGACATCCAACTGGACGTGGGACGACGTGAAATCCGCTGGCGCCAAGCTGTCCAAGTTCTATCAGGGCAAAGGTATCTACGGGTATGCCGGTGACCTCACAGGTGGCCAGACCAGCTACTACAACACCATGATCGAGGCCGGCGGGACCATCATCTCGACTGATGGCAAGAAATCCGGATACGACTCCGCCGGCTCAATCGCCGGCCTCCAGTTCTGGCGCGACCTGATCGAATCCGGCGTATCTCCCTCGATGCAGCAATTGACGGATACCGCGTCGAGCGACATGTTCACGTCCAGGAAATTGGCTATGACCATGGACGGCTCCTGGACCGTCGGGCCGGCCCAGAAAGCCCTTGGCGACGATCTGGGCATTGCCAGCCTCCCGAAGGGGCCGAAGAGCAACCAGAGCGTGATCCACGGACTTGCCAACGTGATTCCCGCCAATGCGAAGAACCCGGCCGCTGCGCAGGCGTTCGTGGCCTTCCTGGGAACCCGGGATGCTGCCAAGATCCAGGCAGAAACGGGAACCGTCATCCCGGCCTTCAACGGCACGCAGGATGCCTGGGTCAAGTCTGTTCCCTCTGTTGACCTCAACGTCTTCCTTGATCTGGCCAAGGATGCCTCGCCCTACCCTGCGTCGGCAAACACGGCCGCCTGGAACGAGCTCGAGAACACCTTGCTGCCGCAGGCGTTCGCCGGGACCAAGCCGGTTGCCGACGTCGCCAAGGACCTCGCCAGCCAGATGAATGCCGCGCTGGCCAAAGAATCATGAAAGCCCAGACCCTGACGCCGGCCTCCAAAAGCGGCCGGACCGCCCAAACAACGGGGGATCGCCGCGAAGGAAAATCGAAGTCGGATGGCTGGTGGCCGTGGTTGTTCGTGGTGCCTACTGTTGCGGGCATCGGTGTGTTCTACCTTTGGCCGATCGTCCAGACGTTCTACTACAGCTTCACCAAGTGGGGAGTGTTCGGCGGAACAAAGTTCATCGGCCTGGACAACTATGCGCGGATGTTCGCGGATTCCACTATTCCGCAGTCGATCCTCAATACGCTGATCTACACGGTCGTCGTGCTGTTGGGGATTCCCATCGCGGTCGTCCTTGCGTCCTTGATCGAGCGTCCCGGCCTGCGCTTCGCAGCCCTGTACCGGACGCTGTACTTCATTCCCTACATCACGATGCCGGCCGCCGTCGGGATTGTCTGGAGGTTGATCTACAACGGTGACTTCGGACCCATCAACTGGTTCTTGGGCTTGTTCGGGATCCAGGGCCCCTACTGGACGTCCACGCCGGGGTTTGCACTGCTCGCCGTGGCTACCGTAGGGCTTTGGATGTCGCTGGGATTCAACCTCATCATCATCAGCGCGGGACTGCGGGAGATCCCGCGTGAGCTCTTCGAGGCCGCGGAAATGGACGGGGCCAGCCGGGTCCGCCAATTCTTCAGCATTACCGTTCCGTTGTTGACGCCCAGCATCTTCTTCGTCACGATCGTCACCGTGATCAGCGGCTTCCAGCTGTTCGATCTGCTGTACGTGATGATGGGGAAAGCCAACCTGGCGATGCCGCAGACGCAAAGCCTCGTGTACATCTTCTACAACCAGGCCTTCCTTCAGAACGACAAGGGCTATGCGGCAGCCATCGGCATCCTGATCCTGGTCATCATCGCTCTTCTGACTGCTTTCCAATTCCGTATCCAGAAGAGGTGGGTCAACTATGTCTGAATCGATGTTTTCAACAAAGAGCGGCGTCGAATCGCGACGGCGCGGGGCGGCTGCCACGAGGCCATCTCAAGCTGGAGGCAAACCCTCGGGACCCGCAAGCCGCGGCGCCAAGGACCGCGGCGCCAAGGGCCATGGCGTCAAAGGCGCCAAACGCCACGGCGCCAAAGGCGGCAAGCAGGGCTCGAACGTCCTGGCACACTGTGTACTGGCCATCGGCGGGTTGGCCATGATCTCACCACTCCTATACCAGATCGTCATGTCGCTTTCGACGAACGCCGAAGTCCAAAGCACGCCGCCCACCCTGTGGCCCAGCGTTGTCCAATGGCATAATTTCGCGGACGTCTTTACCTCCATGAATTTCGGTTCACAGCTCTGGGTGACGGTAGCAATCACTGTCGTCAGGGTGATCGGCCAGGTGCTCCTCTGCTCGATGGCGGGCTACGCCTTCGCGCGGATGCAGTTCCGGTTCAAAGGGCCGATTCTGGCCATTGTCTTGTCGATCATCATGGTGCCGTCGCAATTGTTCCTGATCCCGCAGTACCAGATCATCCAGAACCTGGGTTGGCTGAACAGCATTGCCGGCATCGTCGCTCCGGGTATCTTCAGCGCCTTCGGCCTGTTCCTGATGCGCCAGTTCTTCATGGGGCTCCCGGACGAACTCGAAGACGCGGCACGGCTAGACGGTGCCAATCCGTTCCAGATCTTCTTCCGGGTCATGCTGCCCCTCGCGGCAAACGGCCTGTGGGCACTGGTCATCATTACCGTGCTGTGGTCCTGGAATGACCTCCTGTGGCCCTTGGTTGTGACGTCGACGGCGAACGCCGCACCGTTGAGTGTCGGGCTTTCGAATCTCCAAGGTGAGCACGCCAACAATTACCCGATACTCATGGCGGCATCGCTGATGGCCATGGCGCCGATCCTGATCATGTTCCTGCTCATGCAGAAGCGTGTCATGGCAGGAATCGGCCGCTCCGGACTCAAGTAGAGCTCAAGTAGAGCTCACGAAGAGACCCACACAGGAAAGGATCGCAGCCTTGACGGGACAGAACCCGGCCCCGGCGGACGGCTGGTCGTTCGTGCTGGTGGACTCCTTGGAAAAGGTCTACCCGGACGCTCCACCACGGCCGTTCGACAGGACCATTCCGATGTCCGTTTTCCCCGGCGAGACCGCCTCGGTCCAGGTGGCCCTCAGGCCGCCCATGAAGCACGACTTTCGGCTGGCGGGGGCGTTGGAAGTTGCAGTCGATGGTCCGGCGGCAGTGTTTGCCTCCATTTCGCAGGTCGAGCTGGTGCCATGTTCCTTGGCGGCATTCCCGCAGCATGATGGCGGCTATGACCGGGACGCTCCCGGTTTGTACCCCGACCTTCTGCGCCCCGCCCCGGATAGGCTGATCAAGCCCCTCTACGGGCAATGGACCGCTGCATGGATCGACCTCCTGGTGCCATCCGCCGAGAACGCCGGCGATCACGAGCTCGGTATCTCGGTGCGGGACGTGGAAGGCAACACGCTCTTCAGCACCAGCATCGACGTCACGGTCCTGGCGGCTCCGGCCCCGGAACTGGAGATCGTGAACGCCCACTGGTTCCACTGCGACGGCTTGGCGAGCCATTACGGCGTCGGCGTGTTCAGCGAGGAGCATTGGTCGATCATCGATGCCTTCATGGGGTCTGCGGCAAGGATGGGCGCGAACTCGCTGCTGACACCCACGTGGACTCCTCCGCTGGACACGGCTGTCGGGGGAACGCGGCTGCCCACCCAGCTGATCGGGATCCGCCAAGATTCCGGCTACCACTTTGATTTCAGCAAGCTGCTGCGCTGGGTGGCCCTTTGTGCCAAACATGGCATCCAGTACTTGGAAATCGCCCACCTGTTTACGCAATGGGGAGCCAAGGCGACGCCGGCGATCTACGTCGAGACCACGCTAGGCCTGGAGCGACGCTTTGGCTGGGACGTGCCGTCGACGTCGCCGTCTTACCGGGAGTTGATGGCCGGGCTACTGCCGGCCCTGCGTTCATTCCTGGCAGAGCATTGGTCCCTTGACCGGGTCATTTTCCACATTTCCGATGAACCGGAGGGGGCCGAAGCCCTGGTGGGGTACCAGCAGGCAAAGGACGTCGTCGCGGATCTCCTGGACGGGATGACGGTGGTTGACGCCCTGAGCGACTTTGAGTTCTACAGCAGCGGGGCAGTACCGAATCCCGTGGTGGCAAGCGATGCCGTGGCACCGTTCCTGGCGGCCGGTGTGAAGGACTTGTGGGTCTATTACTGCGTCGCGCAGGACACCGGCGTTGCCAACCGGTTCATTTCCATGCCTTCAGTGCGAAACAGGGTGTTGGGCCACCAGCTCTTCGCCTTGGCATGTGCGGGCTTCCTGCATTGGGGATTCAACTTCTACAACACAGCCCACTCGCTGGCGCCCGTCGACCCGTTCAAGGACACCTGTGCCGGAGGAGCTTTTCCGGGCGGCGACGCCTTCATGGTCTATCCCGGACCGGACGGGGTGCCGTGGGAATCGATCCGTTACAAGGTGTTCGCGCAGGCCATGTGGGACCACCGGGCACTCTCGCTCCTGGCCAAGCTGGCCGGTCGCGAGGAAGTGCTCGCCCTCATCGATACGGACGGCGCGGGCGGGAGCCTCGCCATGGACAGCTTCAGCTACGACCCCCTTCATTATCGGAGGGTTCGCGAGCTGGTCAACCAAGGAATCGCGCAGCGCGTGGGTCAAACACGCCGGCGCATCAACTGATCTAGTTAGGAAAGTACTTATGGACCTCAAAGTAGGCATCGTCGGATTCGGCTTGCGGTCGTCACTGTGGCGCCACGCGCACAAGCCCGGCCACGGTTCGGAAGTCACCGTCGTGTGCGATCTGGGCGAGCGGGGCCGGGCGGATGCGGCCGAGAAGATCCCGACCGCGGTGATCACCGACGATCTGGACGTCCTGTTGGCCTCTGGCCTGGACGCGGTCCTGGTCCTGACTCCGGACAACCAGCACGCCGCCGTCGCCGTCCGGACGCTCACAACGGGCATCCCGACCTTCTGCGAGAAACCGCTTGACGTCACGCTGGAAGCAGCCGACCACATCCTGCAGACGGCCTTCGACACCGGAACGCGCCTCTACGTGGGCCACAACATGCGGCATATGCCGGTGGTGGTGCAGATGCGCGAAATCATCCAGGCCGGGACCATCGGTGATGTCAAGGCAATCTGGTGCCGGCACTTCGTGGGGAACGGCGGGGACTACTATTTCAAGGATTGGCACGCCCAGCGCGCCAACACCACGGGGCTGCTGCTGCAAAAGGGCGCGCACGATATCGACGTCATCCACTGGCTCGCCGGGGGATACAGCACCAAGGTGCAGGCGGTCGGCGACCTGGCCGTCTACGGGGATGTCGCTTCCCGGCGCGACAACACGGGGCGCCGGATGGGAGATTGGTTCTCCGTGGACAATTGGCCCCCCACCGAACAGACGGACCTCGCCGAGACGATCGACGTCGAGGACATCTCGATGATGAACATGGTCCTGGACAACGGCGTGCTCGCCTCGTACCAGCAGTGCCATTTCACCCCGGACTATTGGCGGAACTACACGGTGATCGGCACCAAGGGCAGGATCGAGAACTTCGGAGACCGGGCCGGCGACCAGATCTACGTGTGGACCACCAGGACCACCTCCGGTTTCGCCGAGCCCGACCAGAAGGTCTTGGTCAGTGACGGAGAAGGCGGCCACGGGGGTGCGGACCCCTTGCTCATAGCTGAGTTCCTGCGCTTCGCCAGGAACGGGGGCGCCACTGCGACTTCGCCGATCGCGGCCCGCGAGGCCGTGGCTGCGGGAGTGCTCGCCACCGAGTCCCTTCGCGGCGACGGTTGCGCCCGCGAAATTCCGGCCTTGCCCGAAGAGCTCGTGGAGTATTTCAATGCAGGCCAGCCGGCCCGGGTCCGGGAACTCTAGCGCCCGCGCCCCCAAGTAGCTCGCATTTGTTGTCGTTTTGGAGCCTCATAACGACATCAAATGTGAGTCAGTTGGGCTGGATGCCGCCGGCGAGTTCGGTCATGACGGTCTGCAGTGCTTCGCAGACCGTCATGACCGATTTCCGTTTCAGGGTTTCCGGCCTCGCCAGGATGTCGATCTTGCGCACGGAATTCACCCCCGCGAGCGGACGCAGCACTACGCCCGCGTCGAGTACCCGCTGGGCCGTGAACCGCGGGAGCAGACCTATCGCGCCACCATCGGCCACGAGCGAGGCCACGGTGGAGTAGTCGTTGATGCGGTGCAGGACATCCGCCGGACGCCCACTGACGGCGACGACGGCGGCCAGCACGTCCGCGGGGGAGTAGCCGGCGCGGCTGGTCACCCAGGGCTGCCCGACGACGTCGGCCGGCCTGAGTTCGCGGCGCGCCGCGAGCGGGTGCCCGGCAGGCAACGCGACGTCGAGCGGTTCGTCGGCGAGCGGAATCACGGCTACTTTGTCGGTGGGCCACCCGGGGCTGTGCTCCATCCGGTGCGCCAGCACGAGGTCATAGCGCGCGGCGAGGCCAGGAAAATCCTCCTGCGCTACGTCTTCGTCGGCGAGTTTCACGCGCGGAACGCTGCCTTCCGGACCCGCGTTGCGCGCGGTGGTCAGCAATGCCGCGAGCGGAGCGAACAAAGCCTGGCCTGCACTGTGGAAGGCGCTCACGGTCACGGTGGAGCCCGGTGAGTCGTGGTACGCGCCGATGGCTGCCCGGGCGTCGGCCATGGCGCTCACGACGGCGGCTCCGGCGTCGGCGAGGACCCGGCCCGCGTCCGTGAGCACCAGGGCGCGGCCTTCCTTGCGGGTCAGCGGCACGTCCACCGACTTCTGCAGGAGTGCGAGCTGTTGGGAGACAGCCGACGGGGTGACCATGAGCGTCTCGGCCACGGCCTTGACACTGCCGAGATCTCCTAGTTCCCTGAGCATTTGGAGCTGATGAACTTCCATTTAGCAAATGCTAAATCGTTGATTGAGAAAAACCTAGTTGTGCTAAACCGTCCGTGGGGCTTCAATGAAGTGAAACGGCACACAAACGGCCCAGTCCCTTGAGTTAGGAAGACCCATGAAGGCTCTCTACAAGTCCGGTCCCCACGCCGGTTTTGAACTCGTCGAACGCCCCGAGCCGGAGGCAGGTCCCAGCGATGTCAAGATCCGCGTCATGACCACCGGCATCTGCGGAACGGACCTGCACATCCAGTCCTGGGACGCTTGGGCGCAGGGCATCATCGAGACTCCGTTGATCGCGGGACACGAGTTCTACGGCGAAGTGGTCTCCGTGGGCGAGGACGTCCGCGACGTCAAGGTCGGCGACCGTGTCTCCGGGGAAGGCCACGTGGTCTGCGGCATCTGCCGAAATTGCCGTGCAGGCCGCCGGCAGATGTGCATCCACACGGTGTCGGTGGGCGTGCAGCGCGACGGTGCTTTTGCCGAATACGTCGTCATCCCGGAGACAAACGTCTGGGTCCACCAGGATCCCTCCATCACTCCCGAGCTCGGCGCAATCTTCGACCCCTTCGGCAACGCCGTCCACACCGCACTGAGCTTCCCCTTGGTCGGCGAGGACGTACTCATCACCGGTGCCGGGCCCATCGGACTCATGGCAATCGCCGTCGCGCGCCACGCCGGTGCCCGCAAGATTGCCATCACGGACGTCTCCGCTCCCCGCCTCGAACTCGCCCGGAAGATGGGCGTGGACCTCGCCGTCGACGTGTCGAAGATGCGCGTCAAGGATGCCCAGCTCGAGCTCGGCATGCGCGAAGGATTCGACATTGGCCTGGAAATGTCCGGGCATCCCACGGCCCTGCCTGAGATGATCGACAACATGAACCACGGCGGACGCATCGCCATGCTTGGCTTGCCCAGCCAGTCCATCGACATTGACTGGGGCAAAGTGGTCACCCACATGCTGACCCTCAAGGGCATCTACGGCCGCGAAATGTACGAAACCTGGTACGCGATGAGCGCCATGCTGTCCTCCAACCCCGTACTTCACAGCCACATATCCGCCGTCGTCACGGACAAGCTGTCCGCCACCGACTGGGAAAAGGGCTTCGAAATCGCCCGCGCCGGCACGGGCGGCAAGGTTGTCCTCGACTGGACCGAAATCTAGTCGCCGTAGAGTCCTCGCCAAGACCCCAGTACCCAAGACCCCAGTACCAGGAGCCACCATGTACTCAAGCATCAAGGACCAGCTGCAGGGCGAACTTGAAGAGATCCGCACTGCGGGCCTCTTCAAGACCGAACGCCACATTGACTCGCCGCAGGCCAGCCACATCTCGGCGGGCCAGCTCGGCCAGCCGGCGAACACCGTCCTGAATTTCTGCGCCAACAACTACCTGGGCCTCGCAGACCACCCGGACATCATCGCGGCAGCCAAGTCCGCCATGGACGAGCGCGGCTTCGGCATGGCATCCGTCCGATTCATCTGCGGCACCCAGGACCTGCACCTTGAGCTCGAGGCCCGGGTCTCACAGTTCCTCGGAACCGAAGACACCATCCTGTTCTCCAGCTGCTTCGATGCCAACGGAGGCGTCTTCGAGTCCCTGTTCGGGGCCGAGGACGCCATCATCTCCGATTCCCTCAACCACGCCTCCATCATCGACGGCATCCGGCTCAGCAAGGCCAAGCGCTTCCGCTACGCCAACCAGGACATGGCTGACCTCGAAACCAAGCTGATCGAGGCGTCAACCGGCGAGGCGCCGGCCCGGCGCAAGATCATTGTGACCGACGGCGTCTTCTCCATGGACGGCTACCTCGCTCCGCTCGAGGCCATCTGCGATCTCGCGGAAAAGCACGACGCGCTGGTCATGGTGGACGATTCCCACGCCGTCGGCTTCATGGGAGCCACCGGTGCCGGAACCCCGGAACACGCGGGTGTTTCCAACAGGATCGACATCTACACCGGCACGTTCGGCAAGGCCCTGGGAGGCGCCTCCGGCGGCTACGTCTCCGGCCGCAGCGAAATCATCGCCATGCTGCGCCAGAAGGCCCGCCCGTACCTGTTCTCCAACTCCTTGGCTCCGGCAATCGTTGCAGCCACCATCAAGGCCATTGAGCTGGTCCAGGGTTCGGGCGAGCTCCGCTCCAGGCTCTTCGAGAATGCTGCCTTGTTCCGCCGCCGCATGAGCGAGGAAGGCTTCGAGCTGCTCGACGGCGAGCACGCTATCATTCCGGTGATGTTCGGCGACGCCGTGGCGGCCGCGAAGGTTGCCGACGAGATGCTCCACCACGGAGTGTTCGTCACGGCGTTCAGCTACCCCGTAGTACCCAAGGGGGCTGCCCGGATCCGCGTGCAGCTCTCGGCGGCACACAGCGCCGACGATGTAGAGGCGTGTGTCCAGGCGTTCGTGAAGAGCCGCGCAGCCGCGGGGCTCTGAGTTCCCATGATCCTCACCATCCTGGGCGGCGGGGGGTTCCGGGTACCCCTGGTCTATTCAGCACTGCTGTCGGACCACGGGCCCGGCCGGGTCACCGAACTGAGGCTGTTCGATGCCGACCCCGTGCGCCTGGGCGTCGTGGCGAGGGTCCTCGCCGACATGGCCGAGGGGGTGCCCGATGCACCCGCAGTGCGGATGTTCACGGAGCTGTCAGAGGGGTTGCCGGGCACCGACTTTATCTTCTCTGCCATCAGGGTGGGCGGGCTGGAGGGGCGCGCCGCAGATGAACGGATCGCCCTGGAGCACGGGGTCATCGGGCAGGAGACCGTCGGTGCCGGGGGGATTTCGTATGCACTGAGGACCATTCCCGTGGTCCTGGACATCGCCGCGTCGGTGAAGGAGCATGCTCCGGAAGCCTGGTTCATCAACTTCACCAACCCGGCCGGCGTCATCACCGAAGTCATGACACGGGTCCTTGGCAAGAAGGTGGTGGGGATCTGCGATTCGCCGGTGGGGCTGGCCAGGAGATGCCTGCACGCAGCCGGAGTCCACCGCGGAGCGGCAGCCTTTCGGGACGGTTCCGTGGAAATCGACTACATCGGACTGAACCACCTGGGCTGGCTGCGCGGGCTGGTGGTCGACGGTGAGGATGTCCTGCCGCGGCTCCTGGCCGACGACGGCGCCATCGAGTCCTTTGAAGAGGGCCGGCTGTTCGGCGCTTCGTGGATCAAAGCCCTGGGCGCGGTTCCCAACGAGTATCTGCATTACTACTACTTCAGGCGGGAGGCGCTCGACGCCGACCGGCGCACCGAAACCACCCGTGGCGCCTACTTGGCGAGGCAGCAGTCGGCCTTCTACAGCGGGCTAGCGGAAGCGAACGACGGCGGTGCGGGGCCCGCCCCGGGGGTCCCGTCGTCGAAATCAGCCCTCGGGCTCTGGGAAAAGACCAAGCTCGATCGCGAAGAGACGTACATGCAGAGCAACAGGGACGCAGCGGGCACGTTCGAGCGGGACGCCGAGGACCTGGTATCCGGCGGCTACGAGGCCGTGGCCTTGGCGATCATGCGTGCCATCAGCCAGGGGGAAACGGCCCGATTGATCCTGAATGTGCCCAATGCGGGCACCCTGGCTGAGCTCGACGCCGACGCCGTCATTGAGGCGCCCTGCCTCGTTGATGCCGGCGGAGTCCGATTGCTCCCGGCCAAGGCTCTCCCGGACTACGCGCGTGGACTCGTCATCAACGCCAAGGCAGTGGAACGCGCCACGATCGACGCTGCGCTCACGGGTTCCCGGCGCTCCGCGTACAAAGCGATGGCCATGAACCCGCTCGTGGACTCGGTCAGGGTGGCAGAAGCCCTCCTGGATGACTACATCAACAATTTCAAGGAGCTCCAGTACTTGCGCTAGGTCCCCTTCACGGGAGCACTGTCCCAAGGGGGATCGGAGGCCTAGTATCTGCAGCATGGACAAAGATGCAGCACAACGTGTAACCGAGGTGTTGGATTCGCAGCAATGCTGGAATCTCCTGAGGGGCGTGTCCGTCGGCAGGCTGGCCGTGTGGCTCGGAGACCACCCCGACATTTTTCCGATCAATTACACCGTGGACCAGGGGACGGTTGTCTTCAGGACCGGAGCGGGCGCGAAACTCGCCGCGGCTCTGGGCGAATTCCCGGTGGCCATGGAGGTGGACGGTGTCGACGCGAACACGGGAGTCGCGTGGAGTGTTGTGCTCCACGGCAAAGCGGCGCCCGTCAAACAGCTCGATGACGTGGTCAATTCGTTCTCGTTGCCCCTGTTTCCTTGGGAAGCTGGCAAGAAGGACCATTTCGTGCGGGTTCCCGCGGATTCGATCTCGGGGCGGCGCTTCACCGTCACGGAGCCGCTCACATGGTGGACCCCCTACAGCGGGATCAAGCCGTCCGCGGTGGAATAGTGCCCTCGCATCTGGGCCTGTGCGCTGACAGGATGGGGGGATGGCTGCAAATTATGATGTCGTAATTGTCGGTGGAGGCATCGCCGGGTTGTCGCTGGCTTCGGCGCTGGCCGGCCAGTGCTCGGTGGCCCTCGTGGAAGCCGAACAGACACTTGCCTACCACACGTCCTCCCGCTCGGCCCGGCAGTTGATACCGAGCTACGGACCCGCCGTCGTGCAGGAACTTACCGTCCGCACGCTGGAACTGATGGCAGCCCGTGACGCTGCATTACCGGTGCCGGTACTGGAGCCGCGCTCGTTCATGTTGGTGGGCGACGAAGCCACCGTCAAGGCAGAAGCAAGCGGGCACATGCACCCCATCACGCACGCCGAAGCCCTTGAGCTGTGCCCGGCACTGAATCCTGGATCCTTCACGGCCGCCGGCCTGGATACCGGGTCGTTCGCCTGCAATGCGCCCGTGCTCTTGGAAGACCACCGCCAACGGGCCGAGGCCGGGGGAGTGGACATCATCACCGGCGCCCGGGTCCATTCGGCCCAACGCCTCGGTTCCGGCTGGCAATTGGGCGCCGGGCTGGAAGGCTTCCAGTCCGCCGTCGTCGTCAACGCAGCAGGTGCCTGGGCGGATGAACTCGCGGTGCTCAGCGGGGTGGAGAAACTGGGCTTGCAGCCGTTCCGGCGCACGGCGGCAATCGTCGACGTCGAACGCCCGCTTCCGCTCGGAAGTCCCATGGTGTGCGCCGCGGATGACACCTACTACTTCCGTCGCGAGGGCGATCAGGTACTCATTTCGCCGTCGGAGACGGTGCCGAGCGGCCCCGAAGACGCACAGCCGCGGCCCAGCGACGTGGAAGAGCTCGTCGCCCGGCTGAATACGATCACCTCGTTGGGCATCCGCTCCGTGGCCAAAGCCTGGACCGGGTTGCGCACTGAAGCTGCCGACGGCGTTCCGGTGGTGGGTTTCGACGCCGAGGCTCCCGGCTTCTTCTGGCTTGCGGGCCAAGGTGGCTACGGTTTCCAAACCTCTTCCGCCATCGCCGAACTCGCGGCCGCGGAAATCCTGGGTTCGGCGTTCCCTGGCTCCGCATCCGGGCTTAGTCCGGTATCCCGGACACCTATGGAGCTTGCCGCCGCGCGTTGGTCCATCCGCCGTTGAACAATAGGTTCATGAGCGGCCAAACGAGCACACTGATCAGCAACGTCGGCGAACTGATGACCCAGGACGCGGAGCATCGTGTCCTCAAGGACGCCGCCGTGGTGATCGAAGGTGAGCGGATTTCCTGGATCGGACCGGCGTCGGAGGCTCCCTCGGCTGATGAACATGTGGACGCAGAAGGCCGCGCGGTGCTCCCGGGTTGGGTGGACTCGCACTCGCACCTGATTTTCGCCGGGGACCGCACCGCCGAATTCGAGGCCAGGATGGCGGGCCAGAGCTACAGTGCCGGCGGGATCGCCGTCACCACGGGCGCCACGCGCGCCGCGAGCGACGAGGAGCTGACCCGGCTCGCTGCCGGGCGCGTGGCCGAAGCCGTCTCCCAAGGTACTACCTATCTTGAGAGCAAGACCGGCTACGGACTGGACCTCGAGAATGAGGCCCGCAGTGCACGCATCGCGGCAGCGACTGTAGATGAAGTCACCTACCTCGGCGCGCATTTGGTTCCGGCCGGAGTCGACGCCGAGGAATACACGGACCTCGTCTGCGGTCCGATGCTCGACGCTGTCCGCCCGTACGTCCGTTGGGCCGACGTTTTCTGCGAGCGCGGCGCTTTCACCGAAGAGCAGTCGCGCCGCGTCCTGACCGCGTGCCGCGATGCGGGCCTGGGCCTGCGTGTCCACGGCAACCAATTGGGTGAAGGACCTGGTGTGCAGTTGGCCGTGGAGTTCGGTGCGGCCAGCGTTGACCACGTCAATTACCTTTCGGCGGCCGATATCGAGGCGCTCGCCGGAACCTGGAGCGGCTGGGACGCCTCCACCGGAACGGGTGCACGCGGCACGGTGGCCACGTGCCTGCCTGCCTGCGATCTTTCCACCCGCCAGCCGCTCGCCCCGGGCCGCACGTTGATCGACGCGGGGGTGCAGATTGCCTTGGCCGCGAACTGCAACCCCGGCACCTCCTACACGAGTTCCATCGCCTTCTGCGTCACAACGGCCGTGTTGCAGATGCGCCTGAGCGTCCACGAAGCCGTGCGGGCGGCCACCTATGGCGGTGCGCTGGCGCTCGGCAGGGAATCGGGCAACGACGTCGACGGCGAACGGGCGGTGGGTTCGATCGCCGTCGGACACCGTGCCGACCTGCACATGCTCAAGGCGCCATCGGCGACGCACCTGGCCTACCGTCCCGGTATCCCGCTGACTTTCGCTGTGTGGCGGGCAGGCGTTCGCGCGGCCTAGCGGCGCTCCCGAGTCAACAAAGCAGGGCCTCTCCAGATGGAGGGGCCCTGCTTTTTCTTTCGGCGCACGTGGTGCCTGCCACGATCCTTGTGCGATTGAATATGATCGTTTAGTGTTTGTATGGATCATAAAACGTCAAACCGTCGAATGTTGAATGACGTGTTGAAGAGTGCGTCGAAGAAGCGCGGACAGGAATGGTAAGTGCGATGAGTAACAACACCCTCGGGGCCTTCATGGAAGAAGAGCTTGTTTCGCAGCCCGAGGTCTGGAAGCGGGCCATCGAGCAGTGCGAACTTGAGCAAGCCAAGGCGGGGCACCTGCTTCCTGCTGACGGTGAGCGAGTCGCCGTCGTCGGTTGCGGTACCTCATGGTTCATGGCTCAGAGCTATGCCGCTGCCCGGGAAGCCGCGGGCAAGGGCGTCACCGACGCGTTCGCAGCGTCCGAAGCCTTCCTCAATCACAACAGCGCCGGCCGCCACTACGACGCCGTCATCGCCATCACCCGCTCCGGCACCACCACGGAGGTACTTGAGCTTTTGGAAGCCTTGCGTGGAAAAGTCCGCACCATCGCGGTAATCGGGGACGTGAATTCGCCCATCACCACCCTGGCCGACGCCGTGATCGGCCTTCCCTACGCGGACGAGAAATCGGTGGTCCAGACCCGTTTCGCCACGACGGCCCTCGTGTACCTCCTGACGAGCCTTGGTATCGAGCTCGGCACGGCAATCGAGGACGCCGTCGCTGCCGTCGCCGAGCCTGTTTCCCGGGAGCTGCTCGACGCCGAACAGTTCACCTTCCTCGGTACCGGCTGGACCGTTGGCCTGGCCCACGAAGCCGGACTCAAGATGCGCGAAGCAGTGCAGGGGTGGACCGAATCCTATCCGGCGATGGAATACCGGCACGGTCCCATTTCCATCGCCGCTCCTGGTCGAGTGACGTGGATCTTCGGCCCTCAGCCTGAGGGCTTGGACGCCGATATGGGCCGCACGGGCGCCCTCTATGTCAACACCGGCAAGCACCCGCTCGCCGAGCTGGCCCGGGTCCATAAAGTCACCCTGGACCGGGCACGCGTGCGCGGCCTCAATCCCGATCTGCCGCGCAACCTCACGCGTTCTGTCGTCCTGAACGCCACGGCCTAGGCAATCCCATGGTTCTCGGAACCGCTGAATCCGCAGTCCTGGCCTTCGATGTCGGCGGCACGGATCTGAAGGCAGGCCTTGTCGACACGGCCGGGAATGTCCTGGGCCTGCGCCGCACTGCTACGCCGCATGATCCCTTGCGGCCTGGCGAGGCGATCCTGGACGCCATCGCCGCGATGGCTGCTGAGTTTGCCGCTGAATTTCCCGGCCACCCGGCGAAGGCCGCGTGCATTGTGGTTCCGGGAATCGTGGACTCAGACACCGGAATCGGGATCTATTCGGCGAACCTGGGATGGCGGAACTTTCCCTTCGGGGAAAAGGCCGCGCAGCGCCTCGGACTGCCGGTCTCCTTCGGCCACGATGTCAGCACGGCAGCCGAAGCCGAATTCCGGTTCGGAGCGGCCCGCGATTTTCGCAACGTCGTGGTGATGGTGGTTGGTACCGGGATCGCCGCCGCCGTCATCTCCGACGGGTACCCGGTGCGCGCAGGCGGCTTCGCCGGGGAACTGGGCCACGCCCTCGTACCGGACCCCGACGGTCCGGGCCACGCGATCCTCGAGGCAGTCGGCTCCGCCGGGGCGATCGCCCGGCGTTACAGTGACAAAGCCGGAACTCCCCGCACCGGTGCCCGTGAAGTCCTCGAACGGGCCAAAGCAGGCGATGCGCTTGCGGCCCGGATCTGGGGCGATGCAGTGGATGCACTCGCTTTCAGCCTCAGCCAATGCGTCAGCATCATCGGCACCGAGGCAGTGGTGGTGGGCGGCGGGCTCGCCGAAGCGGGAGAAGGACTCCTGCAGCCACTCCGTTCGGGCCTCGACGAGCTGCTCGATTTCCAGCGCCGGCCCGTCATCATGCGCGCCCAACTGGGCCAGGATGCAGGCCTGCTCGGCGCCGCCATGAGGGCCCGGGCCTTGCTCCCGGCCGCGAAGGCCGCCTCCGGCACAGGGACGAGGCGATGAAACAGGCCATGAAACGGGTCATTACCGTCACGCCCAATCCGGCCATCGACCTCAGCTACCACGTCGCCGGGATCACCCCCGGAGCAAGCCATCGCGTCGCCGCACCCCTCAGCCGCGCGGGTGGAAAGGGCCTCAACGTTGCGCGGGTGGCCCATCAGCTGGGCCACCCCGTACTAGTTCTCGCCCCCTCGGGCGGCACGGCCGGTGCCGAATTCGCTGCCGAACTGCTCAGCAGCGGCGTCCCGCATCGCCTGATTCCGGTCGCCGCGGAAACACGGCGCAGCATCGCCCTCGTCGACACGGTGGGCGGCGAAACGTCCATTTTCAATGAGGAGGGGAGTCCCCTCCAATCGTCCGAATGGCAGGCGCTGGCCGCCGCCGTCGTCGACGCCCTCGACGGGCAAAGCGCGGGAGTGCTTGTCGGTTCGGGCAGCCTGCCGCCCGGCGCGCCCGCCGACTTCTACCCGGCACTGGTGCGTCTGGCGCACGACGCCGGTATTCCCGCCGTCGTCGATACCTCCGGTCCCGGGATCATCGCCGCCGCACAGGCCGGGGCGGATCTCCTCAAGCCCAACAATCACGAACTACTCGAAGCAACAGGGGAAAGCAGCCTGGACGTCGCGGCGCGGCGATTGATCGCCCTCGGGGCCAAAACTGTCCTGGTCAGTGCCGGCGCTGAAGGCATGCTTGCGTTCCACCATGCCGCCCCCGGAGGCTACTGGAGCGCGCGGCTCCCGGAGCCGCTCAGCGGCAACCCCACTGGAGCCGGCGACGCCGGTGTGGCGGCTGCCGCCGTCGCGCTCGCCGCAGGCTTCACCGACATCACTGATATTCCCGGGATTCTGCGCCGGGCAACCGCCTGGTCCGCCGCCGCGGTGCTCATGCCGGTGGCCGGCGAGATCTCGCCGCTTTACGCGGACCTCGAAGACCAACTCATTCTCAGCTGGAAGGAGACCCTGTGACGCTCGTCAGTACACGGGAACTCATGGATACCGCCGCGTCCAATGGAATCGGACAGGGCGCCTTCAATGTCATCCACCTCGAAACCGCCGAAGGCCTGGTGGCGGGGGCGGAGACGGCGGGTGTCCCGTTGATCCTGCAGATCTCGGAGAACTGCGTCCGTTTCCACGGCGGACTCGTCCCGATTGCCCGGGGTGCAATGTCCATCGCCAGGGACTCTTCGGTACCCGTGGCCCTGCACCTGGACCACGCCGAATCCGAAGAGCTGGCACTGCAAGCTGTCGACCTCGGGTTCGGCTCGGTCATGTACGACGGCGCGCACTTGCCTTACGACTCGAACGTTGAAGTCACGCGTCGGATCGCCAGATACGCCCAGGACCACGGGGTGTACGTCGAGGCCGAGCTCGGGAAAGTGGGAGGCAAGGACGGTGCCCATGCTCCGGGAGTCCGGACGGATCCGGCCGAGGCCCGTTCCTTCGTGGACGCCACCGGCGTCGACGCCCTCGCCGTCGCCGTCGGTTCCTCGCACGCGATGACCGAACGCAGCGCAGCCTTGGACTTGGCCCTCATCACCCGGCTCAAGGAGGCCGTCCAGCTGCCGCTCGTCCTTCACGGGTCCTCCGGCGTGGCGGACGAAACGCTGGTGGCGGCAATCCGGGCCGGTATGACTAAGATCAACATATCCACACACTTGAACGGGTTCTTCACCCGCGCCGTCCGTGAGTACCTGGATGCCAACCCCTCGGTGGTGGACTCCCGCAAGTACATCAAGGCCGGACGAGACGCCCTGGTGTTGGAAACCGCACGTTTGCTGACGCTGTTCGCGAAAGTGAACTAGTCCCAATTTCCGGAAGGTTCGTGATGACCCGCAACGATCGACTGACAGCCATCCTTGATCTCCTCGCCGAGTCAGGGCATGTTGAGGTCGAGGATATCGTGACCCGGCTGGCCGTCTCGCCGGCTACTGCGCGCCGTGATCTGGACAGCCTCGCCAAGCAGCGGCTCCTGAGCCGTACCCGGGGCGGTGCAACGACGGGATCAGTGGCCTACGAACTTCCGGGGCGCTACAACAGGGATGATCACGCCGAGGCCAAGCAGCAGATTGCCCTGGCAGCTTCGGAGCTCATCATGCCCGGGGCAGTGATCGGACTCAGCGGCGGCACCACCAACACGGCCCTGGCCCAGGTGCTGTCCACCCGCGAAGACCTCAACGCGCCCTCCAACCGGCCCATGCTGACGGTGGTCACCAACGCCATCAATATCGCCGCCCAGCTTGCCGTGAGACCCAACATCAAGATCATGGTCACCGGCGGCATCCTGAACCCGCGTTCGTACGAACTTGTCGGGCCTTACACGGATGTCATCATGCAGAAGGTTGCCTTGGACATCGCTTTCATCGGCGTTAATGGAGTCGATCCCAAGATCGGTCCCACCATTACCGACGAAGGAGAAGCCATGGTGAATACCGTGATGGCCCGCCGCGCCACCGACTCCTACGTCCTGGCCGACTCCACGAAGATCGGCAAGCGTGCCTTCGCGGCGATGGCCGGGTACGATTTCCGCAGGCTCATCACGGATTCGGGCATCACGGCAGAGGACAAGGCAGCGTTTGAAGCCAGCGGCACCGAGGTGATCGTGGCCAAGGACGCCTAGCAGCGTTGTGCCCGTCAGAAGACCATCGGGGGAGCGTTCAGGACGGTTTCGTCCGTGCTGCGCTGCACCCACTGGCTGAAGGGCGTGTCGAGATCGTACTTGTCCTGATCGTTGCGGATAAGGGTCCGTAGCTCCGCGTTGCCCGGGTTGTTGAGGGACTCGAAGTACTCCACCGACCAGTGGAACCATCGCATGCAGAAGAGCCGCATGGTGAGGCCATGGGTCACCAGCAGGGTGTTGGGCGCGTAGTCGGGTTTTTCCCAATGCCGGTACAGGGTTTCCATGAAGGACGAAATCCGGTCGTAGACATCGGAGCCTGATTCGCCCTCGCGGAACCGGTAGAAGAAGTGCCCGTAGAGGTTGCGAAGCTCCTTCTGGTCCCCGATGTCTCCGGCAATCTGGAAGTTGGCCCAGTCCTGTTCACGCAGCCGGGGCTCCTCGATCACCCTTTCCGTGATGCTGTCCAGATTCAGTGCCTCGAGGGTCTGGTACGCCCGAAGGTAGGGCGAGACATAAACGCACACAGGTTCGCCGTCGAGCTTCCTGCGCAGGGCCTCACCCGCGGCCCGTGCCTGTTCGATGCCGAGCTTCGTCAGCGGGATGCGGTAATCGGGCACACGGTTGTAGATGGAAGTGTCGGCATTGGCGGCGGACTGGCCGTGCCGGATCATGAAGATTCGTGCTGGCGCGCTCATCCCACCAAGCATAGGGTCAGGAGCCGCCCGGCCCATGCAAGAGGACACCGGGGACCCGGCTCAGGGAAAACATCAGGCAAATGCGGGCAAGATAGGAGCATGCTCCTAGCCTCAACGCGCCGGTTGCGCGCCGAAGTGCTGATTGTCCTTGGCTTGTCCCTGGGTCAATCGGCTGTGTACTCCGTAGTGCAGTTGTTGGACAAGATGACCCAGGGGCCCTTGGCCCATGCGACGTCTACCCTCAACCGCTCGCAGAGCACGCGCGAGTACTTCGACCTCACCTACCAGCTGCTGGATATCGCGTTCGCCCTGGTCCCTGTGGTGTTGGTGTTCTACTTCCTGTCCTTGCACCGCCAAACGGCGGAGAGTCCCTCGGGATTCACCCGGCTGGGCTTCAACTTCGCCCGCCCGGGCCGTGACGCCTTGCACGGACTGGGCCTCGCCGCGCTGATCGGCATCCCGTCGCTGGGCCTCTATGCGGCCGGCCGCGCCCTCGGGATCACGACGGCGATCATCCCCAGCGGCCTGGACTCCTACTGGTGGACCGTGCCGGTGCTGGTCCTCTCCGCGGTGCGGCACGCCGTCGTCGAAGAAGTCATCGTGGTGGGCTACCTCCTGGACCGGTTCGGGAAGTTCGGGTGGAGCACCCCGCTGGCGATCATGCTCAGCGCCCTCCTTCGCGGCAGCTACCACCTGTACCAAGGCTTCGGGCCGTTCATCGGCAACGCCGTCATGGGCCTCGTGTTTGGCTGGATTTACACGAAGACCAAACGCGTCATGCCGCTCGTCGTGGCGCACGCGCTCCTGGACATCGTGGCGTTTGTCGGCTTCAGCGTCTTCGGCAAGGCCATCGGGCTGGGCTAGGGGCGCGTTAAAAGGTATCGGCCGCCATTGCGGGGTGACATCGTTGGCACCCGCATATGGCGGCCGAAGTTTTTCCCGGACCATCCTGGCCCGTTGGTCCGTCAGATGGTGACGGCCCCGTTGGTGGTTTCGAACGTTACCGACATGATTCCCGGCGTTCCGTGCGGAGCCATCCATTGGACTGCAACGTCCTCAAGCGGCTTCTCCACGGGTTCCCCAAGCCACTCGGTGACGCGCTCCGCTGAGCCCGCAATGGTGAGGCTGGACATCTTGACGTCGCTTGGGTACACGAGGGACGGGTGAAGGGCAGGGTCGCCCTCCCAACGGAGCAAGTAGGGAACCTGGGGATCGGCGATGAGTCCCAGGATGCCGATCTGCGACCAGACGAGTTCGCGGCCGTCCGGAAACTTGCGGTTGCCGGGAACAGCGGCGCGTCCGAGCCGCTGTTCGAACGGGCTCAGGTCGTCAACAGCGACGCACCAGCCCATCCATCCACCTCCCGTGGCGGAGCGTGCACGGACGGCTTGTCCAAAAGGTGCCTTGTCGGATGCCGGGTGGTCAAGGACCTCGACAACTTCCAGGTATTTGTGGTCAGCAAGGGGAATGATCATGTTCCGGGTACCGAAGCGCGGGTGCACTCCGCCCCGGACTGCGTCCACTCCCAATGCTGCGGAAATCCGCTCGGTGGTGGCCAACAGGCCATCTCGTTCACAAGCGTAAGAGACGTGATCCATGCGCATGGCTTCATCTTGGCACTTTGTGATGGAGCTCTCAGCTAAGTCAAGCCTAACCAAGGTGGGATGTATCGAAAAGGCAGCTCAGAGTCACTTCAGGACGCGCCGGGACCGAAAACTACTGGGTTCGTCACAAAGCTTCCGGAGCCCGCAATACCGTCCCTAGACTGGCGGCAACCGAACGCCGGCACGCTGAATACCGCAGCCCGGCAGGCTGAAGCACGGCAAAAGCCCAGACAACCAGGAGTCCGCATGTCCCAAGGATGGTCATTCGAAACGCGCCAGATCCACGCCGGCCAGGAGCCGGACGCCGCCACCGGCGCCCGGGCACTCCCGATCTACCAGACCACCTCGTTCGTCTTTCCCAGCGCGGAAAGCGCAGCCAACCGCTTCGCGCTGGCCGAACTGGCACCCATCTACACCCGGATCGGCAACCCCACGCAGGATGCGGTGGAACAGCGCATAGCGAGCCTGGAGGGTGGCTTGGCGGCGCTCCTGCTGAGCTCCGGCCAGGCCGCGGAAACGTTCGCCATCCTCAACGTCGCCGAGGCTGGCGACCATCTGGTCGCCAGCCCGAGCCTCTACGGCGGCACCTACAACCTGCTCGCCCACACGCTCAAGAAATTCGGAATTTCGGTCACCTTCGTCGAGGACCCGGACAACCTCGACCACTGGCGCGACGCAGTGCAGCCAAATACCAAGCTCTTCTTCGCCGAAGTCGTCTCCAACCCCCGCCAGGATGTTTTGGACATCGAGGGCGTCTCCCGCATTGCGCACGAGGCAGGGGTCCCGCTCGTCGTGGACAACACCCTCGCCACGCCCTACCTGATCCGGCCCATCGAGTGGGGCGCGGACATCGTGGTGCATTCGGCCACCAAGTACCTTGGCGGGCACGGATCTGCCATCGCCGGCGTCATCGTGGACTCCGGCAACTTCGATTTCGGCAAGGACCCTGAGCGGTTCCCCAACTTCAATACTCCGGACCCCAGCTACAACGGCCTGGTCTACGCCCGCGACCTCGGCAAGGACGGTGCCCTCGGCGCGAACCTCTCCTACATCCTCAAGGCCCGGGTCCAGCTCCTGCGCGACCTCGGCTCGGCAGTTTCCCCGTTCAACGCTTTCCTGATCGCCCAAGGAATCGAAACCCTCAGCCTGCGGGTGGAACGCCACGTGGACAACGCCACCAAAGTGGCGCAATGGCTCGAAGGGCGCGACGACGTCGAATCGGTCGCGTACGCGGGGCTGCCTTCCAGTCCGTGGTTCGAACGCGGGCGGAAGTACGGCCCCCGGGGCACCGGCGCGGTGGTGTCCTTCACCATCCGCGGCGGGATCGACGCCGGCAAACGCTTCGTGGACGCCCTGGAGCTGCATTCGCACGTGGCAAACATCGGCGACGTCCGTTCCTTGGTCATCCACCCCGCGTCCACCACGCACAGCCAGCTGACCGCTGAACAGCAGGCCGTTGCCGGAGTGACCCCGGGCTTGGTGCGGTTGTCAGTCGGGATCGAGCACATCGACGACATCCTCGCGGACCTCGAGGCAGGATTCCGGGCAGCCAAGGGCAGCTAGGCGCATTTGCCGGTTCGTTCGATGCCGGGGCGCCCACTCCTGTGGGCGCCCCGTTCCCCGGTTAACCCGCGATGTAATACCCGGAAGTGTCGGCGATAAGTTGGACCGTGCCGGAGGAGGTGTTGGTGAAGGAGATCGTTCCGTCGGCGGAGACCGGGGTGATGGCGAAGTTGGGGACGATCTGCCCTGGGGCGTAGTTGACGTTGGAGGTGTTTGGTTGCGGGGTTCCTGCGGCATAAGCGGTGATGAAGCCGTTGGACGTGGGGCCGGCGACGGTGATGTTCATCGCGACCGCTGAAACACCCGTGGCCGGGATGCCTCCGTGCCCTGCGACTTTGACGTTGACGGTTTGTCCTGGCCCCACGGGTCCGTTGACCCCGCCGGTGCCGTTACGCGTGTCCAATTGCCGGAAAGGAGCCTGGGCGGAAAACGCGCCCGCACCGGTAGCCGCACCGCCAAGGAAATAGCCGGAGGTGTCGGCGATGATTTGGACAGTACCGGAGGAAGTGTTGGTGAAGGAGATCGTTCCGTCGGCGGAGACAGGGGTGATGGCGAAGTTGGGGACGATCTGCCCTGGGGCGTAGTTGACGTTGGAGGTGTTTGGTTGCGGGGTTCCAGCGGCGTAGGCGGTGATGAAGCCGTTGGACGTGGTGTTGGCGACGGTGATGTTCATCGCGACCGCTGAAACACCCGTGGCCGGGATGCCTCCGTGCCCTGCGACTTTGACGTTGACGGTTTGTCCTGGCCCCACTGGACCGTTGACCCCACCGGTGCCGTCGCGGGTATCCAATTGCCGGATTGGTACTTGGGCGGAAAACGCGCCCGCACCGGTAGCCGCACCGCCAAGGAAATAGCCGGAGGTGTCGGCGATGATTTGGACAGTGCCGGAGGAAGTGTTGGTGAAGGAGATCGTTCCGTCGGCTGAGACCGGGGTGATGGCGAAGTTGGGGACGATTTGCCCTGGGGCGTAGTTGACGTTCGAGGTGTTTGGTTGCGGGGTTCCAGCGGCGTAGGCGGTGACGAAGCCGTTGGAGGTGGGGTTGGCGACGGTGATGTTCATCGCGACCGCTGAAACACCCGTGGCCGGGATGCCTCCGTGCCCTGCGACTTTGACGTTGACGGTTTGTCCTGGCCCCACTGGACCGTTGACCCCGCCGGTGCCGTCACGGGTATCCAGTTGCCTGCAGGGTGCTGCCGCGACAAAGCCGCCTGAAAGATACGGCGGTGCCGTGAAGAGTGAATTGCTGACATAAAGCAGCCGGTTCGGCGTGCAGTTTCCGGCCGACTGGATGACCCCGAAGGTCGCCCCCGTGGTCAACGTCGACGCCACCTGTGCCGGGGTCCATGAAGGGTGCTGGGAGAGGAGCATCGCCGCGGCGCCTGCTACGTGCGGCGCCGCCATGGACGTGCCAGTGAGGACATTAGTCGCAGTATTCGATGTCGCCCAATCGGACGTGATCTGAACCCCTGGAGCGTATAGGTCAATGCAGGAACCAAAGTTGGAGAAAAATGCCTGGCGATCCGACATGTCCGAGGCGGCCACCGTCAGAGCCGCGGGCACCCGGGCCGGGGACACGGTGCAAGCGTCGCCGCTCGAATTGCCCGCCGCCAAGGTGACGGTAATGCCGTTGTCGATCACCCCTTGGACCGCATCGTCCAGGCTTTGGCTGGTCTGGCCGGGAAGGCCTGAAAGGCTGAGGTTTGCGACGGCGGGCTGTCCAGGCTGGTGCTGCTGCACCATCCAGTCCAGTCCCGCTATGACGTCGGAGGTGTTTCCATTGCCTTTGCAGTCGAGTGCCCGGATCGGCACAATCGTTGCCGATTTGGCCATTCCATAAGTGCTGCCGGCCGCGATTCCGGCGACGTGCGTGCCGTGGCCGGCATCGGGGAATGTTGACGTATCGGTGCAAGGAGAGGCCGCCGGGGCGCTCCGGGTAATGGCGTCCCAACCCGCGCTTACGCGGCCGGCGAAGTCCTGATGGGTGCCAAGCACGCCGTTGTCCACCACGTAGATCGAGACGCCTGCGCCGCTCGACGGTGGCGTGTAGCTTCCGGACAGAGGAAGAGATCTTTGGTCCGTGCGATCGAGACCCCAGGGTGCTGGCGCCTGAGTGTCCGAAATACGCACCGGCATATCCCGGTCCACGGACGCGACCCGACCCGACTTGGCCAATTGTGCCGCCTTGGCGGACGTCGTGGTGACGACGGCAGCCTTCACTGCGTGCGTGAACGTCCTGTCGACCGAGACTCCGCTTGACCGCAGTTCCGCGGCTTTGTCTGCAACATCCGCATCGGGCGTATAACGGACCACGTATCGGTCTTCGCCGGCTCCCGGAGTTGTGTCGGCATGCGCCGGCAGCGGCACTCCCACAGTGAAACCTGATACCAGCATGAACAGGGCTATCGGAACGACGCCGAGTGGCTTTTTCACGAACTTCAATCTTCCTGTGACGCACAGTGCCGGCGGAGGCATCCGAAGGATGCAGACTGCTGCACCCAATTCTATCTCCAGTCACACAGGCAACATCCGTCTCTTCAATTTCAGACGTCCTCGGCCTCCGCTTCGTGAACAAAACGCGGCGAAGTGTCACAAAGATGTCATAATCTTCGTCAGGAGGGGTCTGGTTTTCCTAGACTCTTCCTATAGGTCATGAGTGCCAGCGACAGCCCCGGCTTGCTGGCCGGCAACCCTCCATTCGCGGCGGGGTGCCCCGGGTGAAGACCTGGCCCTTCGCTGTATTGGCGGCGGGCAAGCGCGATGTGAGGTGTCAACGAATGACAATTGCTGTAACAGCCATACCCCTTTCCGGTACCCAGGACGGAACCCTCAAGTATGTTTCCGTGGGCGGACTCGAACTGGAGGCCGGAGGTTTCCTGCCGGAGGTCGTCCTTGCGTACGAGACGTGGGGGCGGCTCAACGCAGACGCTTCCAACGCTGTCCTGGTGGAACACGCCCTGACCGGCAGCACCCATGTGGCCCGCGGCGAGAGCGCCGAAGAAGGCTGGTGGGAACAACTCGTTGGCCCCGGTGCCACCATCGACACGGACCGCTACTTCGTGGTCTCCGTCAACATCGTGGGAGGCTGCTATGGCAGCACCGGGCCGTCGTCGAGCGCTCCTGACGGCAGGCCGTGGGGCTCCCGCTTCCCGCTCGTGACCCTGCGGGACAGCACCGTAGCCGAAGCCCGGCTGGCCGACGCTTTGGGGATCCACAGCTGGCACACCGTCGTCGGCGGGTCCATGGGCGGTGCCCGCGCACTCGAATGGGCCGTCAGCTATCCGGACCGCGTCAAGCGATGCGCCGTGATTTCGATCGGGGCGTACAGCACTGCCGAGCAGATCGCGTTTGCGCAGGCCCAGACGCTCGCCATCCGGCAGGACGCCGACTTCAAGGGCGGCGACTACTATGGCCAGGCCGCGCCCGAGGCCGGGTTGGCCCTTGCCCGGCGGATCGCCCACATCACCTATCGTTCGGCGGATGAACTGGACTTCCGCTTCGGCCGGAACGCCCAGGGCAGCGAGGCGCCCCTTCAGGCTGCCGCGTTGGGGGACCGGGGCCGCTACCAGGTGGAGAGCTACCTGGACCACCAGGGAAGCAAGCTGGTCCAGCGCTTCGACGCCAACAGCTACATCGCCATTACCGAGGCCCTCATGAGCCATGACATCACCCGCGGCCGGGGCTCATTGGAGGAGGCGCTGTCCGTGGCAACGGCGAAGTTCTTCGTTGCCTCGGTGGACTCGGACCGCCTCTACTTCCCGCAACAATCCCACGAGCTTGCCAAGGCCTTGCCCGGAGAAGTTCCCGTTCACGTGATCGAGGCGCCGATCGGGCACGACGGTTTCCTCACCGAGATCGGCCAGCTCGGTCCCCAGCTGCGCGAAGCTTTCTTCGGCTGAATCAGCCGTTCATGATCTCCTGGCGGAGCTTCATGTAGTCCTCCATGGCGATTTTCCCGTCGCTGTACTCCTGGTCCAGTTCGGCCAGTTTCCGGGCCCGGTAGCCTTGGGGCGCAGCGTTCGCTTGGGGAGTAGCCGACGACGGCCGAGCGGCCTGCCGTGCGGGCGTCGCCACCGGGGGTTGCGGCTCAGCCGGGATGATCACCGGGGGTTGCTCCGGGTATCCGACGGGGTAGTTCTGTGGAGGGTAGTTCTGTGGAGGATAGGACTGCCCGGAAAACGGGCCGTCGGGATATTGCTGGCCGGGGAACTGTCCCGGAGGGGTTCCAGGGTAGTTTCCGTAGCTGTTATTCCCGTAGTCACCGTTCCGGAGCCTGCGCTGGCGCGATCGGTTGTACATGCGGATCCCCATGGGAATCAGCCAAGAGCAGACGATGATCCAGAAGATCAAATTGTTCACGGTGGAGGCCTCCTAGGTCTTTCACCAGCTTAGTCCCGCTCCCTGTGACCCGCCCCGTGGTCCTCTCTCAGTTCCGCGGCACGAAGGTGTCAGCCGGACCGAAGACGGGTCCCGGCGTCGGGCGTTTTGGCAAGATTCCATCGCCCGAGGACTGGTGCCGGATCCGGCGGATGACCCACGGGACAAAATACTCGCGCGCCCATACGAGGTCGCCCGAGCGGGCTTCGCGCCAACTGCGCTGGGGGAGCGGCTTGGGGAACAGCGGTTCGAGGTTGTGCGGCACATTGAGTGAATCGAGGACCATCGCGGCGATGGTGTGATGGCCGAGCGGCGAGAAATGCAGGCGGTCTTCGTCCCACATCTGGGAGTTCGAAAGTTGCCGGAGGGACCACATATCAGCGATCACGGCATCGTGGCGGGCGGCCACGGTGCGGAGGTTTTCGTTGTAGATGGCCACCTTGCCGCGGATCCGGCCGAGTACTGATGACACGGTGTCCGGACCGTTGAAGAGAACCACGGTGGCGCCTTCGGAACTCAGGGTCTGCACGGCGGCGTCGAGTTTCTCGGCCAAGGAGTCGGGATCGCCCCCTGGACGGATGAGGTCGTTGCCACCTGCGGAAATGCTCACGAGGTCCGGCTTGAGGTCCATGCACGGGCCAAGTTGCTCGTCGAGGATCTGCTGTAGCAACCGCCCGCGTATGGCGAGGTTGGCGTAGGCGAAATCCCGGTGTCCCCGGCTCAGTTCCTCCGCAACGCGGTCCGCCCAGCCGCGATGTCCCCCGGGATTGTTGGGTTCCGGGTCGCCGATGCCTTCGGTAAAGGAATCACCTAATGCCACGTAGCGGGTCCACGGATGAATCCGCTCGACCGACTTGGGCCCGACCGTGGAACCAGTGTCACTCACGTTCATATCCTGCCTCTTGCTGCAACGCCACGCGCCCGTAGCTTGTTACTCATGGGTAACTGCAAGAATAGTCCCATGAGTCAAGCTTCCGCCTTCCCTGCCCCTGCTTTTCCAGATCCGGTCGTTTTGTGGTCCCACGAAGAGGAAGAACGGGCTGGAAAGCCGTTGCTGCTCCTGTTGCACGGTTATGGATCCAACGAGCAAGACCTCTTCAGCCTTGCCGGGCTGTTGCCCCAGGACTTCGTCATCGCTTCGCTCCGCGCGCCGATAGCCACTGGCCCGGGCTTCACCTGGTTCCCGCTCACGGCGTCCATCGACTACTCCCTCGACGCTGTCAAGGACGCCGCGGAGTACGTGTTTTCCTGGTTGGACTCGTTCAAGTCCAACCACAGTTCGGTGACGCTCCTCGGATTTTCCATGGGCATGGCGATGGCCACCTCGCTGCTTCGGCAGCGCCCCGCGGACTTCGCCGCCGTCGTCGGGCTTTCAGGCTTCGCCGTTGACGCCGATGCCGACCCCGCGTTCCGTGACGCCGAACTGGATGGTTCCGTGCCGCTCTTCTGGGGACGGGACCAGCAGGATCCTGTCATCACCCCGGACAAGATCGAATACACCATGGGGTGGGTACGAAAGCACACGGACCTTACCAAGGTGCTCTACACAGGCATGTGGCACGGCATCAACCAGCAGGAAATCGGCCACGTCGCAGAATTCCTGGAGCACAAGGTCCTCACCTCCGTCTAGGAAGCAACGCGGGGTCACTTACGGCCCATCCTGAGGCACGTAATGGGCCGTAAGTGACCCCGCGTTGCTAGGAAGCGGCTGCGATCCGCACCGTCTGTCCGTTGACCGTCACGGTGTCGCCTACGTGGAGTTGGCGGCCGCGCCGATCGTCGATCTCGCCGTTGACTTTGACCAGGCCGTTCTTGATGAGTTCCGTGGCTTCCACACCGTCCTCCACCAGGTTGGCGAGCTTCAGGAGCTGACCGAGTCGGATCATGTCGTCGCGAATGGGGATTTCTTCGATCTCCGGGTTGTTCATACAAGCAATGATGCCTGAAAGTAAGGTGGTGAAAATGCCGCAGTCGTCCCGTCCCGCCTTCCGAAGTACCTCCCCTCCGTTGCTCACCGGCCTCCTTCTTGCGGTGGCCAACGGTACCCTGCTTCCGGTCCAAGGACGGATCAACAGTGCGCTGGGGGCCAGGCTCGACGACGGCGTCGCGGCCGCCGTCGTAAGCTTCACTACCGGGCTGGTAATGATCGCCGTGATCGGCCTTGCACTGCCGAAAGGCCGCGCTGGTTTGCGCCGGATAGTTCCTGCCGTCAAGGAGCGCAGCTTTCCGCGGTTCTATGTGGTGGCCGGCGGGATCGGCGCCCTCTACGTGATTGCCCAATCGTTCACCATTGGCCTGCTTGGCGTCGCGTTGTTCACGGTAGCCGTGATCACGGGCCAGACCCTGAGCGGACTACTCGTGGACCGGCTCGGGATCGGTCCCGGCGGCAAACGATCGATCACCGGGGTCCGTATCCTCGGCAGCGTCCTGACGCTCGCCGCCGTCGTCTGGGCCGTTTCGCCGCGCCTCGGGGCAGCGTCCGAGGTCGGGTCCCTAATGCTCCCGATCCTGTTGCCCGTCGTGGCTGGCTGCCTGATGAGTTTCCAGCAGGCGATGAACGGCACGGCGACCGTGCACTACGGCAGCCCCATCGCCGCGACGCTGGTGAATTTCGTGGCCGGAACGGTCATTCTCTGGATCGCCTGGCTCATCAAAGTGATCTTCGTTGGCCCCGGCCACGCCCTGCCTGCTGAATGGTGGTATTACGTGGGCGGGCCAATGGGCTGCGTCTTTATCGGCCTGGCTGCCTTGCTGGTCCGCAGCCTCGGTGTCCTGGTGACCGGGTTGGGGATGATCGCCGGACAGTTGCTCGGATCCCTCGCGCTTGACCTGGTCCTGCCTGCTCCGGGAACCGTGGTTGCGTTGCCCACGATCCTTGGCACCTTGCTGACCCTATTCGCCATCATCGTCGCCACCTTGCCTTGGCCGAAGGGCGCACTCACTTCCCGCCGTCCCGCCAAGAGCCATGCGGACCAGTCCCGGAGGCAGGACAGCGGTCAAAGGCCGGTAGGCTAGGACACGCAGCTTCCTGCACAGCAATACCTTCGCGCACAACCACGGACCGCACCCAGCGGCCCTGTAGAACATTGGAGTACCCATGGCAGCAAAATCCGTCCTCGACCAGGTCATTTCCCTCTCCAAGCGGAGGGGCTTCGTGTTCCAGGCCGGTGAAATCTATGGTGGCTCCCGGTCCGCATGGGACTACGGCCCCCTCGGTGCCGAGCTCAAGGAAAACATCAAGCGCCAGTGGTGGCAGAGCGTAGTCCGCGGCCGCGAAGATGTAGTTGGCCTCGATTCCTCCGTGATCCTGCCCCGCCAGGTATGGGAAGCCTCCGGCCACGTCGAGGTGTTCTCCGACCCCCTGGTCGAGTGCCTCTCCTGCCACAAGCGCTACCGCGCCGACCACCTCGAAGAAGAGTACGAGGAAAAGAAGGGCCGTCCCGCCGAAAACGGCCTCAAAGACATCGCCTGTGCCAACTGCGGCACCCGCGGCCAATGGACCGAACCGCAGGAGTTCTCCGGCCTGCTCAAGACCTTCCTGGGCCCCGTCGCCAGTGAAGAAGGCCTGCACTACCTGCGCCCGGAAACCGCACAGGGCATTTTCGTCAACTTCAGCAACGTGCTCACCACGTCCCGCAAGAAGCCGCCGTTCGGCATCGGCCAGATCGGCAAGTCCTTCCGCAACGAAATCACGCCGGGCAACTTCATCTTCCGCACCCGCGAGTTCGAACAGATGGAAATGGAATTCTTCGTCGAGCCGGGCACGGACGAAGAATGGCACCGGTACTGGATGAAGGAACGTATGTCCTGGTACACCGGTCTGGGCATCCGGCCGGAGAACCTGCGTTTCTTCGAGCACCCGTTGGACAAGCTCAGCCACTACTCCAAGGGCACCACGGACATCGAGTACCGTTTCGGTTTCCAGGGCTCCGAGTGGGGCGAGCTCGAGGGCATCGCCAACCGCACCGACTTCGACCTCTCCACCCATTCGAAGGCATCCGGCCAGGACCTCAGCTACTTCAACCAAGCCACCAACGAGCGCTACACGCCGTACGTCATTGAACCGGCTGCCGGCCTGACGCGGTCCTTCATGGCCTTCCTCGTGGACGCCTACACCGAGGACGAGGCTCCCAACGCCAAGGGCGGCGTCGACGTCCGCACTGTCCTGAAGCTCGACCCCCGCCTGGCACCGGTCAAGGCGGCCGTGCTGCCGCTGAGCCGCAACGAGGACTTGTCCCCGAAGGCGAAAGACTTGGGTGCCCAGTTGCGCAAGAACTGGAACATCGACTTCGACGACGCCGGCGCCATCGGCCGCCGCTACCGTCGCCAGGACGAGATCGGTACCCCGTTCTGCATCACCGTCGACTTCGACACGCTTGATGACCAGGCCGTCACCATCCGTGAGCGCGACACCATGAGCCAGGAACGTGTGTCCCTGGACAAGGTGGAGGGCTACCTGGCCGCACGGCTGATCGGCGCCTAAGCGTGTCCATCGAATACCGCGAATGGCGTGAGGGCGACGACCTCGCGCTCCTGGAAATGTGGGGTGGGCCCGAGACCCTGCCGGCCCAGCAATTCCGCGCAGCCCTGGCGCCGTCGAGCAACAGCGGCCAAGGCCAGCCTTGGCGCCGGTGCATCGTGGCGGAAGACGTCGTTGACGGCATCGGCATCCCGGTCGCGGCAGGTGTGGTCCACGAGGCCTCCCTGCACCCGGAACGGCTCTGGGCCTACATCGAGGTTGCCAAGGACCACCGCCGGAGCGGGATAGGGGCGACGCTCCTGACCATGCTGCGGCGCGAAGCGGAGCAGTCGCCGTCGGGGGTTAGCAAGCTGCGCAGCAAAGTGGAGCCGGGCACCGCGGGTGCCGCATTCGCCGAGTGGGCCGGGCTTGCACCCATCCAGCGTTCGCAGCTTGTGGTGGTGGATCCCGAGCCGCTCAGGCTCCCGGTGTTTGGCGACGGTTCCGAGAAAGCTGCTTCCGAGCAGGTGGAAGACCTCGCCACGGGATCCGTGGAACTGAGCGACGTCGTGGGCCGGTACTACACCGCCGTGCACGATTGGGACGACCCTGGAGAGCTGGCCATCCCGACGGTGCAGCGGCTGTTCCTTGACGATCTGACAGGGGCGCACGGTGCGCTCGTGCTGCGTGCGCCGAAGGCGAGCGCTTTTGGCTCGGGCGTTCCGGCCACCCGCAAGGGCAAGCTGCAGGCTTTCGCCATCAGCTATGCCCAGGGCAGCTCGGACGAGCCTTCCGAGGTATTCCTTGGGCACGATCCGCTTTTGCAGGACGACGAGGCGCGCGCCGCAATCCGTGACCTGCTGGCGCTCATTGCCTACCAGCACCCCGTGCTCCTCGAAGTGGACGATTCCATGACGGCCGTGCGGGCCGTCGTCGACCCCTTGCTGGAGCTGGGCAAGGCGAAGCTCCGGGGTGCGGACACCTTGGTGGTCAGCGAATAGCTGTTCTTCTCCGCTTGGCCCAACTGACTCGCATTAGTTGTCGTTTTGAGCCCTCATAACGACAACTAATGCGAGTCAGTTGGGTGAACCCTTGACGAGGTCGTGGCATGGGTGTAGGCATGACGACGTAAGCCCCGGCCGTTGGTCTGGCGGGAAAGCGGCGGGTGGAATGAATCCGGTCTGATGAAGAGAATCGGCGGTAACACCCATGAATGGAACACCCCTCGACGGACTGCGCGAACAGCTCCGTGGGCAACTCGTCACTCCAACTGATCCTGACTATGATTCCGCCCGCGCCGTCTTTAACGGGATGATCGACAAGCGTCCGGCAGGGGTCGTCCGGGTGGCCCAGGTATCGGACGTCATTGCCAGCGTGAACTTTGCCCGGGACAATTCCCTGCCCTTGGCTATCCGCGGCGGCGGCCACAGCGCCCCCGGCTTCGGGACCTGGGACGATGCCCTTGTCATCGATTTCGTCAACCGCACCGGGGTCCGTATTGACCCCGAAGCCGGTACCGCCCGTGCCGAGGCGGGAACAACCTGGGCAGATTTCAACCATGCGACCCACGCCTTCGGGCTGGCCACTACCGGCGGGATTGTGGGGTCCACCGGCATCGCGGGCCTGACCCTGGGTGGCGGCATCGGCTATCTTGCCCGCAAGTACGGCCTGTCTTGTGACAATTTGATTTCGGCCGACGTAGTGACGGCAGACGGCAAATTCCTCACTGCCAGTGAAACCCGGAACGAGGACTTGTTCTGGGCCTTGCGGGGAGGCGGAGGCAATTTCGGTGTGGTGACGTCACTGGAATACAAACTGCACCCGGTGGACATGGTCCACGTGGGCATCGTCATCTACGGAGCAGGGCACACCGAGACTGTCGCCAAGTTCTACCGGGATTACATCGACTCCGCTCCCGAAGAATTCGGGGCGTTCCTCGGCTTCCATCAGGGCCCGCCGGTGCCGTTCCTTCCCGAAGAGTGGCACGGCAAGCCTGTGTGCGTCGTGGTCGGGATGTGGACGGGGGACATGGCGGAAGGTGAGTCCCGCTGGCAGCCGTTCCTCGATGCCGCACCCGTGGCCGGATCCCTGATCATGCCGATGCCCTATCCGGCACTCAACGTCGCTTTTGACGGGCTCAATCCCAAAGGCCTGCAAGGGTACTGGAAAGCCAACTTCATCAGTGAGCTCAACGATGGAGTCATCGACGCGCATGCCGAATTTGGTTCCACGGTCACCAGCCTCAACACTGCGGTCCACGTCTACCCGATCGACGGCGCCGTGGCCCGGGTTGGAGCACTGGACACGGCTTTCGTGAACCGCGGGATGAAGTTCGCCCCCGTGATCGCGGCGCAATGGCCGGACCCCGCCGACAACGAAGCCAACATTGCCTGGGCCCGCAACTACGCGGAGGCCCTCCGTCCGCACTCTGCCGTCAGCGGCTACATCAACTTCATGGATGCGGAAGACCAGAACCGTATTGCCGAGAACTACGGGGTCAACTACGAGCGGCTCCAAGCCATCAAGGGCAAGTACGATCCAGGAAACCTCTTCCACGTGAACCAAAACATCAAACCCGCCTGAACCCCGGTGCCCGGGTGACCCACAACTGACTGGCAGTAGATGTCGTTTTCAGTGCTCATAACGACAACAACTGCGAGCTAGTTGGGTGGGACGCCGCGCTGCCCCACGTAGGCTTGGGGGCATGAGGTTTTGCAGCTAATGGGTCACGGCCATTCACACGGACACACAGAGCATTTCGAGCCAAGCCCGCAGGCGCTCGCGGCACGCAAGCGGGCCAACTGGCTCCTCGTAGCCGTGCTGGCTCCGATCGCCGTGCTCACGATCGTTGCCATGCTGCTCATGTGGCCGTCCGGGAGCAAGGAAGGCATCACCTTCGCGAGCCCCTACACAGCTGCTCCCGGGGTGACGTTCGATACCGGCAAGATCCAAGCCGTCAGCCAGGAAAGCTGCACGCAGGGGACCCAGGCTCCCGGTACGAACGGTACGAACGGTACGAACGGTACGAACGGTACGAACCAAAGCAGCGGCGCACAGCCGCAGGGGTCCCAATGCACCTTCGCGTCCACGCAACCGGATAACGGCGGGAGTCCCGTGAAGGTGGTCATCAACCCGGATGTGGCCAAGTCCCATGGCGTCAAAGTGGGGGACAGCATCCGCTACCTGAACCTCTCCGGGGTGCAGGGCGCAGCGGCAGGCAACGGCTCGCCGTCGTACGTTTTCCTGGATTTCGTCCGGACCGTTCCCATGGCCCTTCTGGCGATCCTGTATGCCGTGGTGGTCATTGCGGTCGCGCGCTGGCGCGGCTTCAGGGCGCTCCTTGGGCTGGCCGGAGCCTACGTGGTGATGGTCAGCTTCATGCTTCCGGGATTGGTGGAAGGCAAACCACCGCTGCTCGTGGCATTGGTCGGCTCCACGGCGATCATGATGGGGGTGCTCTATTTCGCCCACGGATTCTCAGCCAAGACCTCCACCGCGCTGCTGGGCACGATCTTCGGCCTCGGCATTACGGCGCTGCTGGCGGCCTGGGCCACGGATGCGGCTAATCTGACCGGGATCGGCAGCAGCGAAGGCGCCACGCTGGTGAACATGTCGGACAAGATCTCGCTCTCCGGGATCATCCTCTGTGGGCTGATCATCTCCGGACTCGGAGTCCTCAACGACGTGACCATCACCCAGTCCGCGGCCGTGTGGGAACTCTACGAGCTGGCGCCGGAGACTGGAGCGCGCAAGCTGTTCACCTCGGCCATGAGGATCGGCCGCGACCACATCGCCTCCACCGTCTACACGATCGCCTTCGCCTACGCCGGTGCCGCGCTCCCCATCCTGATCATTGTCATGCTGTACGACCGCCCGCTGGTCGATGCCCTCACGAGTGCCGAGTTGTCCGAAGAAGTCATCCGCACCCTGGTAGGGTCCATCGGCCTGGTGCTGGCGATCCCGGTGACCACCCTGATCGCCGTGATGGTGGTCAAAGCGACCGGTCCGAGGCGGCCGGCGGCCGCCGTCGCCGCGGATTCGGCACCAGACGACGACGGGAAGGTCCGGGAGCTTGAAACCGCAGGGTCCGCCGACGCTTTCGAATCGTTCGACACGGGCGAGCTAGCCGCCGTCGTCTCGACCCGGCGGGCGCGCAGGGAAGCCGAGCGCCGGCAGTAGCGTCCGGCGTCGAAACCGCGACTGCGGGCCGAGCGCTGCGTGCCGGCCCTACAGCTACCGGGCGAACCCCACGTATTCACCGATAACAGCGTCCGCATGACATTTGTCATCCCTCATTGGTGACACACGCCCGGGCACCGGACGCGGATCTCGGCTTTGATGGGTAGCGGAGTAAACCAAAGCCAAGGAGAGCCATGACAACAGCGAGTGTGCCGGCCGTCCACGCCGCCGGAATGCACAAGAGCTTCGGGAAGGTCCACGCCGTCCGCGGCCTCGACCTCACCGTGCGGCCGGGGGAAGTGGTGGCGTTCCTCGGTCCCAACGGGGCGGGCAAGACCACCACCATCGACATGATCCTCGGATTGAGCGCCCCGGACCAGGGAAGCGTTTCCATCTTCGGCCACACTCCCCGGGGAGCCATTGCCCGCGGCCAGGTGGCAGCCGTGATGCAGACCGGCGGCTTGCTGCGGGACATCAGTGTCCGCGAGACCGTGCAGCTCAATGCAGCCATGTTCGATTCCTCCCGCCCTGTGGACGAAGTCCTGGCGCGGGCGGGCATCCTGGAGATCGCCGACCGCAAGGTGGAGAAATGCTCCGGCGGCCAGCAGCAGCGGCTGCGCTTCGCCATGGCCCTCGTCTCCGATCCCGGATTGCTCATCCTGGACGAGCCCACCACCGGCATGGATGTGGCGGGACGACGCGACTTCTGGACCGCCATCAGGGCCGACGCCCAGCGCGGACGGACCGTCATCTTCGCCACCCATTACCTCGAAGAAGCCGACGCCTACGCGGACAGGATTGTCCTGGTCCGGCAAGGCAGCATCGTTGCGGACGGCACCGCCGCCCAGATCAAGAACCTTGCCTCGGGCCGTACCGTCAAGGCTTCGCTTCCGGCGGCAGAGCGCGGGCTCTTGGCCGGGATGCCGCCCGTCGAAAGCATGGATTACGACGGCGGCCGACTCACCGTCCGCACGGGCGACTCGGACGCCGTCGTGCGGTACCTGCTCAACAACACGGGCGCCCACGACGTCGAAGTGGCGGCCAACAACCTCGAGGAAGCGTTCGTCGCCCTCACCGGAGACGATGCCGTGCCGGAATCCGTGAGCATCACTTTTGAAGGAGACCTCGTATGAGCACGGCAACTGTCGTCCAGGAACGGAAACCGTCCGCCGGCGGGGTCAACCGCACGTTCCTCTGGATCGAGATCAAGCGGATGCTTCGTAACCGCCGGACCATCATTTTCACGGTATTCATGCCGGCGGTCTTCTTCTTCATTTTCGGTTTGTCCAACAAGGACAAGCTCCTGCCCAACGGGCACAGCTACGGCCAGTACATCCTCATCAGCCTCACGGTGTATGCCGCGATGACCGCTGCTACGGGCGCCGGCAGCCAAGTGGCAGTGGAACGTGCGCAAGGTTGGAGCCGCCAGCTTCGCCTCACGCCCCTCCTGCCCGGTGCGTATATCGCGGTGAAAGCCATGGCCGCGCTGACGCTCTCCCTTGTTGCCGTCGTGGCCCAGTTCGTCATCGGTGCCCTGGCAGGTGTCACCATGGACGCCCAGACCTGGCTGACAGCGGGGTTGGTGGCTTGGCTGGGTTCCTTGGTCTTCGCGGCCCTCGGCTTGTTCGTCGGATACCTCATGCCGAGCCAGAATGTCATGCAGATCCTCGGCCCGGCCCTGGCGATCCTTGCCATGCTCGGTGGACTGTTCATGCCGATCGAAATCATGGGAGAGACCTTCGGGAACATCGCCAGGTTCACGCCCGCATACGGGATCGGACAATTGGCCCGGAGTCCCATCACCGGCGAATTCGATGGGGCGTGGATCGTCAACGTGCTCATCTGGCTCGTGATCTTCGTGGCCGGGGCTGCGATGGCGTTCCGCCGCGACACGAAACGTGTCTGAACAAGCCACCAAAAACAGGCCGCTAGGGTAAGCACCATGACCAGCAACGCAGGCGGAACCTCCTTCAGGGATGTGCTCACCGGAAACGTGTTCAGCGGCACCCTTTTCAAGGGAGGCAACATGTTCCGCGGTCCGATGTTCCGTGGTCCTGGGCCACGAGGCTGGTTCATCGGTGCGGGACTTTCCATCCTGCTCTGGGCCTGGCCGACGTGGAACATCGTGTGGTCCGTGGACGAGCCGCTGGCCTGGAAAGCGGCGGCGTCGACGTCCCTGATCGTGTTCTTCGCCGCCTACGTCTTGCTGCCGCAGATCAGCTGGCGGCTGGGCGTCCGGGCCGGCATCGTGTCCGTCTGCATCCTGCTGGCGCTGAACGGGC
Organism: Arthrobacter sp. 2RAF6; assembly: GCF_052115205.1. NCBI lineage: Bacteria > Bacillati > Actinomycetota > Actinomycetes > Micrococcales > Micrococcaceae > Arthrobacter > Arthrobacter sp. 2RAF6. The sequence continues at coordinate 10,866 of NZ_JBFRGF010000018.1, read as the reverse complement.
TGATGATCCTCATCATTGGAAGGGAAGCCTTGTGGACCTGGACCTTTCTCGCTTGCGCCATCGCCATGACGTCCCTTCCGCCGCGCACCGATTTCTTCCTCATCGTCACCTTGTCCCTCGCCTCGTTCTCCACCCAGCTTGTGACGGGCAACGGGGAGCAGGCCTTGCTGCAGGCCGGGATCATCTTGTCCCTCGGCCTCATGATGTCCGCTTTCGCGCGGCTGATCCGGCAGACCGCACGGCTCAGGGAAGCACAGACTGAACTGGCCGACGCAGCCGTGGCCGCTGAGCGCAGCCGTGTGGCCCGGGACATGCACGACATCCTGGGACACTCCCTGACGGTGATCGCCGTGAAAGCCGAGTTGGCCGGCAGGATGCTGGACACCGTCCCCGGCGACCACCCTGCCCGGGACCGGGCGGCCGCCGAGATCTCCGCGGTGCAGGACTTGGCCCGCGGTGCGCTCGCCGACGTCCGGGCCACGGTAGCCGGTTACCGCGGCGTCAACGTCCTTGCGGAGCTAGCAGTCGCCCGGACGGCATTGGAATCGGCCGGGATCGACGCTGAATTGCCGGGAACCGTGGAGCAGGTTCCGGCGCGGCACCGGGAGCTCTTCGGCTGGGTCCTGCGCGAAGGCATCACCAACGTTGTTCGGCACTCCGGTGCCGCGCGCTGCCGCGTCCGGTTGACGGCGTCGAGCGTTCTGGTTGAGGACGACGGCGTCGGCCCGGCCTCCGGAGGCCGCTCCGGGAACGGACTGGCGGGGATCCGCGAACGCGTGGGTGCCGCCGGAGGAACGGTCAGCATTGGCCCGAGTGACCTGGGAGGGTTCAGATTGGCGGTGGAGGTATGAGCATCCGATTGGTGATCGCCGACGACCAGGCGCTCGTGCGCGGAGCATTGGCGGCTCTGCTGGGACTGGAACCGGACATCGAGGTGGTCGCCGAACTGGGCGACGGGACAGGGGTGGCGGCCGCCGTCGTCGAGCACTCCGCTGATGTGGCAATGCTCGACGTCGAGATGCCCGGCTTGGACGGGATCAGCGCGGCGGCGGCCGTGCGGCGGGCCGCGCCGTCGTGCCGGGTCCTCATGGTGACCACCTTCGGACGGCCCGGCTACCTCAAGCGCGCCATGCAGGCCGGTGCCTCCGGATTCGTCGTCAAGGACACGCCGGCGCGGCAATTGGCCGAAGCGGTGCGCCGCGTCCATCAGGGGCTCAGGGTGGTGGACCCCGTACTCGCCGCGGAATCTTTGACCGCGGGAGACAGTCCGTTGACCGAACGCGAGGCAGAGGTGCTCAAAGCAGCGTCCGACGGCGGCACGGTGGCCGATATCGCGAAGTCGGCGATGCTTTCCGAGGGGACCGTGCGGAACTACCTGTCCGCCGCGATGGCCAAGACCGGCGGACGGACCCGTGCCGAAGCTGTGCGGATTGCCGAAGATAACGGCTGGCTGCTCTAGCGTCCCGACTTGAGAACGTGGGTGCGGGCCGGGCGCTGCGTTCCAGCCCTATGTGCCGTAGCAGTCGGCCCGCACCCACGTATTCGGCAAGCTCCAGTCTGAGACAATGGACGGGTGACTGTAGTAGCAACGCCCCCTTCGCCCAAGCTTGAACTGCCCGCGCTGCAGCTCGGCCGGATCACCGTGGACACCCCCGTGATCCTTGCGCCGATGGCCGGCATCACCAACTCGGCCTTCCGTCGGCTGTGCCGTGAATACGGCGGCGGTCTGTACGTCGCGGAAATGGTGACCTCCCGTGCGCTGGTGGAGCGCACCCCGGAATCGTTGCGCATCATCTCCCACGACGACGACGAAAAGGTCCGGTCCGTGCAGTTGTACGGCGTGGACCCTGTAACTGTGGGCCAGGCCGTACGCATGCTCGTCGAAGAAGACCGGGCGGACCACATCGACCTCAACTTCGGCTGTCCCGTGCCCAAGGTCACCCGCCGAGGGGGCGGATCCGCCCTTCCCTGGAAGATCGACCTCTTCACCTCCATCGTCCAGACCGCCGTCAAGGAAGCCTCCAAGGGCCATATCCCGCTGACCATCAAGATGCGCAAGGGCATTGACGAGGACCACCTCACGTACCTCGACGCCGGCCGCATCGCCCGCGATTCCGGCGTTGCCGCCGTCGCGCTCCACGGCCGCACGGCCGCGCAGTTCTACTCCGGCCAGGCCGACTGGTCCGCCATCGCACGGCTGCGCGAAGCCCTCCCGGACATTCCTGTCCTGGGCAACGGCGATATCTGGTCCGCCGAAGACGCAGTCCGCATGGTGCGCGAAACCGGGATCGACGGCGTCGTGGTTGGCCGCGGCTGCCAAGGCCGCCCGTGGCTCTTCGGTGACCTCCAGGCCGCGTTTGAAGGAAGCGACGAGCGTCACCGTCCGGGCCTGCGCGAAGTAGCCGACGGCGTCTACCGCCACGCCGAGCTCATGATCGAAACCTTCGGCAACGACGAGTACAAGGCGCTGCGCGAGATCCGTAAGCACATGGCCTGGTACTTCAAGGGCTACGTCGTGGGCGGGGAACTGCGCGCCAAACTGGCCACCGTGCCGACGCTCGAGGTCCTGCGCGAGCTGCTGGACCAACTCGACATGGACCTGCCGTACCCGGGCGTCGACTCGGAGGGCCCGCGAGGACGCGCAGGTTCCCCCAAGAGGCCGGCGTTGCCCAAGGACTGGCTGCTCAGCCGGAAGATGGACGCCGATCAGACGCGCGATATCGCCGCGGCCGAACTCGACGTCTCGGGCGGCTAAAGCGCGGCCCGGGTTGCCGCGTGCACGCGCACGGCCAGAGTCGTGGAAAACTGGCTGCATAGGCACTGGCTGAAGAGACGCCGGTGCACGGCAAGCGGAGGAGGCAGATACCCATGGGAACTGAAGCGATGTCTGCAGCACGCCCGGCCGAAAACGCAACGGGCATTCCAGGCTATGTGGAGGCCGACTCGGCACGCTGGGTCCAGGAACCCCGGAAAAACACCTACCGCTCGGACTTCGAAAGGGACCGGGCAAGGGTGCTGCATTCGTCGGCCCTCCGGCGGCTCGGAGCCAAGACCCAAGTAGTCGCCCCGGACACCGATGACTTCGTCCGCACCCGCCTGACGCACAGCCTTGAAGTGGCCCAGGTGGGCCGCGAGTTGGGCCGCGCGCTCGGTTGCGATCCGGATGTTGTGGACACGGCGTGCCTGAGCCACGATCTTGGCCACCCGCCTTTTGGCCACAACGGGGAATCCGCGCTCAACGAGGTAGCCCACGGAATCGGTGGCTTCGAAGGCAACGCCCAGACTCTGCGGCTGCTGACCCGCCTTGAACCCAAGGTCCTTGCCGCCGACGGCCGGCCCGCGGGCCTGAACCTGACCCGCGCCAGCCTTGACGCCGCGTCCAAATACCCGTGGTCCGCCGTCGATGCCCCCGTCATCCACGGACAGCGGAGCAGCAAATTCGGTGCCTATGAAGACGATCTGCCCGTGTTTGCCTGGCTTCGTGACGGCGCGCCGGGCAACCGCTCCTGCATCGAGGCCCAGGTGATGGACCTGGCCGACGACATCTCGTACTCCGTTCATGACGTTGAGGACGCCATCGTTGCCGGCCATTTCCAGCTGAAGTGGCTGGACAATCCTGATCACCGGGCCCGCGTGGTGGGGTACACCAAGCAGTGGTACCTGCCCCACAATGATCCCGCCGAAATTGATGCCGCCCTGGCCCGCCTCGAAGCCACGAGCGTGTGGGTCCGCGAGGCCGACGGCAGCCGCAAATCGATGGCTGCGCTGAAAGACATGACCAGCCAACTGATCGGCCGGTTCTGCCAGAGTGCCCTGGAGACCACGCGCGCCCGCTTCGGCCCGGATCACCTCACCCGGTACGGCGCTGAACTCATGGTCCCGGAGGACACCACCACGGAGATTGCCGCCATGAAGGGCCTTGCCACGACGTTCGTGATTTCCACCGACCATCGGCAGCCTGTCTATGAGCGCCAGCGCGAAGTCCTGCACGCGTTGGTAGGCGTACTCAACGCGAGCGGAGACCGCCATCTGGAACCGATGTTCGCTGCAGACTGGCGGGACGCCCCCGACGACGGCGCCCGGCTTCGCGTCGTCATCGACCAGGTGGCGTCCCTGACAGACGCTTCGGCGCTGGCGATGTACGAACGCTTGGTGGGTAGCCTGCCGTCGCTCTGGTAGGTCCCCGTCGACTTCTCGGCCCGCTCAGGGGCTGCCCGCCTGAGCGACTAGGATGGTGACGTGGCTGGCCTGATCAAACGTGAAGATATCGACGAAGTACGCCAGCGCACCGATATCAAGGAAGTGGTGGACGGCTACGTCACCCTCAAGGGCGCCGGCCTGGGCACCTTCAAAGGCCTCTGCCCCTTCCACGACGAGCGCTCGCCGTCGTTCACCGTCCGTCCCCAAGTAGGCCGGTACCACTGCTTCGGCTGCGGTGAAGACGGCGACGCCATCTCGTTCGTCCAGAAGATGGACCACACCTCCTTCCACGAGGCTGTGGAAAAGCTCGCAGCCCGGATTGGCTACGAGCTGCGCTATGAAGACGGCGGCACCGGTCCCAACCGCGAAGAGGTCGGCAAGCGCCAACGGCTGCTGGATGCCCACAAGATCGCCGACGAATTCTTCCGTGCCCAGCTGCTCACGGCAGGTGCCGCCGAGGGCCGCAACTTCCTCCATGGCCGCGGCTTCGACCGGACCGCAGCCGAACAGTTTGGCGTCGGCTACGCGCCTCAGGGTTGGGACTCGCTCCTGAAACACCTGCGTGGACGCGGGTTCACGGACGCCGAATTGAAGCTCACGGGAATGTTTTCTGAAGGCAACAGGGGCATTTACGACCGCTTCCGGGGCCGGCTCATCTGGCCTATCCGGGACATCGCCGGCGATACCATCGGCTTCGGAGCCCGGAAGCTCTACGAGGACGACCAGGGCCCGAAGTACCTGAACACTCCGGAGACCGTGCTCTACAAGAAGTCCCAGGTCCTCTACGGCATCGACCTCGCCAAACGGAACATCGCCAAGGACCGGCAACTGGTGGTGGTGGAGGGGTACACGGACGTCATGGCCTGCCACCTTGCCGGAGTCGGTACCGCTGTGGCCACGTGCGGTACGGCTTTCGGTACTGACCACATCAAGATCGCCCGCCGCTTGCTGTCCGACGACGGCACCGGGGGAGAGGTCATCTTCACGTTCGATGGCGACGCCGCCGGGCAGAAGGCGGCACTCCGCGCCTTTGAGGAGGACCAGCGCTTTGTCGCGCAGACCTACGTGGCCGTGGAGCCGAGCGGGGCCGATCCCTGCGACTTGCGCCAGCTCAAGGGGGCTGCGGCAGTCCGGGACCTGATCGGCACCCGCCGGCCGCTCTTCGAATTCGCCATCCGGGCCTCCCTCAAACGCCACAACCTGGACACCGTGGAAGGCCGGGTCGCCGCGCTGCGGGAGTCGGCCCCTGTGGTGGCACAGATCCGCGATTCCGGCATCCGTCCGGCGTATGTCCGCGAGCTGGCAGGCTGGCTCGGCATGCCCATTGAGGAGGTCAGCCGGGCAGTGGGGTTGGCTGCGAAGCGCGCTGCTTCCGGCGCTCCGGGCACTGCGGGAACTGCAGGTGCGGCGAGCACGGCAGGAGCCCCGGGGGCCGGGCAGGGCACAACGCCGGGCCAGGCCGGCAAGCCGGCGGCAGCACCGCCGTCGGACGCTCCCATCGCCTTCATGCGCCCTGATCCCCGGGATCCCATTGCCGCAATGGAGCGGCAGGCCCTCGAGGTGGTCATCCAGAACCCCGCCGTCCTGGGTGGCGAAGCTGCGCTTAGCGGTGGAGCATGGGAACGGTTTGAGGCCTGCCACTTCGTCACTCCGGCCTACTCTGCGGTACACACGGCTGTTCGGGCAGCCGGGCTGGCCCACGCGGGAGACCCTGTGGCCTGGGTGGAAGGGATTCGCCAGGAGGTTCCGGGACCACTCCAGGGTTTGGTCTCGGAGCTTGCTGTGGTTCCGCTGCCCGCCAGCACTCCCGAAGCGCTTCAGCGGTATTGCCGCGACATTTTGGCCCGGCTTTTCGAACTACAGATCACCAGGGTCAAGGCGGACAAGATGGGTCAATTGCAGCGTCTGGACGCCTCAGCCCAGCCGGAGGAGTTCCAACGCCTCAACCGGGAACTCATGCAGCTGGAAATGCAGCGCCGCGCCCTCCGCATGGATAGCTGAAGGCCTTCCCGGGCGCCGATTTCGTTTCCCGGCAGCCCTTTGTTAGGCTTGTACACGCTTCATTCCTCCGTAGCTCAATTGGCAGAGCATTCGACTGTTAATCGAAGGGTTACTGGTTCAAGTCCAGTCGGAGGAGCTTTGAGTCGGAATCCCCGTCAGCCGCGTGCTGGCGGGGATTTTTCGTGCTTATGACGGATCCTAGGCGGTATGCGTCGTCGTGTGGCTTATCAATCTCTTGACGCGTACAGTCACGAATACACACCACATCGTTGGTGGCGTTCGTTCATGGCGGGGGCTACAGAACGGATTCCTTATTGCTCTCACGCAAGAATCCAGTGCCTATTGGCACCGAACGCGGGAAGCTGCGGGTTGTTGAACCCGCCCGCAATCGCGCTTTTCATTTCGGTCCTTGACCGCCAGGTTCTTGCGTTTCTCAACCGCTTCGTCAGTGGCAAATCACTGCATGCCATTTTGGCGTGCCCACCAACATCTGGAGAATCCCATGCGCAAAATCCTCAAGGCCGCGGGCATTCTTGCCGCCGCCGGAATCCTGCTCAGCGCCGCACTCCCGGCAGCGACGGCGGACACCGTGGACTCGACGGTTTCCGGCGGGGCCCTGACCTCGACCACCGCGGGCGCTACCCTGACGGGCGTCACCCTGACCGGGGCCACCCAAACAGCCACCGGTACCTCGTCTTCACCGTGGAGCATTTCCGACACACGCGGCACCGGTGCGGCCTGGTCGCTTTCAGTCACCGCCACGGTCCCCACCAGCGCTGCCGGGACCGTTGAAACAACAGCCCGCACCATTCCGGTCGGCGACCTGACCATCACCCCGGGGACGGTCACCGCTAGCATCGGTGCTGACGCTGCTGCCGGCATAACCGCGCCTGCCCTGGCAATGTCCGGTTCGGCCCAGTCCCTCGTATCGTCGTTGGGTACCAACAAAGGAACCTACGCGCTGACGCCCACGTACAGCCTTGTCGTCCCCGCCAATGCCTTCCGATCGAATTATTTCGGCGCGGTCGGGTCCACTGCTTTGCTGCCCTACGTCTCGACCCTTACTTACACCATCTCCTGACAGCATGAGCACAGTGCGGCCCGCCGATTGTTTCGCCCTGAAGGCCGGCGGTCGACGGGCTGCACGCCACCCCGGACAGAGCTTGAAACTCCCCGCCGTCCTGCGTTCCTGTCACGAAACCTGGCAATCCGATCGCTCTAGCAAGGACTTCCCAGTGACCAACCCCCTACAAGGTCCCCGACCGTGCCTGCCCCTGCGCACAGCCATGACGACAGTGGTGCTGTCCGTTGCCCTGCTCGCCAGCTCAGGACCGGCAGTGGCAGTCGACAACGGGGCCCTGGGAATCCGGCCCGCGAACGAAGCAGATTTCTTCCATTTCTCCCTGTTTCCGGGGGCAGCCTTGGAAGCTACAGCGATAGTAACCAACCATTCGCAGTCCCCGATGACACTGCTGGACTATCCGGTAGACGGAACCAGCACCCCGCAAGGGGCTTTTGCACTAGCCAACCAGGACGATCCGCGCCCCGGCGTCGGCGGCTGGGTCCATTTGGACGCGGACCACATCACCGTCGCGGGGAACGCGGAACTGAAAGTCAATTTCCGCATCAGCGTGCCGGCTGGGACTCCGCCGGGCGACTACGCCGGTGGTCTGATCATCCAAAGCCCTCCGGTCCAAGGCCAAACGACCAAAGTCAACGGAGATACGGCAGTCCGCTTGGACGTCATCCAGCGCCAGGGCGTGCGCATCTATCTCAACGTCGCCGGCACCGCCGTCAAGTCCCTTCAGCACGGCGATATGAGCTGGCAGCAGAACGGGGACGCGCTCACATTCACCTTGCCCCTGAAGAACACGGGCAACACCATCCTGCACCCGTCCGCCAACCTCGATATCAGCAGCTGGGTGGGCGCAAACACCCAACTCACATTCGACACCCCCGAAAGCATGCTTCCCGGAGCCAATCTCGATCTGCACGCCAAGCTGACACAGGCACCGCTCATCCAGGCCGGCAACGCGGAGGCAAACATCACCTCCGAGGCCGGCACCGGGCATGTTGGGACCACCATCAACTACGCCCCGTGGCCTCTCATGATCACCGGACTGCTCCTCGCCCTAGCGGCCCTTTATGGTTCCTGGCGGATGGTCCGTTTTGTCCGTAGAGCCCGCCGCGCCATTGCCCAAGTCTCGGCAAATGAACGCGAAGCTCCACAGTCGGCTGTAAGTTGACGCTCACGACCTTCTGGTACTTCCTTGGGGCTCCGGATGTTGGCTGGGACGGGGGGCAATGCCTGTTGTAAAGCATGATGATCTGGTGATGCAGTCGCGACTGCTGGAGGAAATCCAGCAGTCGGTAATCGGACTCGATGGCATCTGGCAAGTGAGCTATTGGAACCAAGCCTCCGAGCGGCTTTACGGGTTCCGGTCTACGGAGGTCCTCGGTCGGAAGATCACCGAGCTTGGGATCATCGCCAGCCCGGACGTACCGGGCCAGGCAGCGACCATGCAGGAGATCACAGACGTGATCGCCGCGGGCCAAGGCTGGGCAGGTGAGTTCTGGATGCAGGACCGAACGGGACGCGGGTTCACGGTGTATGCCACGGTCAGTCCTGTCCGAGGCATAGGGGCCATGACGGTCGCGGCGGTGGCCGTGTCCACGGAAATAACGCGGGACCTCGCTGAACTGAAACGTCTGCAGGTGGCCGCCGCCGAACTTGAACGCCTTATCGCCGCCCAAGAAATGGTTCACATGGGCAGCGTTGAACACGACATCGTTTCGGACCGGTGGTCGCACTCAGATGAATATGCCCGGATCTACGGACTGGCCCCGGGCGAACTGGTCTCACGGAAACAGTCCCTGGCGCTGGTCCATCCTGAGGACTTGGAGGTGATCGAGGCCGCGCGGCGGGCGCTTGATTCAGGCACGAAGCGTGTTGAATACGAGTTTCGCATCATGAGGGCCGACGGTGAGCTTCGGTGGATGCAGTCCCAAGCCAGAATGACCCACGACGCCACTAGCGGGGCGCCATTGCGTTTCCTAGCCACGGTCATGGACATCACTGACCGTAAAGACGCCGAACAGGTTCTTGAATGGCAGGCCCGCCACGACGCGTTGACAGGTCTGCCGAACAGATATCTGCTCATCGATGTGCTCCGGGGCTTCCTGGGGCGGGCATCCCAGCGGGTAGTGGTGATGTTCGTGGATGTCGACCGGTTCAAGCTCGTCAATGATGGCATCGGGCACACGGCCGGGGACGCTCTCTTGATCCTCCTCGGGGAACGGCTCCGGACTGCCGTCCGACCGGGCGATACCGTGGGCCGATTCGGCGGCGACGAATTCGTCATCGTCTGCGAGAACCTGGGCACCCGCGACGCCGCAGCGGTTGCGGAACGCATCAGGATGGCGACCCGGCAGCCGTTTAATATTGACGGACGAAGGATCTTCCTGAACGTCAGTGTCGGGATCGCCGTCTCGGGCCCGGGAGATACTGCGGAATCGTTGCTGCACGGCGCAGACACGGCCATGTATGAAGCTAAGGCCGCCGGTGGAGACGGGTCAGTGGTCTATGACTCTCGCACAACCGGGCAGGCAGCCGGGCGCCTGGACCTGCAATCCGACCTGCGCGTGGCCTTGGAACGGGATGAACTTTTCCTGGAATATCAACCCATCATTGAACTGGATACGGAACAAACGGTCGGGTTCGAGGCCCTCTTGCGCTGGCGTCATCGTGAACACGGACTGATCATGCCGGACACGTTCATCCCCATCGCCGAGGAAACAGGCCTCATCGTTCCAATCGGAACCTGGGTGCTCAACGAGGCACTGGCCCAGGTCCAGCGGTGGCGCTCCAATGTTCCGGGAGCCGGGAACCTTTGGGCCGCAGTGAACATTTCCGCCCGCCAGCTCGTGACCCCCGACTTCCCGGACATCGTGCACACGGCGGCTCTGGCGGCGGGCATCGATCCAGCGGCGGTGAACCTGGAAATCACCGAAACCGTGTTGATGGAGCAACCTGAGCTGCCATCGGAGACCCTCCACCGGCTGCACGACCTCGGCGTCGGGCTTTCCATCGACGACTTCGGCACCGGCTATTCCTCATTGAGCTACATTCAATGGATGTCCGCCCGCACCCTGAAGATCGACCGGTCCTTTATTGAGGTACTCGACACGGATCCGCAGAGGGCTTCCATCATCGAACTCATCTTAGGCATGGCACGCACCCTCGACCTGGTTGTGATCGCGGAAGGAGTCGAAACCCCAAATCAACTCGCCGAACTTCGACGCCTCGGCGTCCACCATGCCCAGGGCTACCTCTGGAGTAAGCCAATGCCGACTGACCAAGTCACCGCCTGGCTGACGTGAAGGTCCGACTCTCGGCGGGGCGGCCCGGGCTTGAACGTGCAATCCGGCCCGGACCAGCGGGGCGCCGAGCGGTTACCCGAAATCCCTGCCCTCAGCATGAGGGCAGGGATTTTTGGCGTCTGGTGCGTCTACCTCGTGGTGAGGGTGACGTCGTCGAGGTACATCCAGGTGTCATCCGCAGGGCTGGAGCCGTCGAGGTGGACGTTGAACCAGAGGGTGATGGTCTGGCCTTTGTAGGCGGTGAGGTCGGCGCTGAACTGGGTCCAGGTGCCGTTGTCGTTGCAG
>NZ_JBFRGF010000017.1:0-94947 GCF_052115205.1 Arthrobacter sp. 2RAF6 | reverse complement strand
TCCGAACCCGGAAGCTAAGACCCACAGCGCCGATGGTACTGCACCCGGGAGGGTGTGGGAGAGTAGGACACCGCCGGACAACCATTAACGGTCCAGGCCCCGACACCACATGTCGGGGCCTGACCCATTTAACACCCCAGATGTGAGCGTCCGGCCACCCATGACCCGGAAAACCCCAACGCCGGCTCACCTATCAACCGTTGTGGGCCAACCCCCGCTCACCTATCAACCGTTGCGGGCGGACGCCGGCTCACCTATGAACGGTTGCGGGCCAACGCCGGCTCACCTATGAGCCGGGCCGGCCCCTGCCCCACCCGCCGTCAGCAGAAGTGAGCGGGCGTCCCGCCGGAACACGCCATATGTGAGCGGGCGTCCGGCCCGGACCGGGTATATGTGAGCGGGCGTCCGGCCATGACCCGGTATTTGTGAGCGGGCGTCGGGGGGCGGGGAGTTCGCCCGCGGCGGAATTGACCCCCAAAAGCGCCCGAAATAGGGTGAATTTGGTCAAAAAAGCGCGGAAACACGCGGAATTTGCTGGCCGCGCCCTCCCAAGCTGGTAAGTTTTCGAACAGTGGCTCGCACGCATGCCGTGTGTGAGCTCCAAAATCGTAAAGTCCAGGAGGACACAAATGGCTAAGAACCGTAGCGAACTGGTTTCCGAGGTTGCTGGCAAGGCTGGCACCAGCCAGGCTGCAGTCAACTCCGTGCTCGATGCCCTGTTCGAAGTTTTCGAGACTTCCGTCGCCGCTGGCGAGAAGATCACCATTCCGGGCTGGCTCGCCATCGAGCGCACCGACCGCGCAGCCCGCACGGGCCGCAACCCGCAGACCGGCGAGACCATCCAGATCGCCGCTGGCCACAGCGTCAAGCTGACCGCAGGCTCCAAGCTGAAGGCAGCTGTCGCCAAGAAGTAAGACACTTCGGCGAACGCCTAGGAAAGGCGGCAACCTGCGGGTTGCCGCCTTTCTGCTTTAATCCGCCCGATTCGCCGCGCCGCCGGGGTTAGCAGACAATGGATAGGTGCCATCAGCCAAAACTCCCGCCACTGCCCCCTCGCCCGCTTCCAAGCCGGGAACCAAGGCAGGCGCTGCCGTGGAAGGCATCTCCTTGCCGTGGCAGCTTGCGGGCTTCGCTGCGCTCCTCTTGGCTCTCGCTGGCGCTCTGATCTTCTCCGGCGCCTCGGCCGCGCGCCAAGTCTCTGATCCAGGGGCCTTGGTCCGCTGGGGACTGCCCGTCGCCAAAGCCATTCACAACGTGTCCTTGGCGACTGTGATCGGCGGGCTGATCTTCGCCGTCGTCATCCTTCCCAAGCACACATCCCGATCCAAGGGCGACGACGCCCCGGAACACCCCGCGTTCACCCGTGCTTTGGCCGTAGCGGCAGCAGCAGGCGCCGCTTGGACGCTCTCCGCCGTCGCGGTCCTTGTGCTGACGTACGCGGATGTGGCCGGGCAGAGCCTCTCCGGGGACGCGCAGTTCACTGCGTCCCTCGTCTACTTCATGACGGACATCCAGACGGGCCAGGCGTGGCTCGCGGTGACGATCATCGCCGCGATTGTCACGACGGCGCTGTTCGGCGTCCGCTCGTTGGCGGGGCTCGCGCTGACGCTTGTCTTGGCCGTGGGCGGACTGGTGCCGAGCGCGCTGATCGGCCACTCCGCGAGTTCCAGCGACCATGAGGGCGCCATCAATTCGCTCGGCCTTCACCTGGTGGGCGTGTCCACCTGGGTGGGCGGCATCATCATGCTTGCAGTCCTCTCGAGCCTCCTGCGGGGTTCCAAGGCATCAGGCACCCAGGACATTACAGAGCAGACGCTCCGCCGCTTCTCAGCATTGGCAGGCTTTGCCTTCGTGCTGGTCTTCGCTTCGGGCGTAGTCAATGCGAGCATTCGCGTCACGAGCTTTTCGGCTTTGGTCGGCACCCCCTATGGGCAGATCATCCTGGCGAAGGCGCTAGCCACTGTTGTCCTCGGCGGTATCGGTTTCATGCACCGCCAGTGGGTGATCCCCCAGCTGGGCCGCAAGTCCATGACAACGCGTCGCGTGCTGTGGCAGCTGGTGTTGGTTGAACTTCTGGTGATGGGCGCGACGTCGGGACTCGCCGTCGCGCTGGCCAGTTCGGCACCGCCGCTGCCCACCACCTACGCGCCCGACGCCTCGCCGGCCTTTATCCTGTCCGGTTACGAGCTGCCGCCCGAACTGACGCCCGCGCGCTGGTTGACCGAGTGGCGCTTCGACTGGCTTTGGGTGGCGGTGGCCCTCTTCGGCGCGGCGAGCTACATCCTCGGAGTGGTCAAGGTCCGCCGCCGCGGTGACTCCTGGTCATGGTTCCGTGCCGTGAACTGGATGATCGGCCTGCTGGTCCTGACATACATCACGTCCGGACCACCGTCGGTCTACGGCCGCGTACTGTTCTCCGCGCACATGGTCGATCACATGGCGTTGACGATGGTGGCGCCGCTGTTCCTTGTCCTGGGTTCGCCAGTGACGTTGGCATTGCGTGCCCTGCCGTCGCGCGGCGAGGGATCGCGCGGGGACGGCTCCCGTGGCCTGCGTGAATGGCTCCTGGTGTTTGTGCACTCGAAGTTCTCCCAAGTGGTGACGCACCCGTTGTTTGCCGCCGCAAACTTTGCCGGTTCGATCGTCCTGTTCTACTTCTCGGACGCGTTCGGCTGGGCGATGCGTGAGCACGTGGGCCATGAACTGATGAACCTGCACTTCTTGCTGACCGGCTACATCTTCGTCCTCACCATGATCGGCACCGACCCGTTGCCCCGACGTGCGCCATACCCCATGCGCTTGCTTCTCTTGCTCGCCACGATGGGCTTCCACGCCTTCTTCGGCGTATCCATCATGGGAGGCACCGGGCTGCTCGCTGCCGACTACTTCGGCAACCTCGGCCGGACCTGGGGGCAATCGGCCTTGCTCGACCAGCAGACAGGCGGCGCCGTGGCCTGGGGAATCGGCGAAGTTCCCACCTTGCTGGTGGCGATCGGCGTCGCGGTCATGTGGTCGCGTTCGGATGAGCGCGAGACCAAACGCACCGACCGGGCGGCGGACAGGAATAACGACGCCGACCTTAATGCTTACAACGATATGTTTGCGCGGCTTGCAGACCGCGATGCGAAACTGATCGATCGGGACTCCAAGCAGCCTGAGAGCAAGACCAATCTGGAAGGACGCTGATGAGCGAATCCGTACGCACCCAACTGCGTGTCCGCGCCTCTGAACTGGTGGGCCGTGGCTGGCTCAACACCGGTGGGAAGACCCTGGACCTGGAAGCCCTGCGTGGCAAGATCGTGCTGCTGGACTTCTGGACCTTCTGCTGCATCAACTGCCTGCATGTCCTGGATGAGCTGCGCCCGCTCGAGGAGAAATACTCCGACGTCCTGGTGACGGTCGGCGTGCACTCACCCAAGTTCGAACACGAAGCCGATCCCGTGGCCCTCGCATCCGCCGTGGAGCGTTACGAAATCCACCACCCCGTCCTGGACGACCCCGAGCTCGCCACGTGGAAGGCCTACACGGCCCGCGCCTGGCCGACGCTGGTGGTTGTGGATCCCGAGGGCTACATCGTGGCGCACCTTTCCGGTGAGGGCCACGCAGACGGCCTTGCGGTGCTCCTCGAAGAGCTGGTGGCCGAACACGAGGCCAAGGGGACCCTCCACCGCGGTGACGGCCCCTATGTGGCTCCCGTGCCGACGTCGGGCACCCTTCGTTTCCCCGGCAAGGCGACCCAGCTGGACAACGGCAACTACCTTGTGGTCGATTCGGGCCACCACCGTTTGGTGGAACTGCGACCCGACCTAGAGACCGTGGAGCGCGTCATCGGCTCCGGAACCAAGGGTTACCTCGACGGCGCGGCGGAAATTGCCCAATTCAACGAGCCGCAGGGCGTGGCAGTGCTCCCGGCGGAGCTCGCCTGGAAGCTCGGGTACGAAGCAGTGGTCGCGGACACCGTGAACCACCGCCTCCGCGGCGTCACGCTCAGCTCAGGTTATGTGCAGACCGTTGCCGGCAACGGCGTACAGCGCCTGCTCGACGCCGGCCCTGCCCGGGTGACGGAAAGCGGTGCCGGTGTTTGGGCTGAACACCACGACGCCGGTCCGGCTGACTTCGCGGCCGACGCCCTCGACGTCGGGGTACTGGGTGTTGGGTCCGGGGTCTCCCTGTCTTCGCCGTGGGACGTGGTGTGGAGCGAGAAGCTGCAGCGCGTCGTCATCGCGATGGCCGGCACGCACCAGATCTTCGCCTTCGAGCCTCTCAGCGGCGAGGTATCCATCCTGGCCGGTTCGGGCCTTGAAGGTTTGCTTGACGGAGCCGCCGAGGAAGCCTGGTTCGCCCAGCCCTCCGGCCTGGCCGTGGATGCGGAAGACAACATCTGGGTGGCCGACTCCGAGACCTCGGCATTGCGCCGCCTGGTTCTTGGCGAAACCGGGGTAACCGTTGAGTCGGCCGTGGGTAAGGGCCTGTTTGATTTCGGCTTCCGGGACGGCAAGGCCACCGAAGCCCGACTGCAGCACCCCCTTGGTGTCACAGTGCTCCCTGATGGCTCCGTCGCCATCGCAGACACCTACAACGGTGCCGTGCGGCGCTACGATCCCGCGGCTAAGGCGGTTTCCACTCTGGCACGGGGGCTCGCCGAGCCGAGCGACGTCGTCGTGGTCTACCCGGAAGGCGGCGAACCGCTGCTGGTGGTAGTCGAATCCAACAAGCACCAGCTCGTCCTGGTTCCCATCCCCAAGGAAGCCCAGCAGGTGGACGAGGGAGCATCGCAGACGCAGCGGCCCAAGAGCCCCGTGGCGCCCGGGAACCTGGAGCTCACCGTGCGCTTCACGGCCCCGACCGGCCAGAAGCTCGACGACCGCTGGGGCGACCCGACGCAGCTGAAGATCTCGTCGACCCCGCCCGAGCTGCTGCTTTCCGGCGGAGGCACCTCCGTGGGGCTGCGGCGGACGCTCGAGCTGTCCGCGGACGTTCCTGAGGGGATTCTCCACATTACGGCCCGCGCGGCTGCGTGTGATGGCCCGGAGACCGAGGACGGCGAAATCCCCGATCACGCCGCGTGCCACCTCTACCAGCAAGACTGGGGCATTCCGGTGGTCCTGCAGGCCGACGGGGACTCCGAACTGGTGCTTGACCTGCGCGGGATGGACTAGGCGGGGCTGCGTGACGCTGGGCCGCGTCGGCCCGCGTGACAGCGTCGCCTAGAAGCTCACCAGCGGGGTGACCGTGATGGTATCCGCCCCTGTGTCCAGTCGCGTGGTGAAGCTGAAGTCGTGAACGGCGCTCAGGTCGCCGACGAGCCCGCTGAATAGGTCGATTTCGCGGGCTGTTACCTTGGCCTTGCCGTTGAGGGGCGCCACCACCCACTGTCCGTTAAAGGGGTCGATGCTGACCTTGGGATACTCCGTGATCTGCCATTTGATGGTGCCATCCACCACCCGGCTGTTGGTCACGTGGTAGAACGGGCAGTCGGGCTGGAGCTTTTGCTGCTTGGTGGCGTCAGCGGCGCAGGTGTCCAGGAATTCCTTGACCTTGTCGCTCACCACCTTGATCATGGCGTCGGTGGGCTTGGTCAGAAGGTTGAGGGGTGCCTGAGGCAGGGCGCCCGTGGTCACCGATGTGCTGGTAGTCGGCGCCGAGAAGTATTTGCCGGCGAGGCTGGCTTCGTACTGGCCAGGGTAAAACACGGCAAAGCTGTTTCGGCCATTGGGCATGTTCACCGGGACGCCGTTGAGGGTCGCCTCGGTGGCGTTCACCACGGTGACCTCGATCGTCGGCAAGGATGACGGCACGAAGGACCACTTGCCGAAGAACAGCCACTCGGTGCCCGTCCGTTCAAGCAGGAAGTCCGAGTGCAGCGCCTTGCCGTCGATCTGATAGTCCATGGGAACCGTCACCCGGTTGCCGCCACGGGATTCGGCGTTGCCGAGCTTGATATCGGTGATCTTCGACGCCGCCGTTTGCAGGGCGGTACCGTCCAGCATGGCGGCGTTGGCGTTGGGCACGGACGCGTGCAGGAGCCCGAGAGCTTCCCCGCCGTGCCCCTTCTGGAGGGCCGAGAGGTAATCGCGCACTTGCTGCTGCGGGCTGGCAATGGAGTTGCTGACCAGGTTGATGGAAACGATCGCAGCGGCCACGGCAAGCATCAGACCGAGCAGCCACCCGGCCGCGGTCTTGACCAACGCTTGACTCAACTGCACGCCCTTTACGTTACCCGCCGGTTCAGCAATACCTCCGCATCCTTCCCCTCACGTGACGACTGAACATGCTTTTGGGGAGGGGCCCGACGGCGGGCAGCAGCTCCGCTTTAGCGGCGCCGACGCGATGAGGTTCCGAACACTCCGCGGAGCAATTCCCGGCCGAGTTGCGTGCCGAGTGAGCGTGCCATGCTCTTGATTCCGCCGCCGAGCGCACCGCCCAGGACGCCTGCGAGATCCCCCATCATCCCGTCTTGCTGCGGCGCAGGTGCCGGTGCATTGGCCGGCGGGGCGGGCGGCCACTCTACGGGGGCGGAGCCTGGCAGTGGGCGACTGCTGGGACGGCCAAGGATCTCTTCCTCGATCCTGCGGGCGTCGGCATCCACGGCATGCGGGTCAAGCGAGGCAGGCACCGGAGGCTGACCTGGCGCTGCCTCTCCCGTGGCGGGTGCGGTCGCTTTGCCGCTGAGTTTCTCGTAGGCCGAAATATTGTCCACGGCCGTGCCGCACTTCGGCAGCAGCGGGGAAGCTGCGATGGTCCTGCCGATCAGCTCGTCCGCGCTGGGTCCCATCACGGATTCCGGGGCACGCAGCTTCGTCAGCGCCACGGGAGTGGGCGCGCCTTTTTCGTTCATGACAGTGATGACCGCTTCGCCGATACCCGCGGAGGTGAGGGTTTCCTCGAGGTCGTAGTCGCTTACCGGGAACGTGGACACGGTGGCCTTGAGGGCTTTGGCATCCTCCGGGGTGAACGCGCGCAGCGCGTGCTGGATCCGGTTGGCAAGCTGGCCGAGGACGGCGGCAGGAACATCCTTGGGCGTCTGGGTGACGAAGAATATCCCGACGCCTTTGGACCGGATGAGCCGCACCGTGGTGGTGATGGCTTCGAGGAAGGCCTTGGATGCGCCGGTGAAGAGCAAGTGGGCTTCGTCGAGGAAGAACACCAACTTGGGCTTGTCCAAGTCTCCCGCTTCGGGCAAGTCTTCGAAGAGGTCCGCGAGCAGCCACATAAGGAACGTTGAGAACAGCATGGGTTTGGTCTGGAGCGTCGGAAGTTCGAGGCAACTGATCACACCGCGGCCGTCCGGGGCTGTGCGGAGAAGTTCCGCGGTATCGAATTCCGGCTCGCCAAAGAACTTCTCCATGCCTTGGGCCTCGAGATTCACAAGCTCGCGCAGGATGACTCCGGCTGTGGCCTTGGATAGTCCGCCGAGGTCTTCGAGTTCCGCTTTGCCTTGATCCGAGGTCAGGAACTGGATGACGGCCCGCAGGTCTTTGAGGTCGATCAGTTCCAGCTTTTTCTGGTCGGCGAAGTGGAAGATCAGCTGCAGGCTGGATTCCTGGGTGTCGTTGAGCTCCATGATGCGGGAGAGCAGAATGGGGCCGAACGAGGTGATGGTCGCGCGGACGGGAACGCCGTTGCCATCCCCGCCCAGTGAGAGGAACTCGACCGGAAATGCCTTGCCTGACCAATCTTGGCCGAGGCTCGCGGTGCGGGCCATGAGTTTTTCGCTGGCCGTCGCCGCTGCAGCGAGTCCTGAAAGATCTCCCTTGATGTCCGCCAAGAAAACGGGGACTCCGGCCGTGGACAGCTGTTCTGCCATCATGTGCAGGGTGACGGTTTTACCGGTTCCCGTGGCGCCAGCCACCAAGCCATGCCGGTTCATCATGGACAGCGGCAACCGGACTTGCGCTTCTTTGTGGACTTCGCCGTCGACGATGGCGGCCCCTAGCTCGATCGTGGCGCCATCGAGGGTGTATCCCTGCTGGATCGTGGCGATTTTTTCAGCTGTGGTTTTCTTGGCCATGCGCATAGCCTAGTGGTGCAGGGCCGCAGTTTGGCCGAAAAATTTGCCCGACTGCTTATGCTCGCTTGGCGTACCTGAGGTAGACGACGCCGTTGCCAAAGCGATGTTCGTCCAACAGCTCAAGGGTCAGGCCCACGCCGTCGGGGAGGAATTGTTTGCCGCCTCCGACGACGACCGGCGTGAGGAAGAGACAGAACTCGTCCACCAGTCCGGCCTTGATGGCTTGGGCGGCTAGAACCGTGCCACCAATTGACATGTTCTGCTCTGAGGACTCTTTCAGCGCGCGGATGGCTCCGGCGTCGAACTCCCGCTCAAGGCGTGTCTTTGCGGTGGACGGACTTTCCAAACTTGTGGAATACACGATCTTGTCCGCGGCACGCCAGATCTCCGCGTAGTCCTGCATGACCGGCGGCTCCTCGGAAAGGGACATGTCCTCCCATGCGGACATGACCTCGTACATTCGCCTGCCATAGAGGTACGTGCCGATGGGCCGCTCCAAGTCGTTGACGAAGGCGTGCACTTCTTCGTCCGGCATGCTCCAATCGAATTTCCCATCGGCATCGGCCGTGTAGCCGTCCAGGGACATGATCCCTGCGTAGATCAGTTTCGCCATGCACAGACGGTACACACTCGCGACGGCAACGGTATAGTGCCCGGATGGATGACAAGGGGATTCTGCTCAAATACCTGCGCGCCCGTCGCGGCGAGCTCCTCGCCAAGCTTGACGGACTCGACGAGTACGACATCCGCCGGCCCATGACCCCCACCGGCACCAACCTCCTGGGACTGGTCAAGCATGTGGCCAGCGTGGAGCTGGGGTACTTCGGGGAGGTCTTTGGCCGGCCCAGCGGCCGGTACTCGACGCTCCCGGGGAAGTGCCGTGGTGGCCGGAAGAACGCCGACACGTGACGCTCCATCGAATCCTGGTGCACATGTGCGTCGAGACAGCCCAGCACTTGGGGCATGCCGACATACTTCGTGAGCTTATCGACGGTTCGGCCGGGAAAGGCCCAGGGGACCTGAATTTGTCACAGCGAACCACCGAAGAATGGGCCGATCACCGGGCCCGGATCGAAGCCGCGGCGCGCCAAGCCTTGGGCTAGGCTCACGCCTGAGCGGACACCAGGTCCTTCGTGAACGCCAAGTGCTTGATCTCTTCCGGATCCGCGTCGACGTCGAACAGGGGGGTGTAGCCAGTGGCCAGGTACAGGTTCTTGGCTTCGGGCTGCCGCGGACCGGTGGTGAGGTAGATCCGTCGGTAGCCGCGCCGGGACGCCTCGGCCTCCAGTTCCGCGAGGACCACCCTGGCCAGCCCACGACGGCGGTGGGCCGAATGCGTCCAGATCCGTTTGAGTTCCGCCGTGCGGGAGTCGTAGCGGCGGAATGCCCCGCCTGCCACGGTCTCGCCGTTCTCCTGCAGGATGAGCAGGGCACCGTGCGGTGCGGCAAACTCGCCGGCCGGGTACCTGTTGAGTTCCTCGGCCGCGCCGCCGCTGCCAAAGAGGTCGCCATAGCGCGTGGTGTATTCGACGGCGAGTTCGTCCAGGAGGGGCTTGACGCGCGGATCGCGCATGGGCAGTGTCAGGACGTCAAGGCCCGACGACGGCAGGGTTGGCGTTGTTGTCATGTCATGCCTTTCGTGAATTTGCCCAACTGGGTCGCATTTGTTGTCGTTTTGAGGCGTCAAAACGACAACAACTGCGAGTCAGTTGGGTGGCTGGTGCGTGGGTGAGGGGCGGAGATTTCGGCCAGGAGCCGGCGGGCCAAGGCGTCATTCTCGCGGAACGGTGCAGCGTTGGTTCCCGGCCGCGCGAACGCACCCGCGCCCCAACCTGAGGTCCAGGGTCCGACGGCGAAAAGTCCCGACTGCCGTCCGCCGCCGGGAGCCAGGACTTCGTGCGAACCCGAGACCAACAGCTTACCGGTGGAATGCGGGCCGTCTGAGGTGAGGAGTGACTGTTCGGTGCCCCATCCGGCGTCGTGCAGGTCCGCCAGCGCGGGGTTGGCCGATCGCGCCACCGACGGCGACGGCAACCGGGCCTCGATGTACGCCGCAGCGTCCACCACCACGGGCGATTGGAAGGAACCGGCCACGAACCGGCCGCTGGCTTCGTCCGGACGCACCCACATGCCCGGGCCGAGGAACTGGAGCAACCCGGCCCGGTGTAGAGCGAGGACTTCGCGCAGCCGGTGGGGCGGCGGCCCTGAATCCACGAAGCTGAAGAAGCCGTGCCACCACCCGTGCACCGCGTGTTGGGAGCGCGAATTGAGCCGCTCCTGCGGAACCAGCCGGCCGAGCTCCATGTAGACGCGGAGCAGGGCCGTGAACAAGGCCAAGGCTTCCGAATGGTCCGGGCTCGTGCGGAGCTTGAGGTCGCGTTCGATGTAGCCCACCACGGATCTTTGCACGGCGTCATGGTCTGCGAAGGCGCAGCCGCTGAACGGTTGGTCCAGGGCCTCGAGATCGAGCCGGAGGGTCGGGTCCGGGATGGCCGCGGCCACGAGGTCTTCGCGCTCGCGGCTGTACCAATCCAGGGCATCGAAGCGCGCCGAAAACTCCTCCCAGCCGCCGTGGACCCGTGCCGGATGGCCGGTGAAGAGCTCGCGGTAGTAGGCGTGGCCGGCGTCCTTGGCAATGAGGGGCCAGAGCTGCGTGCGGAAATCCAGCTCCTCGTGGGCGCCGAGCAACGATTCCACGGCGTCCGCGGTGAAGTACCGGGGTGCGCCGACGGCCTCGCCGCGCAGGGTGGACGAGATCTTGGAGTGGTAGGGGACTCCGCGTCGGGAGCCCGCCCAGAGTCGCGGTTCGGAGCCGGACGGCACGTAGTCCAGGCCGCCGTCGGGCCCGTCTTCGAAACGGCCGCCGCGGCCCTCGAACAACAGCACCAGCAGGTCCACGAACGCCAGCCCCATGCCCGAAACCAGTACCTCCTGGCCGGGTGCGATCGCCGAATAGTCGACGTCGGTGGTGTACGACGGCGCCGCGTGGAACCCGCCGTGGCGGGCGGCGAAATCGGCGAGCCTCGCTGATTCCGGATCGGCCCGGGAGTCCGTGTGGCCCAGGGAGTACACCACGAGGTCCGCCTGAAGCACCCCGTCGGAGGCGAGCCGCACGCGGTACTCCGCACCGCCGTCGGGCCCTGGAGCAAGATGTTCGACGGCGGTGGCCGTGTCCCGGTGGACCGTCACCGTGACGTCCGGGCCGAATGCCGCGACAGCCCGGCGGAAGAACCACTCGAGGTATCTGCTCTGGAGTTGGCGGCTTGGAAACGAGGCCGGCGTCAGTGCGTGGAGCTGCTCGAGGAGATGGGGCTCCAACTGCGGAACGTCGCGGATGGAACCGTCCACCACGCCTGCTGCCCATGCGGCGAGGCCCGGACCGTCGACGGAGGGACCATCGCAGGCCACGGAACTGTCGGTGAACATCGTGACGTCCGCTGCCGTGGAGTTGAGCAGGAGTCCCGGGCTCTGGTCATAGCGCCAGATCCTCCCGGAACCGGGTTCGTACGGCTCGACGACGTGGATGGAGAGAGGGCCGTCAAAAAGGCCGGGCTTGTTGGCTGCGAGCCGTTCGAGGATGCCGGCTGAACGCGGACCACCGCCAATGAACACGATGGTGGGGGCGAAGGGCGGCATGTCAACTCCTGTTGGCGGTGGCTGGTGGTACACGAGCCTAGGGACGTGGCGGGCCCCTGGTCGAGGCGCTGGTAACGGCCGTTCACTACGCGTCACGGCGCGTCAACAAGCGCAAAGAACGGACTCATATGGCTCCCTATGAAGCCGCGCGAAGCGCCATTAAGCCCCGCGAAGCGCCATTAAGCTCCGTGAAGAAGTGCAAAAATCCGCCTTGCAGCCGCTTCGAGAGCGCCCCTAGATTGGCAGCCATCCGATAAAACAAGCGATACGAAGCGAGGTGGCGCATGAGTTCAGCAGCAACCACAGTGGCGCAGTCCGCACAGCAATCTGCCCCGGAACCGGCGCCAGGCGCCTTCTTGGAACGCAGCGCCGTCGCGGAAAGCCCGACGGCGGCCGCCGCCCAGGGTGCCGCACCCCAGCCCGCAGCCGACTACTCCGGCTACAAACTGGTCCCTGCCCGGCATCCATGGCGCTGGATAGGAACCGTGCTGGTCGCTCTTGGCGTCGTCGCAGTAGCCTGGTCCCTCGCGACGAACCCTCGCTGGGAATGGGGTGTCGTGGCGCAATGGTTCACCGCGCAATCCGTGGTGAACGGCCTCGTCGAGACACTCAAGCTGACAGCCATCTCCGGCGCGCTCGGCTTTGTCCTCGGCTTCATTCTGGCGCTCATGAGGCTCTCGGCCTCGCCGCTGCTGCTCTCGGTGTCCTGGACGTTCTCCTGGATTTTCCGCTCCACGCCGTTGTTGGTCCAGATGCTGCTTTGGTACAACCTGGGCTACCTCTACGAGAAAATCAGCTTGGGCATCCCCTTCACGGATATCCGCTTCTTCGAGGTCCAGACCACCACGCTCATCAGCCAATTCGCGGCGGCCGTGCTGGGCTTGACCCTCAACCAGGCGGCGTACTCGGCGGAGATCATCCGCGGCGGCATCCTCTCGGTGGATCAAGGCCAGCTCGAGGCAGCTGCGGCACTGGGCATTCCGGCCTGGCGACGCTCCACGAGGATCGTTTTGCCGCAGGCCATGCGGGCCATCCTGCCCACCGCTTTCAACGAGATCATCGGGCTGGTCAAGGGAACGTCGATCGTCTACGTCCTGGCCTATTCCGAGCTCTTCTACACCGTGCAGGTCATCTACAACCGCACCCAACAGGTCCTTCCGCTGCTCCTCGTGGCGACTCTCTGGTACGTGGCCATTACCTCGGTCCTGAGTGTCTTCCAGTACTACATCGAGCGCCACTACTCGAAGGGCGCCGTCCGCAACCTGCCGCTCACTCCGCTGCAGAAGGCCAGGATGTTCTTTGCCACTCACGCACCCGTGAACCTCGACCGAACGAAGGAAGCCCGATGAGTGCCACTGCAACCCGCGAGAGCCCGACGGCGGCGCCAGCCGCCGCTGCAACCCGCGGCCACGTGGAAATCATCAACGTCCGCAAGTCCTTCGGGGGCACGGAAGTCCTCAAGGGTGTGTCCCTCACGGTGCCGCCCGGCGGAGTCGCAGTGATCGTGGGACCCTCCGGCTCCGGGAAGTCCACGCTCCTGCGGACCATCAACCACTTGGAAAAGGTGGACGGCGGGTACATCACCATCGACGGCCAATTGGTGGGCTACCAGGTCCGTGGAAACAAGCTGCACGAACTGCGCGAGAGGGACATCCTCAAGCAGCGCACGGACATTGGCATGGTATTCCAGAACTTCAACCTGTTCCCGCACCTCACCGCACTGGAAAACGTGACCGAAGCGCCCGTCGTCGCGCTCCACCGGAACAAAGGCGAAGCGCGCAAGCGTGCGCTGGAGCTCCTGGACCGCGTGGGCCTCAAGGACCGGGCCGATGCCTATCCACGGCAGTTGTCCGGAGGCCAGCAACAGCGTGTTGCCATCGCCCGGGCGCTGGCCCTTGACCCCAAGATCCTGCTCTTCGACGAACCCACCTCGGCGCTGGATCCGGAGCTCGTCAACGAGGTCCTGGACGTCATCCGCGAACTCGCCACGTCGGGCACCACGTTGATCATCGTCACGCACGAAATGGGCTTCGCCCGCGATGTGGCGGACACCGTGGTCTTCATGGACGACGGCCAGATCGTGGAGCAAGGCAGTCCGCAGGAGATCTTCGCGAATCCCCGCGAACCCCGGACGCGCAGCTTTTTCTCCAAGGTCATCGAACCAGCTTTCAACATCTGAGGAATTCCTAAATGCCACGCATCAAAACCAGGTTTCTCGCGCTCGCAGTGCTGCCTGCCGTCGTACTCCCGGCGCTCGCCGGATGCTCCGACCCCGGCGCGTCCGCCGCTGGAGCGAGCCCGTCCGCAAGTGCAGCTCGCAACGGCGTCGTCTACAACGCCTCGCCGGAACAGAACCGCATCCGGGCGCAGAAGGACCCCGCCGCGGCAGCCGCGGTTCCCGCTGCGATCGGCAAGGACGGCAAACTGACCGTGGCCACCACGGCGGGATCCATCCCGCTGTCCTTCTACGCGACGGACAACAAGACCCCGATCGGCGTCGAAGTGGACCTCGCACAACTTGTAGCCGACAAGCTGGGCCTCGCCCTGGACGTGCAGGTCACCTCCTGGGAGAACTGGCCGCTCAAGACGCAGTCGGGGGATTTCGAAGCCGTGTTCTCGAACGTGGGCATCAACAAGGACCGGGTGAAACTGTTCGACTTCTCCACATACCGCGCCGCATACATGGGCTTCGAAGCCAAGAAGTCGTCGACGTCCAACATCAAGGGCGCAGACGACATCTCCGGGTTGAAGGTCTCGGTGGGCTCGGGCACCAACCAGGAGAAGATCCTCCTGGCCTGGAACAAGGACCTGGAATCCCGCGGCAAGGCCCCGGCAACCCTGCAGTACTACTCCTCCGACGCCGACACCATCCTGGCGCTCTCCTCCGGCCGGACAGACTTGAACATCGCGCCCTACCCGTCCGTGTCCTACCGGGAAAACACCCGGGACGACCTGAAAGTGGTGGGCAAAGTCAATGCCGGTTGGCCCTCCGAGACCCTCGTCGCGGCTACCACCCTCAAAGGCAACGGCCTGGCTCCGGCCATCACGGATGCCCTGAATTCGGCCATCAAGGACGGATCCTACGGCAAGGTCCTGGATCGCTGGGGCCTGAGCGAGGAAGCCCTGCCCGAATCCAAGACGGTTACGGAGGCCAACTTCGGGAGTGCCCAGACAGGGAAAACACAGTGAAGTTCCAGGTACTCGATATCATCCCGCACGTGAAGAACCCGGTAACCGGGGAAATCGTCTCGGCGGCGGAGCGGCTCAACCAGGTGGTGGAGACTGCCCGCAGGGCCGAGGAGCTGGGTTTTGACAGTTTCGCGGTGGGGGAGCGGCACGCCGGAGAGTTTATCTCTTCGTCCCCGACGACGGTCCTCGCCGCGATCGCGGCCGTCACCAGCCGCATCAGGCTCCAGACCGGCGTCACCGTTTTGTCCGTGCTGGATCCCGTGCGGGTGGCCGAAGACTACGCCACGATCGACCAATTGAGCCGGGGCCGCCTGGAACTCGTGATCGGCAAGGGCAACGAAGTGCTGCAGTACCCCTTGTTTGGGCTTTCGCTGGATGATCAGTGGGAGCTGCTTGCCGAAAAATATGGACTGTTGCGGCGGCTGTGGCGTGAGGAGAACGTCACGTGGTCCGGCCGTTTCCGGCCCGCCTTGACCGAAGTAACGACGACGACGCCGCGACCGTTTGCGGGTTCGCCCCGGATTTGGCACGGCTCGGCTACAACCCTGAGCTCGGCGGCGCTCGCCGCACAGTGGGGCGATCCGCTGTTCACCGCCAACGCCATCCAGCCTCGCGAAAACTACAAGATCCTGATCGACCACTATCGCGAGGAATACCAACGCCACGGTCACGATCCCCGCCACCAGTACCTCGGTTCTGGTTCCGGCGCCGGCGGAGTTTTCATCGCGGACACCACCCAGGAAGCCAAGCGCCAGTTCGGGCCGGTCTACGAGGCGTTGACGATTGGACGCAATGTGCCGGGCAACAATTCGCCGTTCCGGGACATCGACCACGCCGTGGCTGATGGGCCTGCACTGGTTGGCAGCCCGGAACAGGTCATCGACAAGATCCTGAGCTACCACGCGCTCTACGGTCACGATCTGCAGTCCATTTCCTTGCCCACCACGCTGCCTTTCGAGCTGCAACTGGAGATCCTCGAGCGGTTCGCGCTCGAAGTCATCCCGGCTGTCCGCGCAGCCGCGCCCACCACGCTGTGGGAGCCAGCGGATCCCTTCGGTGGTCGTCCGGAATTCGCCGGAGCCACCTCGCTTGACGCCGCGGGAACCGTCGCCACAGATCACGCCAACCACAGGAGAAGCAATGCCCACGCCCACTGAAACGGCTACGCCCACCACCGCGGCGTTCACCGCCGAATGGCAGGAATGGCACGCCGCGCACGAGCGCCACCGTGCCGATCCGCATGGGTTCCTCGCCGTCACCCATCTGCACTGGCTCGGGCATTCGTATCGGCCTGGCGGCGCAGCTGCTCCACTGGACGGGGTGCCCGGTACCTGGAGCGTGGAGAACGACATCGTCACCGTGGTTTTGGGGGCGGGCGAAAGCCTGCTGCGGGACGGCCACGAACTCAACCCCGACGCCGCAGGGGCCACCGTCACCTTCGGCCCCATCCCGGAACGGGACGGCCTCAACCTCAAGACGGGGGACGCCGTCGTCGAACTCGCCAAGCGCGGCGGCGAGTACATCGTCCGGCCGCGGGACCCCGGGAACCCGCTGCTCAACGAATACCGCGGCACCCCGGCATACGCGCCGGATGCTTCGTTCGCCGTGAACGGTACGTTCGTGCCGTTCGAGGTGCCCCGACCCACCACCGTGGGCGCCGCCGTCGAGGGCATCCAGCATGTCTACGAGGCGCCCGGCGAGCTCCATTTCAGGCTCGCGGGCCAGGACCTGGTACTGACGGCCTTCAATGGACATGCTCCGGGCACGCTCTCGGTGTTGTTCACGGACGCGACTTCCGGCAAGACCACCTACGCGGCCAATCGTTCGCTCACCCTGACCCCGGCTGCGGACGGATCCGTGGTGCTCGATTTCAACCGTGCGGTCAACCTGCCGTGCGCCTATACGGACCTTGCCACCTGCCCGCTGCCGCCTGCCGAGAACCGGTTGAGCGTGGCCATCGAAGCCGGCGAACAGATCCCTTACGAAAGGCAGGAACAGCAATGAGCGGCAACCCTCGTCCAGGCCGGCCCGGATTCTTGGCCTTGGAGCTCGACGGCGACGGCGCCCACCCAGCAGCCTGGCGCAAGGCACGGCATGCCCCGGATGAGTTGCTGAACGGTGCGCGGATCCGGAGCACGGTGTTGTCGGCGGAGTCGGCGGGGTTTCATGTGGCGACGTTCGCCGATGGGCCGGTGGCTGGCAGTTCGGACGCTGGCGGGCCTGATATTGCCGGCCGTCTGAACGCCCTGCAGCGGGCCGCTTTCGCCGGGCCGGTGACAAGTTCCATTGTGCTGGTTCCCGAAGTCGACACGGTCTACACCGAGCCCTTCCACATCTCCACGCAGCTGGCCAGCCTGGACTACGTTTCTGGCGGACGGGCCGGTTGGCTCGTCGCGGCGAGCGGCTCCGCAGAGGAGGCCGCCGCCGTCGGGCGCTCTTTTGTTGAAGGTGCCGCGCTGGCGCAGGAGGCCGCGGCGTCGGTGGAAGTGAGCCGGCGGCTCTGGGATTCCTGGGAGGACGGTGCCGTGATCCGCGACGTCCCCACCGGGCGTTACCTCGACGTCGACAAACTGCACTACGTCGACTTCGAGACGCCAGCGGATTTCTCAGGAGCCGGGTATTCCGTGAAAGGACCCTCGATCATTCCGCGCCCGATGCAGGGGCAGTTGCCCGTGGTTGCGCAGGCTGATTTGCTTCCTTCGGACGTCGATATCGCGTTGGTGTCCGCTCCGACGACTTCACTTCTTGCCACAGAGGTTGCGGATGTGCGTCGATCTGTTGTTAAGGGCGGCGCCGTTGTTGGGGGCGGCCCGGCGGTAGTGGCAGAGCTCGACGTCGTTCTTGACTCGCGCGGGCAAAGCGCCTCCGCGCGGCTCGCAGAACTGGACTCGTTTACTCCGTGGTCCAGTTCCCGTGCGCGTTTCGTCGGCACGGCAGCGGAATTGGCGGACTTCCTTGCGGGGCTGCTTGCGGTGGCCGACGGCGTAAGGCTGCATCCGGCCGTGCTGGACGTGGAGCTCGAGGAGTTGGCGCAGCTGGTGCTGCCCGAGCTCCGGCGCCGCGGGGTGCTAAAGCCTGTTGCCCCGGGCGGCACGTTCCGGGAATTGCTGGGTCTTGAACGGCCGCTGAGCCGGTACGCGGATGTTGGCGCCGCGGCGGCGGGCTTGGGCGCTTCGGCGGGCGCCGCCGTCGTTGGCTCGGAAAACTGAGGAGAGAACATGACGCAGCACAACCGTGCTAAATTCCAGCCGAGCGGGAAGATCCAGTTCGGGATCTTCTTCCAGGGCGTCAATTCCGGCACCATCTGGAAGGCGCCCGAATCCGGTTCGCAGACCGATTTTGAGTCGTTCCGGAGGATCGCCCAGACAGCCGAGCGCGGGCTGTTCGCGGCCTTCTTCTTGGGGGAGGGCCTGCGCTTGCGGGAACACCTCGGCCGTCCGCATGCCTTGGATGTGGCGGGCAGGCCGGACGCGCAGACCATGCTGGCGGCGCTCGCGTCGGTGACGTCCAACATCGGGCTCGTGGCAACGCAGAACACGACGTACAACGATCCCGCCGACCTCGCGCACCGGCTCGCCTCGCTCGACTTGCTCTCCGGCGGCCGCGCGGCGTGGAACGTCGTGACCACTGACAATGCCTGGACCGGGGCGAACTTCCGGCGGGACGGCTACCTGGACCACGCCGATCGCTACGTCCATGCCGAGGCATTCGTGGAGACGGCGAAGAAGATCTGGGACTCGTGGGAGGACGGGGCGGTTTCCCAGTCCGTTTCTGCGGATTCCTGGGCGGTTCCATCGCATGTCCGGAGCGTGCACCACTCGGGGCAGCACTATTCCGTGGACTTCACGCCCCGGCTCCCGCGCAGCGCCCAGTACAGGCCTGTGTTGTTCCAAGCCGGCGACTCCCCCGAGGGCCGCGACTTCGCCGCCCGCCAAGCGGATGTCATTTTCTCGGCACACCCGAAGTTCGACGACGCCGTGGAGTTCCGCAGCGATATCGTCGCGCGCTCCCTGGCAGCTGGACGGGGAGCCAATGACGTCCAGATCATGCCTGCCAGCGAGTTCATCCTCGCGGCAACCGACGAGGAAGCCCGCGAAAAGAAGGAATGGGTCCGAAGGCTGCAGATCGGGCCGCAGCAGGCAGTTGCGTATCTCGAACAGTTCTGGGGCCGGGAGCTATCGGCCTACGATCCCGATGGTCCGCTTCCGGAGATCGATCCTGTGGTGGAGGAGACCTCCGAGACGCGTGGGAGCGGTTTCCACGGGGCCAAGGCGCGGCAGCTCGCCGAGCAGTGGCGCGCCGAGGCCAAGGAGAAAGGGCTGTCCATCCGGCAGTTCGTGAGCTCGCGGACGTCCAGGGTGGACGCGACGTTCACGGGATCTTACACAGCCGTGGCCGATACCTTGGCCGAGTACGCCCGGGTGGGTGCCGTGGACGGCTTCAACATCTCGCCATGGCTTATCCCGACGGGCTTGGATGACATCGTGAACCATTTGGTGCCCGAGCTGCAGGAACGCGGCGTGTACCCCACGGAATACGTCGGCTCCACTCTCCGCGAGAACCTGGGCCTCGCGACCCCGGCGCGTTCGGAGTCGTTGGTTCCGGTGCAGCTTTGAACTTCCATCGATTGCTGAGTAAGTGCCGTTTTGAGCGTCTACGACGGCGTTCTGGGCCCACGCCGGCAGGGTTCCCTGGCCGAACTTGTGAGGCGAGGGGGCCGGTGGGGGGCAGTGGTTACAGCAATGACGGACTGGTACGGCTGCAACTGACTGTGTGGGCACAGCAACTCTAGAACGGATGCATCAAGAACGGAAGAAACATCCACCTGACCCGGGGTTTCCAAGACAAAGCCGTGGCCTTGGCAGAGGCGGCGGGCCGGGCTCGTATCTCTGCGCTAACGAGATGACGTGGCGTGTAGCGTTTAGGGCACCCCGGGCATTTAATCGGGCGGGTCATACGGGAATCAGAGAGTGCCTGCATATCGGTTTTCTCGAAGGTAAGGCATGAAGGTGCCTAGCTGACCGGCGGGGGACCGGCTAACGGGCGGTTTGACCGGGCGGTGTGCGAGGAGTTTTTCGTGAGTAGTACCCGGCGCACGGAAGCATACCCCGGCAGGCGGGGAGGCTTCGGCTACCGTCCAGCGAGGTTCTGGAATAGGTTGCCGGGTAGGCATGAGAGGCACAGAATGAACCCACAACCGCTGCTACAGGAGAGCACAATGTCGGGTAGGGGAGCATCACTGTCGCTGGGCCTGCTCGGAATCCTTGCCGGGTTGCACTGCAGCTGCTTGTAGGTTCGAGCTTGAACGATCTTGGCCTGTTCCTCATTAGCCTTGCGGCTACTTTCGTTCTCATAGTTCCCGTCATCGCCACGATGCCATTGCGGCGAGCTCGGATCGCCGCGTCTCCGGAATCTCGCAGAGCCGTATACATAGCTATGACCGTTGCGTTGCTTCTCGCATGGATCATCCTGATAGCAGTCAGTATCGTGAGCGGCATTGAGTGGTTCCGAATAATCGGGGGACTCGGACTGCTCGGGATCACCCCAATCGCATGGGCCATAATGAGTTTCAGTGTGTGGCCAAAACCCAGCCGCCGTGCTGACAGTGCATAACAGCCTGCAGCCAGGGTTCCTCAAACGGACTGTTCGGTGATGGTCTTGGTCCACTTGGTGACCTGCCCGGTAAAGGATCCCCTTGCGGGTAACGTCGAGTCCCTCTGGCCAGGGCGGAACATTCGTAATACGATTGTCCTCATGGAACGTAGGATGCACGGACGGGAGGTCTCGGAGGCCGAGATCGATCATTGGGTCGAGGAAGCCGAGACTGGTTACGACGTTGAGGAGCTGAAGTCGCGGATGGGGCGCCCTGCTCGGGGCGCGGACGCGTCGCAGGTCGTTCCCGTGCGGCTGACGGTCGAGGAGCTTGCGGCCGTAATGGCCCGGGCCGAGCGTGAGCATCTCAACCGCTCCGAAGCGATCCGGGCTGCCTTGGCCGCTTGGTCGCAGGCGGCGTGATCGTCCGGCGATCCGCGCACAAGCACGGGATCAGCTCCGCGGACGGGATCGAGGCGGCGACCTGGCCGCTGGTCTCGATCCCCTTGGACGATGACGACCCCCGCCGGTTCCCCCGTCTTGGCTTCGATACCCACGGTCGGCTACTGGAACTCGTGGTGCTGGTCTGGGACGACGGGAGCGAAGAACTCATCCACGCGATGAAATGCCGCCCTCAATACCTCGGCATGCTCGGCTAGCACTATCTCGCAGGAACATCGAGACCGACCCGATTGTGCGCTCACCGATCGGCTTACGGGGCGGTTTGGGGCGCGATGTTCGGAGAACTGTTTCTGCTGATTTCGGCATCAGGTGTCGGCCGTCCTTCGGCTTTCAGCGTTTCTAGAGGTTCCGGTATCGGCCCCACCGGACCCAGGCGAGAACTGCGATACAGGCAAACCCTAAGTCCGCAAGCAGAAACCAGACGAAGCCTTTGCCTTGCTCGATCAAGATGACGACGGTATAGAGAATCACAAGAGCCGAAAAGCCTATGGCCCTGATCAGCAGCTCAGGAGGGGTCGTCTTTTCGATTGTCCTAGCCCGCACTCTTGGGCTATCTGTGGCCGAGAAAATCGGTGATCTTGCGCCTGCGTGAAACCGCGCCCTCCTCATTCATGGCCCCAGAATAGGTGAACGAGAACGTTTCATCTACGAGTCCTCACTATTGTCGCCAACGGGCGGTATGGGAAGTCTCTGCGACTCACCGTATGGGCCGTTGAGGGTTCCTCATGCGGGGCCGCTAGACGGTGAAATTAGACTTGGCCCCGCTTTAGTGGCCTTCCACTGTGTCGAGGAGTTTCACCGGTGATTCCGGGCTTGCGGCGATCTCCACGTCTCCCTCCTCAGTAACGAGAGACATTGCCTGGATTCCGAATCCTGTGACGTATTTCCTTTCCTTACGGCTAATCGGGCGGCGATCAGGAAGAAACTGAAGAACCTTGATCGTCGTGGGCCGCCCAGACGGTTCCAGGGTGTCATACACCGCCGGCTGGAAATGGATTAATCCAGCGCTGGGTGTCGCGATTCCCATGTTCCAAATTCCGTCGAGAGAGCCAGGACGTGAGTTCGGGTAGCGCAGGTATGCCCGGACTTGCCCGTTTTCTTCGAGCCGGACCTTGGTCCTACGAATTCGCCGCAACTCGAATACCGAGAGAGCACCGTAGATGATGGCCCAGAATACAGACTCGGCGATGACCTCGACCAAAGGGCGCCCGAAGGCCAGCAGAACAGCCATCACCACGACCCACGCAAGCACCAGTGCCAACGCCACTGCCAGTTTGGGATGACGACGGACCCATTCCCTCATGCAAGCAATACTAGGTGCGCGGCCCCGTTGAGGGTTCCTCTTACGGATCCTCGGCTACGAGCAGATGCCGATGGAAAACGCGCATACAACCAGGTCCGGATCAGGAAAAACTGCGGGCTCAGCTCCGTGCAGTACAGCGCCAAGTCTTGCAGTCCGCACAACGGTCTTGTTGACAAGCGGCCAACCGGCGGATGCACTTAGCTCATGGCATCCAAGGAGACTGATGCAAGGCTCCGGATCGCTGTCGCTCTAATCGTTGTTGCCTCGCTGTCACTTCGCTCTTTATGGTTTGGCGTCCCGAGACAGAGATGTGGTTCAGGCTCATCCAAAGCCTCATGTGCGCCTTACTGCTTCTCTGGGCCGCCACGATTCTGGTCGGAAAAATCAAAGGTGGCCAGCTGGTCCTGACCCGACGGCGTTGGAAGTATTTCACTCTCATTGGGGTCGTCGTGGCTGTAACCATCATGCTCGTGGTCACGTTCGTCCTCCCAGGACGGCCGGGCGGTAACGCTGCGCTGCCGTTGTTCCCGACCATCGTAGGGTTGTTTGTTGCCCAGCTATATGAACCGGCAAGCAGTGCTCAATTCAAGGCGTCAGACCTCAGCGAAAAGGATGCCAAAACCTGGAAAAGAATCTCCCTTGGGCTGGTCCTCGTCGGAATCGTTGTCGGATCCGTCGCCGGTATAGCCGGAGCGGCTGGCAACATCGGCGCGCTTGCGCTGCTCCTGCCGATTGGAATGCTCTTCCTGGTCTTCGCCGCTGCCATCTGGATTATGTTCAGGACGAGGAATCGGTGGTTGAAACCAGAACCCTAAGTAGATTGGCAGGACCCTGGATCCAGCTCCTTTGGAGCCATACTCCATTCAGTTCACCTCGTCCGATGGATCCATGTCCCGCAGAGCCATCGCCTCACGAGTGGCAAACGGCCCAGATAGTGTTGGCCGGATGGCCAGGCATTGGCCTGACCGCCTCTTTCTTCGTGGTCCACTGTTAGTGTCTCGGCATGGCTGATGTGAGGAAACGCCGGCTGAGGCTCATTGTGGTCACAGGCTTCATCTTTATTGCTATTTCGCTTGCCGGAACGTTCCTTGGCAAAGCGCTTGGTTGGCCGACAGTTGCAACAACTGCTGTGACGGCACTGATCGCGGTTGCTTTTGTTCTTGCGATGACTGACCGAATCAAAAAGCTCAAATAAGCTTGGACTCCGCCGGTAGACGTTTCCCAAACGGGAATCGTTGACAGTTCGAGCGGTTCGAGTTCACTATGACGCATGAACACACAGGGGGAGACGCGTTTCCGATCCATGTGCGCAGTCGTGATGGGGCTGATGTCACTGCTCAGTGTGGTCATGCTGATGGCTTTGCCGAAGTCCGGCGGTGATGCAGCCACTTGGACCGTCATCGGACTGGTGATGGCGTCGTCAGTTTTTGCGATGGCAGTGGTGCTGCTAAAGGGACAGGACTTCGGCGTGAAGTGGGTGCGACACACTCCACGCTGGAGGTACTTCTTTGTTGGCGTCTTTGCCCTCTTTGGGGTTGCAACCATAGTCTTCGAGCCGCAACTATCATTCGCGTATTACCCGGCATTCGCTGCCGTGTTCATCGGGCAGCTTTTCAGGGAAGAACGGCCGGACTCCAACCAGCACGGAATTGAGAGTGGTCGGAGGCAGCGTATGGCTCTTTGGTCCGGGGTGCTGTTTGCCGGGTCCGTGGGCGGAATGGTTTGGACGGTGCTTGCTATTTTGGCGGACGCAGGCGCACTGATCAACATGGCGATACTGGTATCGGTCCTCCTGTGGTCCGGTGGTTTTCTTATTGCGGCGAGACTTTATGGGTTCCGCCGCGGGAAGCGTGATAGGGAGCAGGGCAACGTGCTCAACCCCTAGCTGCTGAGAAGGCAGCACAGGCAGAGTCTGGCTCGGGCTCGTCGACCGGGCGTCGAAGGGAAGCCGCGGTACAGTCGGCGTTGCCAGCTGATGCTGACTGGCACACGATTGAAAGCGGCTCGCTGATCGCCCGCGCAAGGATGCTGAGTTCATCGGCGGCAAAGGGCGCGACGCAGAGCTGTCAGAGATCCCGTTGAACTCACTTCGTTTGACTTGAGATCGCGGGAGCGCCCGGGATACCCAAGAGGTACACCTGCTTGGACGGCTCCCTGATTCATGGCGTCCAGCGATCGACTGTCCGGTAAAGGATCCTATACCGGACAGTCCTTCTGTAATACGGGCCAATTGGGCCGAGGTAGGTGTCAGTCTTTCTTCAGTTCCTCGGCGAGCATCACGAGGATTCCGCTTGGGCCGCGAAGGTACGTGAGCTTGTAGACGTCCTTATAGGTCGCCACCCCGCGTAGCGGATGGCATCCATGCTTCGCAGCTACCTCAAGGGCCTTGTCGATGTCGTCTACCGAGAAGGCCACGCGGTGCATGCCGATGTCGTTGGGACGAGTCGGGCTCGACTCGATCGCTTTGGGGTGGATGTATTCGAAGAGTTCAAGTCGACCATGTCCGTCTGGGGTCTGGAGCATCGCAATGTTCGCGTGGTTACCATCAAGTCCGACAGCAGTATCGGTCCACTCCCCGCTGACTGTGTCACGGCCGATGACCGTCAGACCGAGATCGGTGAAAAAGGCGATTGCTGCTTCGAGATCGCGAACGGCGATACCGACATTCTCAAGTTTGATAGCCATGCCTTGAAAGCTACCAAGGCGGACCGATCAGCTCCAGTAGCGATGCGCCCTGGCTGTCCGCTAGCCGATGTTTATCGGACGCTCAGGTGTTCCCGAACGCGGCCAGTGCTACCGGCTGCCAGTCGCGCCAGGTGTCCAGCCGCTGATGGTATTCCTGCGTCACTGCTTCGAATGAGCGGCCGAAGAAGACGCGTAGGGGTGGTTGTTCGGCGTCGACGACGGCGAGGATGGCGGCTCGGGTCGCGACGGGGTCGCCGGTTTCCCATCCAGTGTCAAGGCGGTTTCGGATCACTTGGTAGTCCGGGTTCTGTTCGCTGGCACGCGATCCGCCGGTCAGCCAGTCCGTGGCGTAAGGGCCCGGTTCGACATTGGTGACGTGGATTCCGAATGCTTCCACCTCCTGGGCGAGTGATTGGGAGAGGCCTTCCAGGGCCCATTTCGATGCGTGGTACGCGCCGATTCCGGGGAACGCGCGGACGCCGCCCTCACTGGTGACCTGCAGGATGTGGCCGGAGCGCTGGGCCCGCATGATCGGCAGTGCCGCTTGGGTGACCCAGAGGGCACCGAAGAAGTTTGTCTCCAGCTGGTCGCGGATGTCGCTCTCGGTTAGTTCCTCAACCATGCCGAAATGCCCGTATCCAGCGTTATTCACGACGATGTCGAGCGAGCCGAACCGATCCGCGGCTCGGCGAACCGCCGCGAAGACCGCAGCGCGGTCGGTAACGTCGAGCCGGATCGGTAGCACCTGATCCCCGTAGCGGCTGACCAGCGGTGCGAGCTGGTCGAGGATGCGGGCGGTCGCCGCGACGCTGTCGCCTCGCTCGAGCGCGGCCTCGGCCCACTCCCGACCGAAGCCGCGTGATGTGCCAGTAATGAACCAAGTCCTCGCCATGATGTCCTCTCGTCGCACCGGTGCTACATGCTCCGGCGACACCCCCTACAGTGCGCCGGCGGGAGGCATACCACAAGCGACGATTCCGCATCGCAGCCATGAGCTGAGCGCATGGGTAGCATGGAGGCATGGCTGAAGTGACCTTGATCGGATTGCGGCTGATCGGCGAGGTCGCTGCGCTCGGGTCGTTCACGGCCGCAGCCGAATCCCTCGGTTACACACAGTCGGCGGTGTCGCGGCAGGCGACCGCCATGGAAGCCGCCGTGGGGACCCCACTGTTCCAGCGGGAGGCCCGCGGGGTGAGCCTGACCCCGGCCGGATTCGTGCTGGCGCGGCACGCGGTCGGCATTCTGGCCGGGGTCGAGGCGGCCGAGGACGAGTTGGCCGGCCTGCGTGACCGACTCGCCGGCCTCATCACCGTCGGGGCCTTTCCGACCGCCGCGGCCGTTCTCGTTCCGCGGGCCATTGCCCGCCTGCGGACCGACCATCCGGGGCTTGTCGTGGTCCTGAAGGAGGGCTCGAGCCCGACCCAGCTGCGACGGCTGCGCGCCGGACGTATCGACGTGGCCGTCATCGGCGTCGGGTCCGGTCTGCAGCCCTACGACCTGAACGGGCTGCGCCACGAAGTCCTGGTGAAGGGCGACCTCTGCCTGGCCGTGCCGGCGACCCACCGCTTCGCCCGTCGAGCGCGAGTCCCGGTCGGTGAGCTGAGCGCGGAATCCTGGATTGTCGGTGTCGGCGCCGCCGGCGAACCTCAGTTCGAGGCCTGGCCCACCCTCCGCAACCCGCACGTGGCTTATGCGGCGCGCGAGTGGCCCACCCGGTTCGGCCTGGTCGCCGCAGGCTTGGGTATCTGCGTGCTGCCCGAGCTGGCCGCTGCTGCGGTGCCAGTCGGGGTGGCGGTCGTCGGAGTCGATGATCCCGGATGGCTCGGCCGCAGCACCGTAGCCGTCACCCGGACCGAGCCCACAGCCGGTGCAAGTGCTGCGATCCACGCTCTGCACGCCGAAGCAGACGGGTTGCGCGCAATCAGTTGACGCATTCGGCCAGTGCCCGCCGAACCAGCTCGCGGCCATGCTACGACCTCGCCAAGCTGTGACCGATCTCACGCCACCGCGCTCTCGCCGCGCCAACTCAGATTCCCGGTAGACGTTCCGTAAACGGAACGGCAAACCGCCATTTCAAGCTGCCATTTAGGCGCCATTACGGGTTAACGGTCACAATCTTGTGCAGATAGACTCCTGAGGTGCTGACTCTTGAACCCCCGAGTGCGCCTCGCGGCATCGTCCTCTTCGGTGCCGGCGCCGGAGGCGACCCGCGACGTTACAGAGATTTGCTTGACGGATTCGTTGACGCGGGACTCGTGGTTATTGCACCGATGAACGAGCGCTTCGATCCTCGTGTGGTTACGACAGAGCAACTGCAGAGTCGAGTGGAAAGCCTGGTATCAGCCCTCGCCGATTACCATGACGCTGATTTGCCTGTCGTTGCGTCTGGTCACTCAGTGGGGGGCTGGGCGGCCTTATGTCTCGCCGGCGCGCAACCATGGGGCCGCGACGGGCAGCCGATCCCGGTTCCTGCTGTGCAACGGGTGACGCGTCTTGTCTTGTTCGCACCGCCGGTCGGTTGGTTCCAAGCGCCAGGCGCGCTGCGCCGAGTCGACGTCCCGATCGTCGTGCATGCAGGAGAGAATGATGTGGTCACCCCCGCGGATACAGCAGCACTGCTTCGGACGGCACCCGGGACAGTGAGCATTCGAGTCCATGAGAACGTCGGGCACTACGACTTCATGACCGAACTGCCGCCAAACATGACACCAACTTCTGGGCAGGACCACGCCGTTTTCCTCCGAGAACTGAGACGGCTAGCAGGCACCGATACCGCTTGACGCCATGGACGCGGCGCGCATGTCCCGCTGAGGGATCCTTCACTGCACTCAGGAATGCCCGCCTCCGTCACCTTTGTGCGACGGAGGCGGGCATCTTTAGTGGACTAGGCGGCGGTGTTTGAAACCGTGGTTTCTACCGTTGTCCATGCGGTCGCTGTTCCGGCGGGCATCGTTCCTCGTGGTTCGGTGAGGACTTGCCGTTCCCCAATGGGAAGCCCGTTTTGGGGGTCGATGATGATGTCTTGACGGAAATGCGAGAAATCTTCTACGCGGCCGATGGCTACTCCCTTCCGGCCGTCGAGTGTTGCTTGTTCATCGGTCACCGTCACTCCTGGGATCAGCGCCGCGGCCTTGTACAACGTGGCGCGGAGGTCGCCAGGAACGACCCCGGTGCCGAGGAGATCGGCGATGAATACCAGGGCCTCACCGTCAACCGACTGACCCTTTCCTGAGGTTTTTTATAGATTTCATCCAGAAGCGCACGTGGTTCTCGCGACAGGGAGTCCAGGTAGCTGAGGGAAGGGAATGTGGATTCGCTTCCTGGCCCGTAGAAGGCTCCCTTCGCCCCGCGCAAGACGTATGCTTCCGGCCCGGCGGCTTGGGTGCGCTCTACATATTCCTTTGACACGTCGTCAAAAAATGTCGTCGGAATCCGGCCTGAGCGTTCCCATACCCATTCCTGGTTCCTGTCGGCCGGGATGTACATCGTCTGCTTCTCCGTATCCAGCCACTGATACTCTTTTCGGTTTTCGTCCACTGCCGCCGAGGCCCATAGGTTGGTGCTTTGAATCTTCAGGTACTGTCCGGGGTTTACTACGGGGTCAGCTGTCTGGATGGTTGCTGCCGCCGCGTTGTTCAGAACCTCGGCCGCCTGGGCGGTAGCGCCTGGACCCGTGGGCTTGACTACATCCGCGACCACCAGTCCGCCGACGAGTAGGGCCGCAGCGGCAGAAACGAGGAGAATGCGGCGCTTAAGGCGGATCGGCCTGGCGGCTGCCGTGGTGTGTGTGGCCGCTGCCGGGGAGCTGGATGCCGGGCCGATTCTGGCCATGACTTTGTTGCGGCCGCGCGCCAACGTTGCTTGTGGCGGGGTGCCGATGTCGTTACGCATTTCGCGGAGCAGCTGCAAGTCGTCTCGCCGCATATCTATAAATGCTTGAGGCGTGCCGGTCGTACAGCTCCCCGAAAGCTGCGGGGCTGTCACGTGACCGCCTGATGATGTCGTTGTCTGTGCTCACACTATGTATTGCCCGCTGGCGGTAAAAGAGTTCACGGGCCCCCTTCTCCGCCGCAAGGGATCTCAGGATTAGCGGCGTTCATAGGGAGTGTTTCATGCAACTGCCCGCTGAAGGATCGGCTAACGGACGCCCTCTCCCGCGCCCAATTGTTCATCTTGCGATGTCTTAGTCGTCCTGTCGCTCCGCTCATAATGCAGCTTTACTCCTATTCCAACAGCTACGAGAACGACGATTAGCCCACCTGCGGCAGTGCGCCAGGGATCGAACTCCGGCCGGAAAATGATTGTCCCTGGAATGACCAGGAACCTCACCGCTTGAGACCACGAAAGTATGAAGTTCCTTCTCATGCTTGTCCTTAAACACGCCAGACGCGCGGGAAATCGCTCCTGAAGAAGGTCCGCCTTGACATGTTCGGAGCCTACATCCCAGGACCTGTCCGGGACGGGCTTCTCGTCCGGGGGCAGCTACCGTCCGCTGAGGGTTCCGCTTGCGGGCGTCACACCTCGAGCACCGACTGACGCGAGCGGTTTCACGGTTTTCCGTGCCCGCAGACCGTCACTCAGGCGGTGAGCAACGCGAGCGGGATGACCGCCACGCCATCCTGTCGACGATATGCGTGGGCGCCCGTGTTGATGACGACGAGATCGACGACTTGGTCGGGGAGCGACTCCTTCAGCCAGAGCAGGTGGCGAACGTCGTGGTCAGTGATAGCGGATTTTAGCTTCACTTCAACACCCACAGCTTCCGCGTGTCCTCGGTGGATGATGAAGTCAATCTCGTGCCTTCCATCATGGTCGCGGAAGTGAGATACCTGCGCGTTGTTTGCCTCCGCATAGGTCTGGAGGCTGAGGGCGACGAGTGCTTCGAAGAAATCGCCGAGGCGGGTTCGGTCCCCGTTGTTGGTCGCGGGTTGGGCGGCGGACATCAGTTTGACCTCGTTGAGGTTGAGCAGGCGCGCGGAGAGTGCCGGATCGGCGAGAAAGTGCTTCGGCGCGAGGGAAGCTCGTGACAGGATCTTCTGACCGGGCGACCAGGCGTCGACTTGGTCGAGCAGGTAGAGGCTGCTGAGGACGTCACGGTAGGCGATCGACGTCTTCTTCGTCGGTCCTGTTGGTTCACCTGGGTCGAGACTGGCACCGATCTTCGCGAACGTGGATGCGGATGCGGTCGCCGAGGCGTAACCCCGCAACCAACCTCGCAGCAGTTCAGGCCGGCGGATGCGGTGTCCCTGTTCGGTGAAGTCGTGAGTGATGACTCGCTCGATGTAGTCATCCAGCCAAACTCCGCGGGCACGATCGCTCATCTGCCGGGGCTGCGGGAATCCCGAGGCAACGATTTCGCGGACATAGTCGCGCAGTTCAACGTCACTGGAACCGTGGATGTCCGGGGTGTCTACGCTGAGCAGATCGCCGACGCGGACGGTGGGCGTTGCCAAGTTGCGTTCCGCGATGGAGAGAGGTCGCATCCGGAATCTGATGATACGGCCGGCGCCGGAGTGGAGGCGGGCGCCAACGGGTGCGGCGCTGCCGGCCAAGATGAACCGTTCGCCGGTCGAGTCGCCGTCGACGAGGCGGCGGACACGGTCCCAGACCTCGGGGACACGTTGCCATTCATCGATAAGGACTGGGGTGTCTACTCTGCTCAAGTACTTGGGATCCGCTTGGATCAACTGCCGTATTTCAGGGAGGTCCAAGTCGAGAATTGTGTTCGCTCGCTGCCTCCCAGTGGAGGTCTTCCCGATTGCGCGAGCACCATCGATGGAGATTGCAGCGAACGAAGGGAAGAGCTCGTCGATTGAGTCATCGATGATCCGTCTCTTGTATCCGTCCATTGTGATGATTCTCCAGCGCTTCTTGACTAGTACACCATTGTGAGCGTTTCCAAGCTACCATTTTGAGCGCGATTACTCCACCGTTTTGAGCGTTCGTGGTAAACCACTTTGAGCGCTCGCTCGCGCGCTAAACGTCCCGCAAGAGGTTCGGCTAACGGACCCTTGTTGGGCCAGACCCTCAGCCGGAAAGAGGCCAACAGCGGCACAGTGCCCAGCAAAGGATCTCTTACCGTGACAACTTCACGCTATCGACGCGAAGGTGTAGACGGCCTGTGGGGCGCCGAACTCGATCATGCTTCCGGTCTGTCTTGCGCCGAGTGCTTCAAGGAGCCTCCGGATGGAGTGTTGGCTTCTTGGGTCACGACGATGACTTCAGGAGTGTCGGCGGTCACGTTGGTCCGAATCCATTCGAGAGCGCTGGCGACGGCGACGCGACACTCGGAGGAAGCTCGACGAACGCAGGCCCCTGCGCGCGCTGAGTGCGTGACGCTTGGGGATTCAGGTCGGTGCACCATTCGGGATCGACGCGGAAATCGCGCTTGCCGGGGTGAAGGTCGGAGCTGACGAATCCGAGCGAGATCAGGTGCGCCTTGGTGAATTGGAAGACTCCGAACCGTTCCTGTTCCTCTACGAAGACGAGCAGTCCAGACATCGACTCGTCAGCCGTGAAGGGCCTGGTCGATCCGCCGTCGCCGCGCTTCCAGACCGCGACGAAGGCGCCCGGCTTCGTCGATGTGATCCGGGCGGTGCGGATTCGCCACTGCTCCTTCCCGATGCGGGCGACCCCAGATTCGTAGTCGCTGTTCTGTATCTTCAACCTGGATGACAGGCTGTGCATCGGCAGGAGCGGACGCAAGGTCGATGAAGCGCTTGAGTGCGTGGAAATTCACTATCAAACTGTATTCGCTCAAGAATCCTGCCTGAACCTGTCCGGTTGACGATCGGCTAACGGGCACCAAGAGTGACATTTATCGCTGCGATTCACACACTTCGTCGTGGCATTGAGTTGTTCGTTGCCCTGTGCGGCAAGATGGCAGGATGCCTCTTGCCAATCTGCTCACCAGCCTCAGAGAACTTCCTGAATCGGTATCGCGAGACGCATATCTGCGGTTCGTGAACTTAGTGGGGGACGCCGCATTGCGTCGAAATGGCGGACTGGAGCATGTCACCGGGTCCTGCTTCGTGTTTTCGCCTGAATTCGATCGTGTTCTCCTGTGTTTCCATCGCAAGGGGCAGTTCTGGGTGCAGTTCGGCGGTCACATCGAGTCGGAGGATGCATCGGTGGCGGCAGCAGCACAGAGGGAGGCCCGCGAGGAGTCCGGAATTGGCGACCTTGTCCTGCTTTCTCCCGCGATCGTGGATCTTGACCGGCACGATCTGCATGGGGGATTCTCATGTTCCGCCCATTGGGATGTGGGGTTCGCTGCGGCCACCGCCCCGGATGTGGAGCTCTCCGTGAGTGATGAAAGCGAGGACATCCGCTGGTTCCCGATCAACGAATTGCCAGTTCAAGTGCCGGCAGGCTTCTGCGGGCGCTTGGAACGTGTCCGGCGCGCCGCGATCTCACTGAGTGGGACACTGATCGGTTAACAGTGCACGACAAACTCGGCATTGAAGCGGCCATCCATGATGTGTCCATTGCGCACGTGGCAGAAGAAGGACTCCTGACCTGGTTCCGGTCGGAATGGCTCCCGGATCCGCGCCCGCTCGCAGCCGATGTGTGGGTGTTCTCGCCGGACTTCCAACGCCTACTCGTGGTTCAGCATCGCTGGCGCGGCCTCGT
This sequence comes from Arthrobacter sp. 2RAF6, assembly GCF_052115205.1. Taxonomy (NCBI): domain Bacteria; kingdom Bacillati; phylum Actinomycetota; class Actinomycetes; order Micrococcales; family Micrococcaceae; genus Arthrobacter; species Arthrobacter sp. 2RAF6. The sequence continues at coordinate 62,437 of NZ_JBFRGF010000017.1, read as the reverse complement.
GCCTCCCGGCGGGCGAGTGGAACCAGGGGAGACACCGCGCGAGGGTGCAATTCGCGAACTTGCCGAAGAGACAGGCATTGAACTTCTTATGGCCGACCGCCCGGCGTTCGCGGCTGTCCGCTCATACCGGTCGGACTGGTCAGCGACACTGAACCTGTCGTACTGGACGATCGCCGAACCCTCGACCGAGCTCCTGCCGGAGGATGGCCAGCCCGCGCGGTGGGTCGACGTTTGCTCGGACTGGCGAACCTTCCATAAACCGGATGCGACTGTGATAGCCCGGTTTGCAGGACAACAGAGCACCTATTGACCGCTTGGGCTGCTGCTCGCAGTTGAACGGGGGTTGGCATTGCGTCGGCGGACTCAGGAGTGCCGCCGATCGTGGCGGGCCGTAGACGACCGCGTTCGCTAGATCAGGCTGCGACCATGAACACGTCTACCGGATCCTCGGTCTCCAGGACAAAGCCGTGGCGTTCGTAGAGGCGTCGGGCCGGGCTGCCCTGGAGCACGTTGAGCCGGAACGGTCGGTGGTCCTTGGACTCGCCCATGACCCGGTGGAGCACGCCGGCCCCAAGACCTTGCCCCTGGAATCCAGGGTTGATGTAGAAGTGCTCGATCCACAGCGCATCGGGTTCCGGGCGGACAGCGATGACACCGGTAGCTCGTCCTTCCATGGCAATGACGAAGGTGTGATCCGGCTGGAACGCATTCAAGAAGCGCTCTCGGACCCGGACCGGATCCCAACGCCCGAGCCGCTCCAAGTCAGGACGCATGACGACGGCGCGCAATTCCGCGATCCAGCCGGCATCGGTGGGCAGGGCGGGACGGAGCGAGAATTCAGCAGGCACTGGACTATTCAACCCCATCGATTGCTCCATAACTGCCGTTTTGAACGGCGATAACGGCAGTTATGGAGCAATCGACGCGTCAAGAAGTGAGCACCCGCACCGGATTCCCCCGCACCCACGCGCGCACGTCCTCGAACGCCTCGCCATAGAAGCGGGCGTAGCTTTGCGACGTGACGTACCCCAGGTGCGGCGTCAGCACGGTGCGCGGCGCCGTGAGGAGGGGGTGGTCCGCCGGGAGGGGCTCGACGTCGTACACGTCCAGGGCCGCGCCGCCGAGCCAGCCCTCGTTGAGGCCGCGGAGGAGCGCAGCCCCGTCTACGATCGGTCCGCGGGCTGTGTTCACCAGGACGCCGTCCGGGCCGAGGAGCCGCAGTTCGTCCTCCCCAACGAGCCCCCGGGACCGTTCCGATAACCGCACGTGGACACTAACGACGTCGGACTCCCGGAAGAGTGCCTCCTTGCTGACCTTCCTGGCGCCGGCCGCGGCGGCAGTCGCATCCGTGAGGTTCGGACTCCAAGCAATCACCTCCATGCCGAACGCCTTGCCAAAGCCGGCGATTTGGCTCCCGATGTTGCCCAGTCCCAGCACCCCTAAGGTCTTCCCGGACAACTCGAAACCAACAGTAGATTGCCATTTTCCAGCGCGGAGCCCGCGGTCCTCGAACGGCACCTTCCGTGCGAAAGCCAGGAGCAGGGCCCACGTCAGCTCGGGCGCAGCTGCGGGTGAGCCGCCTGTCCCACAGACAGTGATGCCCTGCTCCTTGGCTGCGCGCAGGTCGATTGCTGCGTTGGCCATCCCGGTGGTGACCAGGAGCTTCAGCTTCGGCAGTTGCCGGAGGATCCCGGCGTCGAAAGCTGTGCGTTCCCGCATGGCCATGATGATGTCGAAGTCGCGGAGGACGTCCACGGCGTCCGCCAATGGCTCCTTGAAGACGGTGACCTCGACGCCGTCTCCGGCGAGCTCGGCCCACGGCGCATAGTCGTAGGCGACGGCTTGGTAGTCGTCGAGGATGGCAAGGCGCTGGCCCATGGAACTCCCTTTCGCTTGACCGGAGTGCAGCGCTTCCGGATACGTCGAAAGTTACACCCTGGGCTATCGACTGCTCCGTAACTGTCGTTTTCGACCCCCAATACGACAGTTACGGAGCAGTCGATGCTACAACCTAGCGCTAACTCTTCGGCAAGCCCGGCGGGTTCAGTTCAGACTTCCGGATACCTTCCGCCGAAAGACCCCAGCGGTCAAGGATTTTCCCATACGTACCATCCTTGATGAGCGAGTTCAGTCCTGCCTGGGCTGCGGCAGCGAAGCCGTTGCCCTTCTTGGTGGTCACCGCGATGCTCGCTTTGAGCGGCCACCCGCCGTCAACCGGGCCCACGTTCTTGGTCTTGCCATCGGTCTGCGACTTGTAGGACGCGGTCGCGTTCGGCCCGAACGTCAGGTCCGCACGGCCCGACTGAAGCGCGAGCGTGGAGGCCGAGTCGTCGTCGTAATACTGGAACTCGACCGGCTTCAAGCCGTTCTTCTTGTTCTCGGCGTCCCAGCGCAACAGGATTGCTTCCTGGTTGGTGCCCGAGCCCACAATGATCCGCTTGCCCGCCACGTCCGGAGCCGAGTCCACCTTCGTGATGGGGCTGTCGCTCTTGGCGTAGAAGCCCAGTTTGTCCTCGCGGTAGCTGGCGAAATCGAACTTGAGCTTGCGCTCTTCCGTCACGGTGACGTTCGAGATGACTGCCTCGTACTTGCCCGATTCCACGCCCAACGGCCAGTCGGCCCAGGCCGTCGGCACGATGTCCGGCTTGAGTCCCAGCGATTCTGCCAGCGCGACGGCGATGTCCACCTCATTGCCCACCGGAGTCTTGTTGTCCGTGGCATAAACGGCCAGCGGCGCGGCGAAGGGACTCACCGCGACGGTCAGCTTGCCGTCTGCCTTGACCGACTCGGGAACCAGGGCGGCGGCTTCCGGTGAGACCTGTACAGGGAAGCGGTTCTGCTCGGGAGCCAGGTTGAAGGTTTTGCCGGCGGAAGTGCCAGTGGACGACGACGGCGCTGGCGCGGCTGAGGCGCCCGGGTCCGAGCACGCAGCGAGGCCGAGAGTCGTGGTCACCGCGAGTGCCAGTGCGGTGCCTGTTTTGAAGCGTGAAATAGCCATGGAGTCCCCTTCGAAAGTGATGGATGGTGTGCGTTGCTGCAACTATCCGGCAGGGCCCGGTGCCGGTCAAAGCGCTCTGAAACGCTGGGATACAGGGGTTAACGGAGGTTCATGAGAGTTCCCGAAGGGTCACATAGTCGGCGTGATTTCTTGGGTGCGGGCCGCGTGCTGTGTTCCGGAACGCAGCCGCGACCCGGACCCGCGAACTCAGCCCTGGGTCACGAGCTGAGACGGAACCCACGCAAACAAGAGAAATAACCCGGGCGCCGCCGTCGTTGTCGCGAGAGTGGCCGGGAAACCGGCCCCTCGAACGAAACCACCTTCGAAAGGCCGGCATCACGTGACTGTTCCCCTCTCCATCCTCGACCTGGCAATTATCGGCAAAGGCCAGACGGCGGCGGAGAGCTTCGCCGGGAGCGTCGCCATGGCGCAACTGGCCGAACGGCTCGGCTACCGGCGGATCTGGTACGCCGAGCACCACAACATGGGCTCCATCGCGTCTTCGGCCACGAGCGTGCTGATTGCCCATATCGCGGCCAACACGAGCACCATCCGGCTCGGTGCCGGCGGTGTGATGCTGCCCAACCACTCGCCGCTCACCATCGCGGAGCAGTTCGGCACCCTTGAGACGCTGCACCCGGGCCGCATTGACCTCGGCCTGGGACGGGCGCCCGGCAGTGACCAAAACACTATGCGAGCACTCCGCCGCGATCCCATGGCCGCGGACACCTTCCCCCAGGACGTGCTGGAACTGCAGGGCTACCTCACAGGACCCACCCGGATCCAGGGCGTCGAAGCGACGCCGGGCAAGGGCACCAACGTGCCGCTCTACATCCTTGGTTCCTCCCTGTTCGGGGCGCATTTGGCCGCGCAGCTCGGCCTGCCCTACGCCTTCGCCTCGCACTTCGCGCCCAACGCGCTGCAGGACGCCGTCGCCGTCTACCGCCGCGAGTTCAAGCCGTCCGAGCAGCTGCAGGAGCCCTACGTGATCGCGGGTGTCAACGTGGTGGCCGCGGATTCGGCGGCCGAAGCCCAACGGCTCTTCCTTGAGGTCAAGCGGGACCGCGTCTCGCGCTTCCTGGGCGGCGGACGCGAATTCACCGACGCCGAGGCGGACCTCATCCTCGACTCGCCGCAAGGCCAGCACATCGCGCAAATGGTGAAGTACTCGGCGGTGGGGACGCCGGAGGTCGTGCGCGAGTACCTCGACGAGTTTGCCCGCCACGCCGACGCCGACGAACTGATTGTTGCCCACCAAAGCACCGGCACGGAGCAGCGGCTGCGTTCCGTGGAGCTGGTGGCGGAAGCCGTGGGACTGACCCGGGTGTAACGGGCGCCCCCAACCAGGCAAACTCGTTACACCCCGGCAATACGCGGGTCATGGAGGCGAAACTCACCGGGCGGAAACTGGACGAACCACCCCGGAAGGATCGTCCCCCATGGCTACTCCGCTCAATTTGTCCGTGGCCGATTCGGCATTGCTGACAAAATCGCTTCCGTTGGGCCTCCTGCGGACGGCCGTGCAATCCGAGGCCGCCCACGATGGAATCACTCCGGAGCTGCTCGCGGAATTGAGGATGCTGGCCCGCACTCCGGGGCTCCTGGTGGCCTGCAATTACGGTGGAACCCTCTGCGCTGCCGAAGGCGTATCCACTGAGACGCTGCCCTTGGGGAGTGCCGCTGTCGCGCTCCGGGCACTGGCAGCGCTGCCGAACACGCACACGGCCGTCATCTCTGGCAGGTCGCTGCGGGACCTTGCCGCGGTGTCGCGGTTGCCGGCGGAAGTCCACCTCGTAGGTTCGCACGGCGCCGAGTTCGACATGACCTACGCGTACAGCATCTCGATGGCATCGGAAGCCGTACTTCAGCAGGCAGCGACCGCCCTGAACGAATCCATCGGTTTCGAAAAGGGCATCAGCATCGAGCGCAAGCCCGTGGCGGTAGCCATCCACACCAGGCCGGCCGCACCTGCCGTCGTGGCCCGGGTGACGCGCGAGGCACACCAGATCGCCCGTGAATTGGGCCTGTTTTTCATTGTGGACGGATCCGTACTGGACCTGTCCATCGTGGAACCCTCCAAAGACGCCGCGCTGGAGCATCTGCGTACACAGTTGGGGGCCAGCGCGGCCCTGTTTGCCGGCGACGCGGACAGCGATGAACTCGCGATCGCCACCTTGCGGGGCCCGGATCTTGGCCTGCACATTGGAGATGGAGAATCCACGGCGCGCCACCGCTTGCCGGACCCGGAATCGTTCGCCAAAGTGCTCGCCATCCTGTTCGAACTGCGCCGTGCGTGGCTGTTCGGCGAGGACGCGGTGGGGCTCGAGCGGCATTCGATGATCGGCAACGGGACCTCGACGGCGCTTCTCACCCCGGAAGCCAAGATCTGTTGGATGAGCCACCCCCTTCCGGATTCCGGCTCCTTGTTTGCACACATCCTTGGTGGCGACCCGGCCGGCCACTTCAGCGTGGACCCGGTCAAGACGTCGAAGGTGCTGGGCCAGCGCTACGTGGACAACACCATGATCGTGGAGACTCGCTGGGCGGACGTCACGGTCACCGACTATCTTGAGCCTGCACCGGACGGCATCACTAGCTTGGTCCGTGTCCTCTCCGGAACCGGCAGCGCGCGGATTGTTTTCGCACCGCGGCCGGACTATGCCAACGCCCCGTTCAACATGGAAGTCCGCGGCGAAGAGCTGCACGTCGTGGGTACCTCGGATCCCATCATCCTCTTCGCTCCCGGAGTGTCCTTCACGGTCACGAGCGACGGCAAACACGGCACCGCAACCGCGGAAGTCAGCCTCGCGTACGGTCCCGTCGTCATGAACCTGAGGTGTGGAGACACTGAGCCGACGACGCCGGACCCCGCCGGGGAGCTCGCCCGGCGGGCCGCCGTCGCGCACCAATCCCGGCAGTGGGTCCGTGGGCTGGAACTGCCCGACATGAAACCGTCGCTGGTGCGGCGCTCGGCCCTTGTCCTGAAAGCGCTGGTGCACGAGCCGACGGGCGCTGTCCTCGCGGCGCCAACCACGTCGCTGCCGGAAGGGATCGGCGGCACCCGCAATTGGGACTACCGCTATTGCTGGCTCCGCGACGGCTCCATGACGGTCAATGCGCTCGTGGACCTGGGTTCCACCGAGGAAGCAGACGGGTTCCTCCGCTGGCTGGGCCGCATCCTCGAGAACGCGCCCGGTCCGGAATGGCTGCACCCCCTGTACTCCGTGACCGGCTCCCCGCTGTCTACGGAGGCCATTATCGAGAGCCTGCCCGGTTACGCCGGCTCGCGGCCCGTGCGGATCGGGAACGCTGCCGACCACCAAGTGCAGCTGGACGTCTTCGGGCCGATCGCCGAGCTCATCCAGACCCTCAGCAAGCGCCGCGGCACCTTGCCGGACGAGCACTGGAGACTGATGGAGCAGATGGCCTCGGCCGTCTTGGCCCGCTGGCACGAACCCGACCATGGCATCTGGGAAGCCCGGCGGGCGCCACGGCACCACATCTACACCAAGGTGATGTGCTGGGTGACGCTTGACCGGGCCATGCAGACGGCGGTCCGGTTCCGGCGCCCCATCGGGGCCGAGTGGGAGGAAACGGCCAACATCATCCGCGCGGAAGTCCTGCGCGAGGGCTGGGACGATTCCGCAAGCTCGTACACCGTGGCCTATGACAGCCCGGACCTCGACGCGGCCGTGCTGCACATCGGGCTCTCGGGCCTGCTGGACGTCCGCGACCAGCGCTTCCTGGACACCGTCACCGCCGTCGAGCGGGAACTTCGGGTGGGTCCCACCGTGTTCCGGTACAGGTACGACGACGGCCTGCCGGGTCTGGAGGGCGGGTTCCACATCTGCACCACCTGGCTGATCGAGGCATACCTGGCCGTGGGCCGGCTGGACGACGCGCTGGAGTTGTTCAACCAGCTCGTGGCGCTCTTCGGTCCAACTGGTCTGCTTCCCGAAGAATTCGACCCCGGCACGGAGACTCACTTGGGAAACCATCCGCAGGCGTATTCGCACTTGGGCTTCATCCGCTGCGCACAGCTGCTGGACAGGTACCTGGACTCGGTGGACGAAGAGTAGGCGCAAGGACACCAGCCATCCTCCGCGTGCTCGCTCGTCCCTCGCTTAGACGCACGCTTCCGGATAACTGGCGTCCTTGCTTGCGGAAATATTTAGGTGAGCAGCAGGGCCACGGCGATCATTGCCGGGACGGCCACCACCGTGGTGATCAGGACCGTATCCTTGGCCACGGTGATTCCCGTGTTGTAACGGCTCGCGGCCACGAACACGTTCTGCGCAGTGGGCAGGGCCGCCGTGACCACCACGGCGAACAAGGCATGCGCCTCCAGTCCCAGCGCGAAGCGGGCGAACAGGTAAGCCATCGTGGGGTGGACAAACAGCTTGAAGCCGCTGGCCAGGAGCGCGTCCGTCCGGCGACCTGTGTCCTTTTGCAGGGGCCGGGAGCCGTTCAGGCTCATCCCGAACGCCATCAGCATCGCGGGAATGGCGGCTCCGCCGATCAAATGGATCGGGTCCATGATGAGCGAGGGCACTTGCCAGCCAGTTCCAGCCACTATCAGGCCGAGGGCCGATCCCACGATCATCGGATTCCGGACGATCATCAAGACGAAGCGCAGGGGAGTGGTGCGGTGGCTGCTCGTACTTGCATCGAGCGCCATCAGGTACATGGGCGTGAAGAACGCGAGCTGGAAGATCAGCAGCGGAGCCACATAGCTTGCGTCGCCCAGGACGAACACCGCGATGGGGATGCCGAGGTTCGCGGAGTTGGCCAAGGAAGCGCTCATGGAGGACATAAGCGATTCGGGCAGGGAGCGTTTGAGCCAGAACTTCACGATGACGAAGAACAAGCTGCCGGTGACGACGGCGCCCACCGCCGTGACCAGGAGCGGAGCGGCGAAGATGTCGCGGAGATGGGCCTTGCCCAGGGTTTCAAAGAGAAGCGCAGGGCTCGCGACGAAGAAAGTCAGGCCGCTGAGGACCGAACGCGCGTTGTCTCCCAGGATCCCGCGCTTGCCGACGAACATGCCTACCAGAATGATGGCCCACACCACGAAAAACCCGGAAAGGACGCCCAGCATTACGGCATCCGGAGGGGGATGGGCGCGGGGCAGCGTGGGTTCACAGTCCCAGCCTAAATCAGCTTTATTCGGCTGTAAGGCCCGACGGCGGCATGTTCCGCCATGTGGACCGCGAAGAAGGCGTGCCCCTGGGGTAGCGGAAGAGGGGAAGCTAGTTCAGCCGGGCGTTGTTGAGGGCGTGCGGTGGGCGCATAATGCCCGGAGTGACGCCTTCGGCGGGATCGCTGCCGAGCTGGACGATCTTGTTGGCCCTGTCCACATGGACAACCTTGGGCTGGTAGGCCTTGGCCTCCTCGGTGGTCATCTCCGCGTAGGTGATGAGAATGACGACGTCGCCCACGTGGACCAGGTGCGCTGCGGCCCCGTTGATGCCAATGACGCCGGAGCCGCGTTCGCCGGCAATGGTGTAAGTTTCCAGGCGCGCGCCGTTGGTCACGTCAACAATGGAGACTAGTTCGCCGGGGAGAATATCCGCAGCATCCAGCAAATCCAGGTCGACCGTCACTGAACCTACATAGTGCAGGTCGGCATGGGTCACCGTGGCGCGGTGGATCTTGGACTTAAACATTGTGCGGTTCATAACGTGACAAGTTTAGCGCGTGGCCGCTCGATCGCCGGGTGATGCCTGACACAGGCTACGCCTTGGCGGTGGCCTTCCGGGCCTGCCGCGTCTTCAGGGAGCCGTAGCCGGCGAGCAGTTTGGGGACAACCAGGTAGACGGCGGTAGGAACCACGGCGAGCGTCAGGACGAGGGCGCGCAGTGCGGGGTGCCATGACTCCGTGAGCGGAGCGAGGATCGTCATGCCGATCGCCACGAGGGGGAAAATGGCCAGCCACGTGATCACTGCACGGATGTGTACAGAGGGTACGTGCAGGGAGGGGCCGTGCGCAGAGTGCGCGGAAGGCACGGAAACCGGCGCAACCGCGGCGTTGTCCGCAGGTGCGGAAACGGGGATTTGGGTGCTCATGACATTCTCCAACTATTTGGTTGCTTTCGGCGTGAGTTCAGACTAGACGCTGCTTTCGAAAACTGCAACTACTTGGTTGGAATCTGTTAAGGTGGACACATGGCATGGGATACCGAGCGGACCAAGCGCCTCCTCCTTGAGGCGGCGACTGCCGAGTTCTGCCAATTCGGACTAGCCGGCGCCAGGGTGGACCGTATCGCGGCTGCGGCCGGAGTCAACAAGGAGCGCATCTATCAGTACTTCGGCAAGAAAGATCTTCTCTTCGACGCGGTGATCGCATCCCAGCTCAGCAAGGTTGTGGACGAAGTGCGCATCGAGGGCGCTGGTCCCGAAGCCTTGGCCGATTACGCCGGACGCCTGTTCGACCATCACCACCAAGATGCCACCCTTCCGAGGCTGCTGTTTTGGGAGGGTTTGGAGCGGGGCGAATATGTGGTGAACCGTCCGGACCGGGCCGCGAACTGCAGAAACAAGGTTGACGGTGTCATCCGGGCCATGCCGGGGACGTCCAGGGAAGATGCGGCCGATCTGATGCTCACCATCATTGCGTTGTGTGACGCCTGGCCGGTACTGCCCGAGCTGGACGGCCTCATGGCCGGCAGCAAGGGGTCAAGCAGGGCGGAGCGGCGCCGCAAGGCGATCGTCCGGACCGTCCTCCTCGCCGCACGGGAGCTGGCTACGCCTGCTTGTTAAGCGTTCTGCCGATGATCGCCTGCGTCAATGCATCCACCACTTCGGCGTTCGCCAAAGGGTTGCGGATCAAGGTGAAGTCGACGTCACCCACGGGCGGGAGGTCGAAGCGTTTGGTGATCACCGTGAGGTCCTCGGGAACCAGCGACGACGGCATCACGGCGACGCCGATGCCCGCGCGGACCGCCGCCAAGACGCCGGCGATCTGCTTGGTCGAGCAGGTGACCCGCCACGTCCGGCCCATGGCCTCCAGGGCGTCGATGGCCAGCTTCCGGCTGACGCTCGGGGCCGGATAGCAGATCAGCGGCACGGGGCTCGCCGGGTCCAGCACCGTCTGTTCGACGCCTACCCAGGCAAACTTGTCGTGCCTGACGACTGTGCCGTCCTTCGCCTCGCCCACCCACTTCACGAACACCAGATCCAACTGGCCCGCGTTGACGCGTTTGTAGAGCTGGTCGCTCTGGCTGACGGTGAGTTCCAGGTTGATCTGGGGATACAGCTGCCGGAACTCGCGCAGGATCCGAGGCAAGCCCGTAATGGCAAGATCGTCGGCGGTCCCGAAGCGCAAGCGGCCGCGCATGGCGGAGCCGGAAAAGTACCTCGCTGCGGAATCGTGCGCGGAGAGGATGTTGCGGGCAAAGCCTGCCATGGCATCGCCATTGTCCGTGAGCCGGACATCCCGCGTGTCGCGGGCTACGAGCGCCCGTTTGGCCGCCGTCTCCAGCTTTCTCACATGCTGGCTGACCGTGGGCTGGGCGAGGCCGAGGCGCTCGGCTGCCTTCGTGAAACTCAAAGTCTCGGCCACGGCCAGGAAGGACCGAAGCTGCACGGGTTCGAACACGGGACTCCTTGAATAGCTACGTTCACCGCCGCTCCCGCCGGTGTATTGCACTTCGCAATGCTAGTTATACAGCCAATTCACTTCCATAATCACCGCGGCCAACCCTAGCGTTAAAGGCATCCGAGCGAAACGCCTATCCAAGGACTACCTTTGGCACCCCCACCGCCCTCAGCGGCAAACGTCAGCCAACCCGTCATCGATTCACTCGCCGCAAGCAGCCGAATTTCACACGCCGCCGACCCGGACACGACCACACAGCCAATCGCCGTCGTCAGCGAACGGCTGCCCTGGCGGCACACCTTCATATCGCTCAAAGTACCCAACTTCCGGATCTTCGCTGTGGGCCACTTCGTCGCAGTCATCGCACTCTGGATGCAGCGGATTGCCCAGGACTGGTTGGTACTCCAGCTCTCCGGCTCCGTCACCGCCGTCGGAATAACCGTGGCATTGCAGTTCATGCCGTCGCTGTTCCTTGGCCCCTGGGGCGGCATGATGGCGGACCGCTTCCCCAAGCGACGCATCCTCATCCTGTGCCAAAGCGTCGCGGCCTCCCTGGCGGCCATCCTTGCCGTGTTGGCTCTGAGCCACCGCATCGAGGTGTGGCACGTTTACGTGATCGCGTTTGTCCTGGGCCTCGTGACGGTCCTCGACCAGCCCGCCCGGCAGGTCTTCGTCAACGAGCTCGTGGGACCGAAATACCTGCGCAACGCCATCAGCGTCAACTCCACCACGTTCCAGCTGGGTGGCCTTATTGGTCCCGCACTGGCCGGCGTGCTGCTGACCGCGGTCGGCGCGGGCTGGGCCTTCGCGGCGAACGCCGTGGCCTGCTGCTCCACCGTCACCATGCTCCTGATGCTCCGCAAGAATGAACTTTATGTCAGCACGCCCGTGCCAAAACGCAAGGGAATGCTGCAGGAAGGCCTGCGGTACGCCCTCAGCAAGCCCACCATCTACTGGCCGTGGCTCATGGCCGGCTTTGTAGCGGTCTTCGCGATGAGCCTGCCGGTGCTCCTCGCCGCCTTCGCGGACCATATCTACCATGCGGGCGCCGGCGGTTACGGCCTGCTCAACGCCATGGTTGCCCTTGGCGCGCTAGCCGGAGCAATCACCTCGGCCCGGCGCCGTCAATTGCGTCTACGCTCGGTGGTGCTGTGCGCCGGGATGTACGGCTTGATGCTGTGCCTGGCCGCGCTGGCGCCGTCCATGGTGTGGCTCGCGGCTGCCATGGTTCTCTCCGGATTCTGGTGCCTCATGTTCCTGACCGCCGCCAACCAGCTGGTCCAGGTCAGTGCCAACATGAGCATCCGCGGCCGCGTCATGAGCCTCTACATCATGGTGCTCATCGGTGGCCAAGCCATCGGTGGACCCATGATGGGCTGGCTTGCCGAGCAGCTGAACCCGCACGCAGCGCTCTTGGTGTCAGGCGGGGTGCCGGCGCTCGCGGCGGCGACAGTCGCCGTCGTGCTCGCCCGGAAGTCTGAGTTGCGCCTCAAAGTGAACGTCAGGGACCGACGCCGGATGGTGCGGATCGTCCCGCAGTCGGCGTAGCGTCGCCGGTGGGCTGAGCCGGGCGCCGACAAGGCGCCCGGCTGGCGGCGTGATTAAGCTACGAATCGATTACGCCGCGAGGTGCGGATAGTCCGCCGCGCGCCCTTGGAACTGGAGCACGTCCGGGTTGCGGATGACGCCGTCCCGGATCTCGATGGCTCGGGAGATCGTTTCGTCGGCGGCCCAGGCCTCGGGGCCCGAAATAACCGTCTCAAGGAACGGCAGGAGCGCTTCGCTGATCTCCCAGCTGGACGAATTCCACAGGTAGGACGGGCTGTGGTCCACGGCGTAGTAGTTGATGTGGTCGCCCACCGTGAACATGGGCTCGGCGAACGTCGTGGTCCGCGCCCAACTGAAGCCCATGCCTTCGTCGCAGGAGACGTCAACAATCAAGCTGCCCGGCTGGAACGCGTTCAGGTCCTCGGTCCGCAGGTACGTCAGCGGCGAGTTTGGGTCCTGTAGCGTGCAGTTGACCACGATGTCGCTCGCGGCAAGGAACGGCGCCAGTGGCAGGCGGCCACGATCGGTAATGACCTCGCTCAGGAAAGGGGCGTTCTGGTCGTGGTCGAACTGCACTATCCGCACCGAGTGGATGGGGGAGCCAACCGCCGCTACACCGCGGTTGGTCAGCACCTGGACATCATGGACGCCGTGGGCATTCAGGGCGGTGACCGCGCCACGCGCTGTGGCACCGAAGCCAATCACGACGGCGCTCAGCCGCCTCCCGTAGTCACCCGTCGAGCCCGTCAGGGCAAGGGCGTGGATGACGGAACAGTAGCCCGCAAGTTCGTTGTTCTTGTGGAAAACGTGAAGCCCGAAGCCGCCGTCGCTGGCCCAGTGATTCATCGCCTCGAAGGCGATCAAGGTCAGCTTCTTGTCGATGGCGAGTTGGGTGATGGCCTTGTCCTGGACGCAATGCGGCCAACCCCAGAGGACCTGCCCGTCGCGGAGATCGGCAAGGTCTTCCGGCTGCGGCTTGGGCAGGAGAATGACATCCGAATTCGAGATCAGTTCTTCACGGCTTGCCATGCCGCCGACCAGCGGCTCAAGTTGGCTGTCCGAAAAGCCGAAGCGCTCGCCGTAGCCGCGCTCGAGCCGGATGCGTTGCCGGAGCTCCGGAGCAATACGCTCCAGGTGCAGAGGATGGACGGGCAGCCGGCGCTCGTCCGGCTTCCGCGATGTCGACAGGATGCCGAGGGTCATGGCGCCTATATGGCCGCTCACTTTTTGTTGCCGGTTGCCGGCTTGGCCACCGTTGTTGCGGAGGACTCTGAAGCCCTCTTGTCCGCGCGCTTTTCCTTGATGGATTTGCCGGATTTTTTCGATGCAGCTTGGCGAGGTGATTTGTCAGCCATGATCGCTCCCTAGAGCAGAGCCGAAATGGCTCCTAGCTCCTGACGATACACCCTTCAGGCTCGGGCACCTTGTATCCGGGTGGCCGTTCGGTTCCGGGAAAAAGGGGACTATTAGCAAGAAAATGGAGCGGGCGACGGGAATCGAACCCGCGTATCGAGCTTGGGAAGCTAGCGCTCTACCATTGAGCTACGCCCGCATTGCTCCGCAAATCAGCCGGAGCAGATCCCAGCTTAGCGCAGATGGCGCGGTGTTCCAGACACAGACTCACCGGCATCACGGTCTCATCAATTTCCCTGCGCAGCTCGTAAAGATTCGGTTAAGGCTCGACGTTGGTGTGTTGCGCCGCGCCGCGCCTGACTATTCTGTAGCAGTTAGCTGCTGTGTCATGGGGAACCGGGCTATGTCCAAGAGCCGTACGCCGAAAGAGGATCCCGTGGCATTTGCAGAGCATGAAGTACTCATTGGTCGCGACGCCTTGACGGTATACCGATTCCTGGTGGACGGCCTGAACAATCCCCTGTGGCGCAGTGGAATCCGCAGCATTTCCCTCCGTTCCGGACATGCCGGCGAAAAAGGCGCCGTCTACCAGCAGACTCTGGCGGGCCCGGGCGGACGTCCGATCGCGGCTGACTTCCAAATCATTGAAGCCAGGCCAGGCGCTGAAGTGCGATTCGCCGTCGTCGCCGGTCCTGCGCGGCCCACCGGCGGTTATTACCTCAGCACCGAGGGCCCAAATACCCGCCTCCGGTTCGCCCTGGAGTACCACCCCAAGGGCCTTCAGAAACTCATGACCAGCATGATCCAGAAGACCATGGAAGACGAAGTGGTCCAGCTGGAGCAGCTCAAGTCGGTCATTGAGGAGCAAACCCCGGAGGCGTAGTCCCCACCGCCTCCCTCGCCTCGCTCCGCTCGCCCAGGGAACCCTGGCGGCGTGGGCCCAGCGCCTCCCTCGCCTCGCTCCGCTCGCCCAGGGAACCCTGGCGGCGTGGGCCCAGCGCCTCCCTCGCCTCGCTCCGCTCGCCCAGGGAACCCTGGCGGCGTGGGCCCAGCTACTGCGCCAGCTTGAGTCCACCCAAACCGGTGACCGGGGTGCTCGGCGTCGTAAGGCGTCCGCCAGTCAGGTCCCAATATTCGATCGCTCCGTTGCTCAGCAGGCCCGCGATTCCAGTGGTGTTGAGACCCGTGACACCGTTGAGCGAGCGCAATCCGGAGTAGTCCGTCCATCCGGTTCCCACTACCAGCCGGGCTTCTGACTTCGGCGTGGTGAGCCCGGAGCCGCGGTAGAGCCGCAGGTTCCCGTTTGCCTCCACGGCCAGCAGGTCCTGGAAGCCGTCGGCGTCGTAGTCCACCATGCTGAGGCGGATGGCACTGACGCCCGAGCCCACTTGGGTCCGCCCCACCATGCCGGTGAGCCCCAGGTTCCGGTATAGGTAAAGCGCGCCGCTGGAATCAATGGCGAGAATTTGCGGGAGCCTGTTGTTGCCGCACCAAATGCCCACAGCCATGGTCATCGACTGCCAACCCGAGGAGCCCAACAACACCGGCGCTTTGAATCCTCCGCCCACCACGCCGGGGTAGAGCAGGAGCCTGCCGTCCAGCATTTGGACGAGGACGTCGATCACGCCGTCGCGGTCCCAATCCGTGGTCATCACTTCTTTCGCCCCCGCGAAACCGGACCCGACCGTCCGGGCGGGACCGAACGTGCCGTTGCCGATCGCCGGGTAGTCCCTCAGGTTGCCCGAAGGGTCGACGGCGACCAGGTCACCCGCGCTGCGGATGGCTGCCGCGCTGAGGTCCAGCGTGGGCGGCTGGTGCCTCACGATGGGGTCGCAGACGGTCGGGGCAGGAAGTTGGGGAGGGGCTGTGCCCGCGCCAGGGCTGTTGACCGTGCCGGCGGGGAGCGTGGTGTAGCCGAAGAGATTAACCACTCCCCACATCGTGTAGCTATTGGGGGTGGTCTGGTAGTTGCCGTCCGTGAAGGTGATTCCGACGCCAATCACGTTGAAACGGGGATCACGCAGCAGCGCGTCGTGGGCCGGCGAGCTTTTCCACCATTCCACAAGCTGGGCGGCGTTCCGATCCCAGCGGACCGCGATGATCTCGCCCGCGCCGTTGTCGGGGTTCAAGGCCCTGGGATCGGTCCAGAAGTTGCTGCGGTGTTCAATCACCTGGCGGCTGGCGATGTTGTTGGACCAGTCCTGCGAAAGAGTGGACACCGTGGGGTTGTACTTCACCGGATTCAAGCCAAGTGAAGTCCTGTAGGCATTGATGGCATTGAACACGGCCAGCACCTGGGCGGAATTGTCGTCATTGACCAATGCTTGCGCCGAGACCAGCGGCACGGCTGCGGGGGAGGACTTCGTCGGGGCTGTAGCCGGATCCGGCTGCGGGAGCGGGTCGGGGCCGGATGCCGGCGGGATCGAGGGCAGCGGGGGCGGGCCGCCCACTGCCCGGGGCGACGTCCCGTTGCCGGGGGCGACGGCGGGGCTTGCCTGTGCGGGCGAGGTCGCCGCTTGGACGGTTGACGCGGTGCCGGCACCTGCGGGGGGTACAGCGGGGGCGGCTGTAGCTGCTGGTGCTGCGGGGGTAGGCGCCGTGGCCGTTGGTGACCCCGGCGCAGGCGCGGCTTGCGGAAGGCGGGATCCCGACGGCGGTGCGGACGCCGTCGTCGTACTTTCAGCGCCTGCGGTGGTGCTTGAAGTGGAAGGCGCGGCGGCGGTTTCTGCGAGCGGAAGCGGAACGGCCAGGGGGCCGGAGGCAGGGGCCATCACCGTGAGAAGGCAGGCCGCCAGCACGGCAACGGGCACCGCAATTCGTCTCAATGTTTCCCCAGATTCGCGTTGCTCCACCGTTCCCAGACACAACAGCGGTAACGGTAGTCTATGTGGTGCACTATAGTCCCATGCGCCACTCCGGCACCACGGGGTACGGGGTGCATACGGTACTTTTGATCCTGTGCTGATCTCTGACCGCGACATACGTGCCGAAATCGACTCCCGACGTATCGTCCTGGAGCCCTACGACCCCGCGATGGTTCAGCCGTCCTCGGTGGATGTGAGGATTGACCGCTTCTTCCGGCTGTTCGACAACCACAAATACGCACACATCGACCCCTCGGAGGAGCAGCCTGAGCTGACCCGCCTGGTTGAGGTCGAGGGCGACGAGCCTTTCATCCTGCACCCGGGCGAGTTCGTGCTCGGCTCAACGTACGAGACTGTGAGCTTGCCGGACGACGTCGCCGCACGACTTGAAGGAAAGTCTTCGCTGGGGCGCCTCGGCTTGTTGACGCACTCCACGGCGGGCTTCATCGACCCCGGATTCTCGGGCCATGTGACGTTGGAACTCTCCAACGTCGCGACGCTGCCCATCAAATTGTGGCCTGGCATGAAGATCGGCCAGTTGTGCTTCTTCCGGCTCTCGTCGGCCGCTGAGCATCCGTATGGTTCCGGCGGTTACGGCAACCGTTACCAAGGCCAGCGCGGCCCCACCGCGAGCCGCAGCCACCTGAACTTCCACCGGACGGCCGTTTAGCGGATCGAGACGTGAGATCTCGCCTCTTTGAAGGCTCGAAAAGGCAGATGCTCACGCCTCGAGGGACGCAATAGGCTCCGATGCCTTCGGTTTGCGCGGGGACTTGCGGAAGGCCTTGACTGTCGGTTCCACGAAACGGGCCGCGAGGGGTCCGGTGATGGCCATGAGCAGTACGTACGCGGTGGCGAGGGCGGCAAGTTCTCGCGGGACGGCCCCCGAGGTCACCGCCAGGCCTGCAATGACAATGGAGAATTCGCCGCGCGCAATCAAGGCAGCTCCCGCGCGGAAACGGCCGGGAACGCCGATCCCTGCCCGCTTTGCCGCCCAGAATCCGGTCAGCACCTTGGTAACGGCTGTCGCGAAAGCGAGCAGCAGCGCCCAGCCCAGCACTGGCGGGATGCTGGACGGGTCCGTGTTGAGGCCGAAGGCTACGAAGAAGATCGCAGCGAAGAGATCCCGCAGCGGTTCAAGGATCCTCGTCGCGTTGTGGGCGGTTGCCCCCGAAATGGCAATGCCCAGCATGAACGCGCCCACGGCCGCGGAGACCTGGAGGGCGGACGCGATGCCGGCCACCAGAAGTGCGGCCCCGAGGAGATTGAGCAGGAAGACTTCGGAGTTTTCGCTGTGCACGGCCTGGGATACCCGATGGCCGTGTTTCAGGGCTACCACCAGCACGAGGGTGACCACGGCCAAGGCAATACCCACGGTCTGGAGCCCGCCCAGAAAGCCCACTCCTGCGAGGATCGCCGTCAGGATCGGAAGGTAGATGGCCATGGTGAGGTCTTCGAACACCAAAATGGCCAGCACCACCGGCGTTTCGCGGTTACCGATCCGGCCGAGGTCCGTGATCACCTTCGCCGCGATGCCGGAGGAAGAAATATAGGTGACACCGCCCATGACGATCGCGCCCACAAGTCCCCAGCCGAGCCACAGAGCGATGCCCGCGCCCGGTATGAAGTTCAACACCAGGTCCAAAACACCGGCTTGCCACGAACGCCTCAGCCCGGTGACGAGTTCCGCGGCCGTATATTCCAGGCCGAGCATCAACAGGAGCAGGATGACGCCGATTTCGCCGGAAAGATGCGCGAACTCGTGCATGCCATCGAGCTTGATCAGTCCACCCGCCCCGAACGCCAGTCCCCCCACCAGATAGAGCGGAATGGGTGACATGCCGATCCTGCCGGCCAAGCGCGCCAAGAGGCCGAGACAGAAAACGACTGCGCCCAGCTCAATGAGGGTCAGGGCCAGGGGGTCCATGGACGTCAGCCGTTGCGCAGAATGGCAGCCGCAGAGTCAAGACCTTCCTGCGTACCGACAGCCACCAGCAAATCACCCGTGTGAAGGACGACGTCGGGAGCCGGTGAGGGAACCACTTCGCCTTCGCGCATGATCGCCACGATCGAGACGCCACTGCGGGTGCGGATCTGGGCTTTGCCCATTGGCTGGTTGTTGAAAGGGGAGTCCGCGGTGATGGAGAACTGCCGCGTGACAATGCCGGGGATTTCCTTGTGGGCTTCGGCCAGGCGCATGGCGATGTGCTGTCCGCCGAGGAGATTGCCCAGGGCGGCGGCTTCGTCTGCGGTCAACGGGATGGATGCCTGGCAGGTATCGGGATCGTCCCACGTGGAGACGAAAAGCTCGGTCTCACCCTCCCGCATCTCGACAACACCGATCCGGCGTCCCGAGGCCGTGATGAAATCCTTGCGGACCCCGAGGCCTGGAAGTTCTGTCTCATCCACGTTCATAAGTCCACCCTAGCCCTCTTGAAGGGGTGGCGGAATGACGCCACTCGAGCCGCTCGCATAAAGCGGTCCGCGCCTTTTCTAGGGGGTCAAAGCCAGGCCGCACGCGGCGTCGTCGTAGTATCCGCGGTTCGCCAATCCGGCCGCTGCTGCCTCGTCGAGGACCACCACGGCGTCGGCATGCCATTGCAGGATCGAACCCGGGCACGACGCCGTCAGCGGGCCCTCGACGGCCGCAGCGACGGCGGCGGCTTTCGCGGCACCGGTGGCGATGAGCACCAGCCGGCGTGCATCCAGCACGGTCCCCAATCCCTGGGTGATGCAGTGGGTCGGGACATCGCCGTCGTCGTCGAAGAACCGGGCGTTGTCCTGCCGCGTGCGGGCCGTCAGCCGCTTCAGCCGGGTCCGGGAGGACAGGGAGGACCCGGGCTCATTGAAGCCCACATGGCCGTTGGCGCCGATGCCCAGGATCTGCATGTCGACGCCGCCGGCAGCACCGATCGCGGCGTCGTAGGCGGCCGCTCCGGCTTCGAGTTCGGCCTGGGTGGTGCCGGTACCGTCAGGGACATTCAGTCCGGCCAAGGGAAGTCCGATCACATCGCACACCTCGCGAATCAGGACCTGGCGGTATGACTGCGGGTGCTCCGCCGGAAGGCCCACATATTCGTCCAAGGCGAATCCCTGGGCGCCCGAGAAATCCACGCGACCCGCGGCCGCTGCAGCTGCGAGTTCCGCGTACAGTCCCAGCGGAGACGAACCGGTGGCCAGGCCAAGCACTGCTCCCCCGTCGGCAGGAAGTCCTGAAAGGACGGCGTGGGCGGCGGCCGAAGCGGCCGATTCCGGAGTGGGCGTGACAATGACTTCCATGGCAACTTTCTGTCGATGGGTGATGCGCGCTACAGTCAGGGCTTTTTGCTGCCGTTCAGCAGCTCAGTCAGGGCCTGCGAGACCGTGAGGGACGCACCATAGGTGACGATGTCCGCTCCGCCACGCGGCCAGCCGCACTCGACGGCGATCACCGCGTGCCCCTCCGCCCTCAAACGGGCGAACACGGTCCACAGCGGGTGCTCGGCATCCAAGCCGCGCCCGACGACGGCGACCCGCGCGCCGTCGGGCACCTCGCCTTCGTGGACTACGGCCGAAGTCGTGGCAGCGGGGCCCCACGGCACCCGGCCGACAGCGAAATTGGATCCGGTTTCAACCTGAACGATCGCGACGGGTTCTTCCCGTGCAAGCCACCGTTGGGCGGCTTCGGACACCTCGAAGGCCTCTGCGATGCGCTCGCCGTCGAGCGCCTTCGGGTCGCCAGGAACACCGGAAAGCTGCGGCTGGCCCTGCAGGCCGAGCTGGCCCCTGATGGCGGCCTCCTGGATTTCCGCTGCGGTGGCAGCGGGGAATCGTGAGGACAGTGCGGCCGTGCGGGCAACAGCGTCCGCGAGGCGCTCCATGGGCAAGCGCCCCTCTTCGACGGCATCGGCGATCGCGGTGAGCGTCTGTTCGAAGAGTGCCGGTCCTGTTTCAGAACCAAGGCACAGCAGGTCCGCCCCGGCCATGAGTGCACGGACGGCTGCTTCCGGAACACCGGTCTGGGCGGACGCGCCGGCCATGTCGAGGGCATCCGTGATGATGACGCCGTCGAATCCCATCTCGCGGCGCAGCAAGTCCTGCAGGATGCGCGAGGAGAAGGTGGCGGGGTGGTCCGGGTCCAGGGCTTCGACCAGGATGTGGCTTGTCATGACCGTGGCGCCGCGAGCCGCGACGAGTGCACGGAACGGGACGAGTTCGCGCGCATCCAGTGTGGCGGCGTCGGCCGTGACCCGGGGGAGCGCCAGGTGGGAGTCCGTGGTGGTGTCGCCGTGGCCCGGGAAATGCTTGGCACAGGACGCCACACCGGCGTCTTCGAGGCCGCGGATCCAGGCGGCAGTGTGCCGGGCCACCAGATCCGGTTCGGCCCCGAAGCTGCGCACGCCGATCACGGGATTGTCCGAAGCGGAATTGACGTCTGCATTGGGGGCCAGGTTCAAATTGATGCCCAGGCCTGCGAGTTCGTGGCCGATGGCGCTGGCGCTGGCAGCGGTCAGTTGGACGTCGTCCAAACGCCCGAGCACTGCGTTCCCGGGCTGCGTTGATCCCGTGAGGTAGTGCAGCCTCGTGACGTCGCCGCCCTCTTCGTCGACGGCGATGAGCGTGTTCGCCGAATGCGCGCGGAGCCCCGCGCAGAGCTCGCGCAACTGGACGGGGGACGCCACGTTGGTGCCGTAGAGGCACACAGCCGCCAGCCCGGCGTCGTACGCTTCAAGGATCCAGACGGGGACGGCGATGCCGGTGAATCCGGGCATGAGGGTGCCTGCCGCGAGGCGGCGGAGGTGGTCGCGGGCTGGCCCGGTGGCAAAGGACTGAGTAGCGGGGGACTGAATTGTCTCCATGTCCGGCTCCTTCGAGGGGATGCTTGGCTTGTTAGTCAGGGCTGGAAACGGCAGCGGCGCGGCACTCAGGCCACACCAAGCTGGTTCCACAGGACCATCACGGCGGCTCCGCGCAGGACAATGTCCTGTGCGTCTGCCGCGAGACGGACGGACACCGGTGAAGGGTCCTGGTGCAATAGCCGCTCAAGCAAGGTCTGCTGGACGGCGTTGAGAAGGGGGCCTTCTAAAAGCTCCCGGGGTCCGCTGAGGACCACTTCGCCCAAATCGAGGGCGCCAACCACGGGCGCGAGGGCGATGGCGAGCCGCTCGCCTGCCTCCCGGAGTACGACGTCGGCCGCGGCCCCGGGTTCGGAGTTCGCCGCCGCTTCGGTCAAGGCCCGTTCCAGGCTCGGGACGGACATCCAGGTTTCGAGGCAGCCTGTTTTACCGCACTTGCACACGGTTCCGCCGTCGGTGCCGACCGTGACGTGGCCGATTTCTCCGGCCGCGGAGTGGGCGCCCCGGGCACGCCTGCCCCCCACGATGAGTCCCGAACCGACACCGCGGCCGATTTTCACAAGGACCATGTCGTCACTGCCGCCGCCGAAGGTGTGGTCCGCGTGGACTGCGGCGTCGGCGTCGTTGGAAACGAGGGTCGGCAGGCCAGTGCGCTCCTGGAGGAGATCGCGCAGAGCGACGTCCTTCCATTCGAAGTTGGGGGCCGTGGTGACGACGCCGTCCGCGTTGACGATACCGGGGGTCCCGACGCCGATGCCCAGCAAAGTGGCGGTGGCGCGCCCCACAGCCTCCGAAGCGAGTTCGAGGACCTGGTCGACGACGTCCAGCCCGGTTTCCTCGGAGAGGGTGCGCTCGACCCGTTCGAGGATGTTTCCGTCAAGGTCCAGGATGGCGGCGCGCAGCACGGAATTTTCCGCCAAATCCATGCCGATCACCTGGAGGCCGCGGCGGTTGATGTCCACCAGGATGGCCGGCTTCCCGGGGCGGACTTCATCAGAGTGCCCCAGTTCCACGACGTGGCCGCGTTCCAGAAGGTCCGAGACAAGGTCCGATACCGTGACGCGCGTCAGGCCCAGGGTCCTGGACAGATCCGCGCGGCTCATCGCTCCTGCCGAGTGGAGCGTCTGGCGTACCAAGGAGAGGTTGTGGGCGCGCCCGTCGGAAGGCAGGGTTGCTGCGCCGGTTCGATCGGGGCGCTGGCGGTCGGTGTGCGGCCGGTCACGAAGGGCTTCCATGCCAGTTAGTAAACTCTACTAACAATTAAAAATCAAGGGTTTCATCAGTTTGTGTGGAATCAACGCACCCGAAGCACCAGGGCTGCCGCCGGCCCCTCTTCAGCGAGCGGGAACGGTGGCGATTTCCGTCTTGTCGGGTGATTTGACGGGCAGGATCACCAGCAGGCCGGCCAGGAGCACCACCATGATGCCCAGGATTCCCCAGCGTTGGGCTCCGCCCGGGGCCACCAGGGGGGTCGCCACGGTAATGCACAAGGTAAAGAGCGCCGGTGCCAGGAAGCTCACCGCCCTGCCGGTGGTGGCGTAGAGACCGAACAGTTCGCCGGATTCGCCGTCCGGCGCCAGCCTCGCGAGGTAGGCGCGGGAGGAAGCCTGGGCTGGTCCGACGAAGAGGCAGAGGAACAGGCCGAACACCCAGAAAGTGGTGCTGCCTGCCCAATGGGTCCCGAAGAATACGTAGTCGCCGTTGCCAAGCACCAGGATCACGGTGCCGGCGACCAGGAGTCCCATGAGGGCAATGACGATGACGGCCTTGGGCCCGATCCTGTCGTCCAGGAATCCGCCGATCAGGGCTCCAACCGCGGCCACCACGTTGCCGAAAATCGCGAAGAAGATGACTTCCTTGAGCTCGAAGCCAAAGGTCCCGGCAGCAATGACCCCGCCGAAAGTGAAGACCGCCGCGAGCCCGTCCCGGAAGATGGCGCTCGCGAGCAGGAAGTAGATGGTGTGGGGGCTGGTCCGATAGATGGCCGTGATCCGGCGGAGCAGCAAACCGTAGGAGGCCAGGAACCCCAGCCGGGATTCCGCTTTCTTGACGGAAAGCTCCGGCACCGCGAAGAGGACCGGAAGCGCGAAGATGAAGAACCAGAGCGCGGAGAAGACAGCCACGAGCCTGATATTCAGGCTGTCCTGGGTGGAAGCTCCGAACCACTCAAAAGACGGCTGGACGAAAAGCTGCAGCACCATGAGCAGCGCGACAATTCCGCCCAGGTACCCCATTCCCCAGCCGAAGCCACTCACTTTGCCGATATTGGCAGGCGTGGAAATCTGGGCCAGCATGGCGTTGTAATTGACGCCCGCGAACTCGAAAAACACATTCCCGAGCGCCACCAACGAGACACCCAGAAGCAGGAACTCGGGCTTGGGGAAAACGAAGAAGCACGAGCCTGTGAGGACAGCCACGAGGGCGGTGTTGACCCCGAGCCACAGTTTCCTGCGTCCACCGGAGTCGGAACGTTGACCGGTGACCGGTGCCAGCAGCGCAATCGCGACGCCGGCAATCGCCAGCGCGGCACCCAACACAGCCGACGCGGAGTCTTCCCCGCCAAACGCCCTGGACGTCAGGTAGACGGTGAACACGAAGGTGGTCATGACGGCATTGAATGCCGCAGAGCCCCAATCCCAGGATGCCCACGCAAGGATCTGGCCCTTGTTCGACAGGGCGGGCCCTGAAGCAAGCTCGGATGCCGGGTGCGGGGCCTCAGGCGCAGTTGCCATGTTCATGGTTGATAAACTACCTGCACCGAACCCAACGTTTGACCGCCTGCTCCAACTTTTGACAATTCATTCCTGACTTTGCGGAGATTCCAGTGATCACAGTTCTTGCCGTGACCTTTGCAGCGGCAACTGTGGCGCCCTGGATCTTCCGGAAACTTCAGCGGAATGCCTTCTATGTCCTTGCAGCGGTTCCCGCCGCCGCCTTTGTCTGGCTGCTCCTGCAGTATGACCGGGTCTATCCCGGAAAAGGCGGGGACCCTACCGGCGGTTTCATCGAAGAAACCCTCCCCTGGATTCCGAACCTCAAGCTTGAATTCGCCTTCCGCATGGATGTCCTGGCGTGGGTGATGTCCTTGCTGGTCCTGGGGGTCGGCGCGTTGGTCCTGGTCTATTGCGCCCGGTACTTCAAGAACAAGGATGCCGACCTCGGCGGGTTCGGGGCCCAACTACTTGCCTTCGGCGGGGCAATGTTCGGCCTGGTGACGGCGGACGACCTCCTGATGATGTTCGTCTTCTGGGAACTCACCACCGTCCTGTCCTATCTGCTGATCGGCTATGCGCGCACCCGCCTTTCCGCGCGGCGCTCGGCTTTGCAGGCCCTCATGGTCACCACCGCTGGTGGCCTGGCGATGCTCGTAGGCCTCATCATTCTGGGCCAGGCCGCCGGAACATACCGGATTTCGGCGATCATGACTGAAGCGGCCACCCTCGTCA
Organism: Arthrobacter sp. 2RAF6; assembly: GCF_052115205.1. Classification (NCBI taxonomy): domain Bacteria; kingdom Bacillati; phylum Actinomycetota; class Actinomycetes; order Micrococcales; family Micrococcaceae; genus Arthrobacter; species Arthrobacter sp. 2RAF6. The sequence goes on along the minus strand of NZ_JBFRGF010000017.1, from coordinate 37,796 downwards.
CGGGACCCGCGCAAGGGGCGGTCGCTGCCGCCGTCGTGCTCATCCTGGTAGGTGCGATTACCAAATCAGCGCTGGTCCCTTTCCACTTCTGGCTCCCGGGTGCCATGGCCGCACCCACCCCGGTGAGCGCCTACCTGCACGCAGCGGCCATGGTGAAGGCCGGCATCTACATCGTCGCGCGCATGGCGCCGGGGTTCAGCGAAAGCCCCTACTGGTTGCCGCTGGTGCTCGGGCTCGGCCTGGCGACGATGCTGGTAGGCGGCTACCGGGCGCTCCGGCAGACCGACATCAAGCTCATCCTCGCCTACGGCACCGTCAGCCAACTCGGGTTCCTCACCATGGTGGTGGGCCTCGGCCGGCCCGACGCCGCGCTGGCCGGACTCGCGCTTCTGCTGGCGCACGGACTCTTCAAAGCTTCGCTGTTCCTCGTGGTGGGCATCATCGACCACCAATCCGGCACGCGCGATATCCGGAAGCTCTCGGGGGTGTACAAATCCTCGAGGGCGCTCGCCATCGTGGCGGGCATCGCCGCCGCATCCATGGCCGGCATGCCGCCACTGGCAGGTTTCGTGGCCAAGGAATCCGTGTTCGAGGCGTTCGTCCACTACGGCACGGGCACTGCTTCCCAACCGTGGGGGCTGGTCCTCCTCATCGGCCTGGTCCTGGGGTCCATCCTCACGTTCGCTTACAGCGCCCGCTTCATGTGGGGCGCGTTCGCCACCAAACCGGGCGTGGATCGGACGCCGTTCAAGGCCATCCAGCCTTCTTTCCTGGCGGCGCCCGCCATCTTGAGCTTCCTCACCATCGTGTACGGATTGTGGCCGGATCCCGTTGACGGGTGGATCCAGCCGTATGCCGCACTTTTTGCCAGTCCTGCAGCAGAACCCGCTACCGGAACAAACTCGGTCGGAACAAGCGCAGCCAGCGCCAGCCACCTTGCGCTGTGGCACGGTCTGACTCCCGCCTTGGGACTGACCGCCGTGACATTCGCGGCCGGCGTCGTGATGTTCAATACCCGGAACCTCGTGTCCCGGGCGCAAAGCCGCGTCCCGGACTGGGTGGACGGTGACCGCGCCTACCAGCGCACCATCGGGGCCTTGGACGACGTCGCCGTATGGGTCACCGGACGCACGCAGCGCGGTTCCCTCTACTTCTACCTGGCGGTCATTCTCTCCGTGGCGTTCGCCGTCCCGCTCACGGCGCTTATCGTGGCCAACAAGCCGCTCCCGGGCGGTCTCTTTTTGATCGACCCGAATTCTCCGCTCCAGCTCATCGCTGCGGCAGGAATCGTTGTTGGCGCCCTCGCCGCCGTTCGCGCCAACAAGCGCTTCCTCGCCGTGCTGATGGTGTCCGTCACCGGCTACGGGATTGCGCTCATGTTCGCGTTGCAAGGAGCCCCGGACCTCGCCTTGACGCAAATGCTGGTGGAGACCATCATCCTCGTGGCCTTCGTGCTGGCGATGCGCAGCCTCCCTCCGGAGCTCCGGGACCGTACCGGCGGCAAATACCGGGTGGTTCGCGTCATTATCGGGGTGGCGTTCGCGGTCACCATGATCTTCGTGGCGATCTACGCCATGGGCGCCCGCATTGCCGAGCCGGTGTCGCTCTCCTTCCCCCGGCTGGGCTACGAAGGCGGCGGCGGACTCAACGTGGTCAACGTGACGTTGGTGGACATCCGGGCGTGGGACACCTTTGGTGAGATCTCGGTGCTGGCAGTCGCCGCTACCGGCGTCGCGAGCTTGATCTTTGTCCGCAGCAGGGGTGAGCGCCTCAACAAGGCCGCCACGGTTCCCGAAGGCACTGTGGGAAGGCGCGCCGCTGCAGGGGGCAGTTCGCGCGATGACGCCTCGCTGGCACTCGTGCGCAAGTTCGCCGGTTCCCTGGCGGACCCCTGGCTCGTGGCCGGCCGAACCCTGGCACCGGAACGGCGTTCAATCATCTTCGAAGTGGTCACGCGGCTGATTTTCCACTCGATGATCGTCTTCTCGGTGTACCTCCTGCTGGCGGGACACAATCTTCCGGGGGGCGGCTTCGCCGGCGGACTCACCGCAGGGCTCGCCCTGACCATCCGCTACTTGGCCGGCGGACGGTTCGAGTTGCGGGAAGCCGCACCGATCAGCGCGGGCATGCTGCTGGGAACCGGTCTTGCGACGGCGGCCGCGGCGGGCTTCGTGCCGCTGCTTCTGGGGGGCCAGGTGTTCCAAAGTGCCATCATCGAGTTCTGGCTACCGCTGTTCGGTGACATCAAGTTCGTGACCTCCACGATCTTCGACATCGGCGTGTACCTCGTGGTCGTCGGCCTGGCCCTGGACGTGCTGCGCAGCTTGGGAGCCGAGATCGACGAACACTTCGAAGAGACCGCCAGCGGAGACGCCGGGGATTCACGGGACACCCGATCCGAAGCCCTGACCGCCACTTCGACGACGGCAACCACTGCAACGTCGGCAACCACTTCGCCCGGGAAGGGGACCCCATGAGCGTCAACTTGACCTTGTTGATCGTCATGGGAGTGCTCTATGCCTGTGGGATCTATTTGATCCTGGAACGCAGCCTGACCCGCGTTCTCCTGGGGCTCATGCTCCTGGCCAACGCCACCAACCTGTTGATCCTCGCCACCGGCGGGTATGCCGGACTTGCTCCGCTGTTCAGCAAGTCGACGGATCCGCGCGACTACAACGATCCTTTGCCGCAAGCCTTGATCCTGACGTCGATCGTGATTTCCTTCGCGGTGACGGCCTTCATGCTCGGCATCATCTACCGGACCTGGGCGTTGGCACGGCAAGACGACATCCAGGACGACGCCGAAGACCGGCGGGTCGCGAAGACGCCCAGCTTTGACGCCGAAGACGACTCCGTGGTTCCCGAGGAAACGTCCGAATTCCCCGTCACGGCAATCACCGAAGCAGCCAAGGAAGGAGGCCCCCAGTGAACATCGCCAGCCTGGCGCCGCTCGCCGTCGTACTTCCCATCTTCGGTGCCGCACTGACGTTCGCCCTGAACAGGAACCCACTGGCTCAACGCGCGGTCAGCATCGGTTTGTTGTCCCTTACCTTGCTCCTGGAATGCTGGCTCCTTGCCTCGGTATGGACCACAGGCACCGCATCCGTCACCGTAGGGGGCTGGCAGCCGCCGTTTGGCGTGGTGATGGTGGTGGATCAGTTCTCCTCGCTCATGTTGGTGGTTTCCTCCGTCATCAGCCTCGCGGTGCTCATCTACGCCACCGGCCAGGGCATGGCCGACGGCGACCGCGAGGCACCGGTGTCGATCTTCCACCCGACCTACCTGATCCTGGTGGCCGGCGTCTCGAACGCTTTCCTCACGGGCGACCTCTTCAACCTGTACGTGGGCTTCGAGATCCTGCTGACGGCGAGCTACGTCCTCATGACGCTGGGCGGCACCGGTCCGCGCATCCGCGCCGGGGTCACGTACGTGGTGGTTTCCGTCGTGTCTTCGGTGTTGTTCCTGATCGCCATTGCGATGATCTACGGAGCCACCGGGACCATCACCATGGCGGATCTCGCCATCAAGCTGGCCGAATTGGATCCCGGCACCAGGAACCTGCTCCACGTCATGCTGCTCGTGGCCTTCGGCATCAAGGCTGCCGTGTTCCCATTGTCCTTCTGGCTGCCCGACTCGTATCCGACCGCACCCGCACCGGTCACTGCCGTGTTCGCCGGCTTGCTCACCAAGGTGGGCGTCTACGCCATGGTACGCACGGAGACCCTTCTCTTCCCGGGCGACACCTTGAATACCCCGTTGATGGTGGTAGCGCTCCTCACCATGCTGGTGGGCATTCTCGGCGCCATAGCCCAGAGCGACATCAAACGATTACTCTCCTTCACCTTGGTCAGCCACATCGGCTACATGGTGTTTGGACTTGCCATGTCTTCTGTTGCCGGGCTCGCGGCTGCCGTCTTCTATGTGGCCCACCACATCACTGTCCAAACGAGCCTGTTCCTGGTGACTGGCTTGATCGAGCGCCGCGGTGGCAGCTCGTCCGTGGACAGGCTGGGCGGGCTTGCCAAGCTGTCCCCGCTCCTCGCGCTCTTGTTCTTCATTCCAGCTATGAACCTCGCGGGAATCCCTCCCTTCTCCGGGTTCCTGGGGAAGCTCGGACTCCTGCAGGCGGGCATCGCCCTCGGGACACCACTGGCCATCACCTTGGTGGTGGGCGGCGTAGTCACCAGCCTCTTGACCTTGCTGGCGATTGCCCGCGTCTGGAACCGCGCATTCTGGCGGAAACCCGAGGACGCTGAGTACCCGGCCGCCGTCCTCAAGGACACGGCAGCAGTCGGCCTGCTTCCGCGGACGATGGTAGGGCCAACGGCCGCGCTGGTGGTCTTCAGCGTGGCGCTGACCGTCTTCGCCGGTCCGCTGTTCCAATTGGCCGGAAACTCCGCGGAACAGATGCTGGACCGTACGGCATACATCCATTCCGTGCTCGGCGGGAATGCCAAAGTTCCGGGAATCGCCGCACCGCAGGGAGGTGGCAAGTGAGCCGCAAGCGGATTTCCTTCCGCACCGAGTTGCCCCTGCTGGTCTGGCTGGTGGTCGTCTGGGGTGCGCTCTGGCGGGACTTCAGCCCGGGCAACCTGGTGTTCGGTGCGCTGATCGCAGTGGTCGTAGCCAGGGTCTTCTACTTGCCTCCCGTGGAGCTCAGCGGTCGATTCAACGTGCTGCGCGCCATTCCTTTCGCCGCGGTGTTCCTTGGCAAAGTGGTGGCAGCGAGCTTCCAGGTCATGTACCTGGCAGTCTTCCGGGGGTCTTCGGTGACCAACGCCGTGGTCGCGGTTCCCCTGCGTAGCCATTCCGACCTCATGGTGACCGCCACAGGGCACGTGATTTCGCTGATTCCGGGGTCCTTGGTGGTGGAAGTGGATCGCTCCACGTCCACGCTCTATATCCACGGGCTCAATGTCCGCAACGATGTGGACACTGCCAAGCTGCGCAAAGAAGTCCAGGACACGGAGGCCTCGCTGATCCGGATCATGGGCACCCGCGCGGAAATGGACGCACTCCAGGCCGAAAGCTGGCCTGCAACGAGGGGAGATCGCTCATGAAAGACCTCGTGCTGATCGTCACGGCGGTGATTCTTAGCCTCGCGGCGGCAGGCGCGATCTACAGGATCGCCGTCGGGCCTTCCCTGCTGGACCGCGTGCTCGCCTCAGACGTTCTGCTCGCGATACTTGGCGCCGCGCTTGCCATCGACATGGCCGTCAACAGGCACCTCAACAACCTCGTGCTGCTCGTCGCACTGACGCTGATCGGGTTCGTTGGCTCGGTGACGGTGGCGCGCTTCGTGGCCGATCGGAGAGGACAGGTCAATGACTCCTAATGCCACGGGAGTGGATGCTGTAATAGACGTCGTGACCGCGGTACTTCTGATTGTGGGTGCGCTGATGTCATTGGGCGCGGCAATCGGCCTGTTGCGTTTCCCGGACCTGATGAGCCGTATGCACGCAGCCACCAAGCCGCAAGTGCTGGGGCTGTTCCTCGTCTTGGCGGCCATCGGACTGCAGATGCGCGAATGGTGGGTTTGGCCGATCCTGGCAGTCGCCTGGATTTTCCAACTGCTGACCGTGCCCGTGTCCGCACACATGGTGGGCCGCGCAGGCTACCGGACCAAGCACCTCCACCGCGAGTTGCTCAGCACCGACGAACTCGAGGCCGTGGTGCTGCGGGCTGCCGGTCAACAGGCGGCGGAGAAGGCTCAGGAAGCGGACTCGGCAATGCCCCACACCGGGAACGGCCGGAACGCCCGGAACGGCGGAGGGAACGGCCGGGGCGCCCGGGACCTCCGTAACGGCGGGGGCGCGGGCGGCTCCGCCGCTAACGGCCCGTCTGCCTAGACGATGTCCTGCGTCTTCGAGAAGCGCGAGATGGCGCGCTGGGTACTGCGGCTTGCAAATACCTGGATGACGGCGCTGACGGTCGCCGAAATCAGGGCGAAGGTCAGTGCCGAGCGAAGGCTTGCCTCCATGTCATCGTGCCCCTTGGGAGGCTTCTTGCCGGTGGACTTTTCCCACAACGCATTGACGAGCTTGGTGCCGACAAAGCCTGCACCGATGCTCACGCCAGTGCCGAGCAGTTTGATGAGGAGGTTCATTCCGGGACTCCTTGCGGGAGGAAACAGGACCGTCCCCAGCCTAACCCCACTTCAGGGCAGTTCCGGAGCAACGGATGGCGGTCGGCGCCTCAGCCGGAAGAACTCCTCCAAGGCTCCAGGCTTTGGACGGACGGGCACGATGTCACGGTCGTCGGCGAGTATCGCTTCCACCGTGCCGAGGGCGAGGAGCTCATCCAGCAGCGCCAGCGTGGGCGGCATGAGCTTGAGGGTTCCGGCGGCTTCGGCATCGAGGATTCCGCGGACCGGCATCCACAAAGACGATGAGGCTTCCGTGGTTTGGTGCCTGGGCTCGGCACCGGATAGCGGGCAGGCAAGGTAGAAGTATGTGTCGAAGCGCTTGGGCTGGTCTGCCGGGGTGACCCAGTTGGCCCACGGGCGGAGGGTGGCGGCGTCGAGCTTCAGCCCGGCCTCTTCGAACACCTCGCGCTGCGCGGCCGCCAGGACCCGGCCGGCGTTGAACCGGGCGGAAGAGGGCTCGACGGCGATGCTGCTCCGGTGCCATGCGGCGGCGTGCCGCTCGACGACGTCGTCCGCGAAGTCCCAGCCGGAGCTGTCCGCCTGGTCCACTCGTCCCCCGGGGAAGACGACCATGCCCGCGGCGAAATCCATCGTGGTCACGCGGTGCTGGACGAACACTTCCAGGCCGCGAAATCCATCGTGACCGGGGGCCTCGCGGACCAGGATCACGCTCGCGGCGAGCCTAGGTTCGGCCACCGTGGTGCTGTTCGCTTCGCCAATGCCTGCCAAGACCGCTCCTTTGCCCGCTTGCTGCGTCACATTCTGCTGGATCATTCTCCCAGTTTCTGCAGGCGTCCGCGCCATTCCGGGCCGGCCTGCGCTGACCCGGCGGATGATCCAGCAGAATCCGTCGCTATCCGTTCCGTCACGGTCCCCGCGACCCCTCCAAGGTGTAAACTGAACCACGCCCAAAAGGGTGGATTAATAACGACAGGGGAGCGCCGCCGTCGGGCTCGCAGCAATGCGGCACGGAGGACGGGCGCTGAGAGTGCGGACAGCCGCAGACCCTCGAACCTGATCCGGCTAGTACCGGCGCAAGGGAGTCGAGTTCTCATAGTGTCCGGAACCGGCGCGGCGGAAGCCGCTCGCAGGCAACCGGGGAACACTTTCCCCTCCTGTTCCTCAGGAGGACAAAATGACTGGTATTTCTGCAAGGCCGGGCCTCACCAAGCCTGGTTACAACTGGCGCGTCGTGGACATCGTCGTGGCGGCACTCATCTCCATCGCCGGTGGCGTGATCTTCTGGGCGTGGGACCAGATGGCTCTGGTTGCCACGCCCATGTCCGCCGGCTACCCTCCGCTGAGCGGCCTGATCGCCGGCGGTTGGATGATTCCGGCAGTGTTGGGCATGCTCATTGTCCGGAAGCCCGGTGCGGCAATTTTCTGCGAGACAGTGGCCGCCACCAGTGAGCTCATCATGGGTTCGCAGTACGGCACCACGGTCCTGATCTCGGGCCTGCTCCAGGGCCTCGGCGCGGAACTCATCTTCCTGGCCTTCATGTACAAGAAGTTCAACCTGCCGGTGTCCCTGCTGGCCGGTGCCGGTGCAGGTCTGTTCTGCGGTCTGAACGACTCCTTCCTGCCGTGGGGCTGGAACATCGCCTACGAACCGGTCGACAAGCTCGCGTACATCGTCTTCTGCACGATCTCCGGGGCCGTCATTGCCGGTGCCCTGTCCTGGATCGCTACCCGCGGCCTGGCCAAGACCGGTGTGCTGAGCGCGTTCGCGTCCCGCAAAGCCGCCTCGGAGCCCGTCTTTTCCTGATGCCCAGTCCTGATTCCGGCACCTCTGCCGTGGTGCGACCCGCCGCAATTTCCGCTCAAGGCTGGGGCTGGCGGCACGCCGGCCGCACCACGCAGGCCATCCATGCCTTGGACCTGGACATCCGTCCGGGCGAGCGTGTTCTACTGCTTGGCCCCTCGGGCGCAGGCAAGTCGACGCTCCTGCATGCCCTGGCGGGCGTGCTGGGCGAGGAAGGTGACGACGCCGACGAGACCGGCTCGTTGCTGGTGGACGGCGTTTCGCCGAAGGCCCAGCGGGGCCGTGCCGGACTCATGCAGCAAGATCCCGAAACCCAGGTGGTGCTTTCCCGGCTGGGCGACGACGTCGCGTTCGGCGCCGAGAACCTTTGCGTGCCGCGGGAAGAGATCTGGAAGCGGGTCCATGAAGCGCTCGACGACGTCGGGCTACGGAATAGTGCCAGCGGCAACTTTTCGCTCGACCACCCGACGTCGGCCCTCTCGGGCGGGCAGAAACAGCGCCTTGCGCTGGCCGGCATTCTGGCGATGCGGCCTGGCTTGATCCTCCTGGACGAGCCGACCGCCAACCTGGACCCGGCCGGCGTGCTGGAGGTCCGCGATGCCGTGGGCCGCTGCCTGCACAAGACCGGGGCCACCTTGGTGGTGGTGGAGCATCGGGTCTCCGTCTGGAAAGACCTCGTGGACCGGATCGTGGTCCTCCAGCCGGGCAGCACCTCCTCCACGGGAGGGTCGACGCCGGGCGTGCTCGTGGACGGCGATCCCGACACCGTTCTGGCGCAAGCAAGGGACATGCTCACTGCTGCAGGCGTCTGGGTGCCCGGGTACGTGCCGGCCACCCGGCCACGTTCCGGAACAGCCGCCGGCTCCGGAGCAACGGGCGGCTCCCGGGCGGGGAGCATGGGAGAGCTGTTGCTCGCCACCCAGGAGCTCGCGGTGTCCCGCGAACGGCCGCGGCGCCGGGGGTTCAAAACGATCGCGCCCCTTCCTGTGCAGGCCGGACTCGACGCCGAAGTATTCGCCGGGCAGGCGCTGACCATCACCGGCCCCAACGGCGCAGGAAAATCGACCTTCGCTTTGACCCTCGCGGGCCTATTGGCGCCGGTGTCCGGCACGGTGACTGCCGCCGCCGGGCTCAGCGACGGCGCCGGCACCGACCCGTTCACGTGGAAGGCACAGCAGCTGATCTCCCGGATCGGGACCGTGTTCCAAGAGCCCGAGCACCAGTTCGTCACGGGACGCGTGCTCGACGAGCTCATGTTCGGCCCCAAGCACCTTGGCCACGGCGAGGAGCGCGTGGACGAATTGCTGGAGCGGCTGCGCCTGGGGCATCTCGTGGACGCCAATCCGTACACGCTCTCCGGGGGCGAAAAGCGGCGGCTGTCCGTGGCCACCGTGCTCGCCGCGCACCCGCGGGTCCTGGTGTTGGACGAACCGACCTTCGGCCAGGACGCGAACACTTGGGCCGAGCTTGCGTCGTTCCTGTCCGAACTGCTCGACGCCGGAACATCCGTGGTTTCCGTGACCCACGACCTGGAATTCAGCTCTGTCCTGGGAGGCACCGAGATGCGGCTCGAGCCCGCGTTCCAAGGCGGGGCCCGGCAGGAAGCGGGTGCGGCATGAGGGAAACCCTGACGCTGCGCGGCAATAATGCCCTCCTGACACGCGCGAATCCGCTGGCCAAGTTCGTCTCTGTCTTTCTGATCACCTTGGTGTTGGCGTTGTCCATCGACCTGGTGTCCGCCTCGACGGCGCTCCTCGGCGAACTGGCATTGTTCCCCCTCGCAGGGCTCACCGTGCGCTTGCTGTGGCAACGCGGCTGGCCCCTGATCATCGCGGCAGCGCTTGGCGGCTGGAGCACCGCGATCCTGTCGGCTGACAGCGGGAGGATACTGCTCGACGTCGGGATCTGGTCGATCAGCGAAGGCTCGCTTCAGCTGGGACTCGGGTTCATGCTGCGCGGCCTTGCCATAGCGCTGCCGGCCATTCTCCTGATGAGTTGCACCGACCCCACCGACCTTGCCGATGCCCTGGCGCAGAAAGCGAAGCTGCCGCACCGTTTTGTCCTGGGCACCTTGGCCGCGCTGCGGCTCGTGGGACTCATGGCGGAGGAGTGGCAGACCATCGGCATGGCACGGCGCGCGCGGGGTGTCGGCTCGCACGGGAGCCCGCCGCAACGCTTCAAGGCCATGCTCGGCCAAAGCTTCGGGTTACTGGTCCAGGCGATCCGTCGGGCGTCCCGCTTGGCTGTGACCATGGAGGCGCGCGGCTTCGGCGGTGGACGGCGGACCTGGGCACGCGAATCCACCTACAGTCGCTTGGACGTCTGGGTTCTGGCTGGCGGGCTGATCATCGCAGCCGCGGCCGTGCTGGCCGCTCAGTGGGCAGGTACTTGGCACTTCGTCTGGCTGAAGCAGCCCAACTGACTCGCAGTTGTTGTCGTTTTGGCGCCTCATAACGACAACAACTGCGAGTCACTTGGGTATTGTCGGGCGGGCCGCCCGCATTAGTATGCCGACGCCATCGTCGAACGTTGTGGTGTGAGAGCCCGACGCTCTGGCGACTTCCACGAACCCCCAGCGCCGATGCAGTTCGATTGACACGAGGTTGGACGCGTTGACGACGTACCAGGCTTCCGATGTGCGGCGCCATATCCAATCCAGCCGGGCTTGGGTAAGGGCGGTTCCGACGCCGCTGCGTCGGTAATCGGGCCGCACGGCGACCCCGCCCAGATAGCGCCCCTCCGACGCCGGACCGTCGGGATGGTCCCAGTAGTGGGTCTTCCCCCAGCCGACAACGTCCCCGACGCCGGATGTTCCCCGAGCGAAAGCGACCACCACCAGGCGGGCGTCGTCGTCGATGGCTGGCGTCAGCGTTGTGGCGTCCGGAAGGGAGCGGCCCGCTTGGGCCTGGATATCGAAGATGTGGGCTATGTCGCTGACTTTGGCCGGGCGGACTTCAAGCTCAAGCCCTGCGCGCTCGAAACTCGGGGCGGGGTTTTTGCTGGAAAAGCCGCTGGCCTTCATTCGAGAGAGCCTCTCGCGGCGGGCGTCCGCCTGTCAATCCTCGGCGCGGTGCACGTGGCCGCCGGGACGTTCATATCGCACGAGGCGACTATCATCCGGCAGAATCGGCGTGTTGCATCACAAAACCTGCCATCGGTAGACCATTTGTGATATTTATTGATCATGACGCAACCGACTGCCGAACATGTAGGTCTCCTTCTTCGCGACGCCCGTGGCGAAAAGGGCTGGACACAGGGACAGCTCGCTTCGGAACTGGGCACCAGCCAAAGCGCCATTGCCAGAATGGAACAGGGCAAGCAGAATCTCAGCCTCCGCATGATCGAGCGTCTTGAGTCGATTTTCGGGCGAACCATCGTCAAAGTCGGCAAACGGCAGATGACCCACTTGCGCGTAGAGGGCGGACGCACGCTCTCCGGCTCCGTGGACGTCAACAGCAGCAAGAATGCCGGCGTCGCTCTGCTTTGCGCGAGCCTCATCAATCGCGGCACCACCACCTTGCGTCGGCTCGCCCGGATCGAAGAAGTCAACCGGATCGTCGAGGTTTTGACCTCCATCGGTGTCGAGTGCACCTGGCTGAACGGCAACGATCTGCGCATCCGCCGCCCGGAGACCCTGGACCTCGCCTCCATGGACGTGGAAGCCGCACGTCGCACCCGCAGCGTCATCATGCTGCTGGGTCCCCTCTTGGATGAGGCGGCCTCGTATCAACTGCCCTACGCCGGCGGTTGCGATCTCGGGACTCGAACCGTGGAACCGCACATGCAGGCGTTGCGGCAGTTCGGACTCTCGGTGGAGGCCAAGTCCGGCTTCTATTCCGTGCAAGCCCCACCGGCCGACGGCGACCACCGGACCTTTGTCCTCACGGAGCGCGGTGACACCGTGACGGAGAATGCCATCATGGCCGCCGCGCACCGCAGTGGTACCACCGTGATCCGCAATGCCAGCCCCAATTACATGGTGCAGGACCTCTGTTTCTACTTGCAGGGGCTCGGCGTGGTGATCGACGGCATCGGGACAACCACCCTGAAGATCACGGGACGCCCGGCGATCGACGTCGACATTGAGTACTTCCCGTCCGAAGACCCGATCGAAGCCATGAGCCTCATCACTGCGGGCATCGTGACCAACTCGGAGGTCACCGTCTGCCGGGTCCCCATCGAGTTCATGGAGATCGAACTGGCCACGCTTGAGCAGATGGGCCAGCAGCTCGACATCTCCGGCGAGTACTTTGCTCGCAATGGACGGACGCGCCTGGTGGATGTCACCACCAAGCCGTCACGGTTGCGTGCCCCGGAGGACAAGATCCATCCGATGCCGTTCCCCGGGTTGAACATCGACAACTTGCCGTTCTTCGCGGTCATCGCCGGCAACGCCGAGGGCCAGACCATGATCCACGACTGGGTCTACGAGAACCGGGCGATCTACTTGACCGAGCTCAACAAGCTTGGCGCCCAGGTGCAACTGCTCGATCCGCACCGCATCTACGTCAATGGCCCCACCAAATGGCGCGGCGCGGAAGTCGGATGCCCTCCGGCACTTCGACCCGCCGCTTGCCTGCTCTTGGCCATGCTGGCGGCCCGCGGCACGTCCGAGTTGCGCAACATCTACGTGATTGAGCGCGGATACGAGGACCTGGCCGAGCGGCTCAACACCATTGGCGCCAAGATCGAGTACTTCCAGGACTGACTACGTCGGATTCTGCACGTTTCGGACCTCCAGCAGAATCCTTCGGGCGGGCCGCAAAATCCCGAGCTGTGTCCGAAAGGCTGCCATGGCGCACAATTGATCCGTGCGCACTTTTGGTGTGGAAGAGGAATTGCTGATCGTCGATCCCGTGACCGGCGAGCCGCTCGCCCTTGCCGACGCGCTCCTCTCGGGCCCCGCCCAGGATGGCCCCGCCCAGGATGGCCCCGAAACCGGTCCTACCCTTGAGGAGATCGACGGCCCTGATACCGGCCTAAGCCATGAGCTCAAGCTTGAGCAGATCGAAACCCAGACCCGGCCATGCCGCAGCTACGCCGAGCTCCTGCACCAGATCCGCAGGGCGCGGGGCCTCGCGAGCCACGCGGCCCGGCGCCACGGCGCCAGGATCGCCGCGTTGGCCACCTCACCGGTGGACGCCGCTTTGCACACTACTCCGGATCCCCGGTACGCCATCATGCTCGAACGCTTCGGCATCACGGCGCACGAACAGCTCACGTGCGGATTCCACGTACACACTTCGATCGAGTCCCCCGAGGAAGGCGTGATGGTCCTGGACCGCATCCGGGACAAGCTCGCTGTCTTCACCGCCATCAGCGCCAATTCGCCCTACTGGCGCGGCCTGGCTACGGGTTTTGAGAGCTACCGGACGCAGGCGTGGAACCGCTGGCCCTCGTCGGGGCCATCAGCCATCTTCGGTTCCTTGGCAGCGTACCGGCGGGTTGTCAGGAGGCTCATCGAAACGGGAGTGTTGCTGGACGAGGGGATGGTTTACTTCGACGCCAGGCTGTCCCGGCACGTTCCCACGGTGGAGGTCCGGGTGGCCGATGTCTGCCTACGGGCCGAGGATGCGGCGCTCATCGCGGTGCTCGTCAGGGCCTTGGTTGAAACTTCCGTTCGTGAGTACCATGCCGGAATAGAGCCGGCCGCCGTGCCCACGGCCCTTTTGCGGATGGCGTCCTGGCAGGCAAGCAATTTTGGACTGCGCACCGAACTGCTGGACTTTGGAACGTTCCGCCCGGAGCCCGCCGCGGACGTCGTCTGGTCGTTGGTGGAGTATCTGGAGCCCGTGCTCGCCGAACAAGGTGAATTCGACTTGGTCCAAACCGGTGTGGCAGCCATCCTAGGCCGTGGCAACGGCGCTATCGAACAGCGTGGTGTTGCCGAGCGCTGGAGCGAGAGCAACGGGGGCGCGCCCGACGCCGCCGGGTTGGCCGCCGTCGTCGAGCACGCCGTTCAGATCACGATGCGCTCGGAGAAGGACGAGAGCGACACCAAGCCGCTGCCCGTCCTCACCTGGGTGCGCCAGGACTGGCGCGAAGCGCCGGGCTAACCGCCTAGACCTGCTTGAGGGCCCGCTCCAGGTCCCCGATGAGGTCGTCCACATCCTCCAGCCCCACCGAAAGCCGCACGACGCCGTCGCTCAGGCCAATGGCCGCGCGGCCTTCCGGACCCATGGCGCGGTGCGTGGTGGTGGCGGGGTGGGTGATGAGGGACTTGGAGTCGCCCAGGTTGTTCGAGATGTCGATGACGGCGAGCCCGTCCAGCAGTGCGAAGGCGGCCTCTTTTGCCGATCGCCCCGCAGAGGGGAGCAGCTCAATGGTGAGCACGGTTCCGCCGGCCTTCATTTGCTTTGCGGCGAGCTCGTACTGCGGGTGCGACTTCAGCAGGGGGTACTTGACCCAGCTGATGGCCGGCTGTTCCTCAAGCCATTCGGCGATCCGCAACGCAGACGCCGAGGAGTGGTTGACGCGCAGCGCCATGGTCTCCAGGCCTTTGGTCAGGACCCAGGCGTTGAACGCGGAAAGCGAGGGTCCGGTGTGCCGCATGAGCTGCTTGACGGGACCGTCGATGAACTCCTTGGTACCCAGGATTGCTCCGCCCAGGACCCGGCCTTGGCCATCGATGTGCTTGGTGCCCGAGTAGACGATCACGTCTGCGCCGAGATCGCCGCAGCGCTGCAGCAGGGGAGTGGCAAAGACGTTGTCGACGACGACGGTGGCGCCGGCCGCGTGCGCAAGCTCGCTCACCGCGGCGATGTCCACGATTTCCTGCATGGGGTTCGACGGCGACTCGAAGAACACTGCCGTTGTCGGCTCGGACAGCGCGGCACGCCATTGGTCCAGGTCAGGCCCGTCGACGAAGACGGTCTCGACGCCCCAGCGCGGCAGGATCTCGTTGAGGATGACGAAACAGGAGCCGAAGAGCGAGCGGGCGGCAACCACGCGGTCACCGGCAGCCAGCAATGCACCGAGGGCGGTGAAGACAGCAGACATGCCCGACGCCGTCGCGAAGCACGCTTCGGTGCCTTCGAGCAGTCGGAGCCGCTCCTGGAAGGTGGCTACGGAGGGGTTGCCGTAACGGGAGTAGACAAAGCGTTCGTCCTCGCCCGTGAACGCGCGCTCCGCGGCTGCGGCGGATTCGTAGACGAAGCCGGAGTTCAGGAAGACGGCCTCGGACGTTTCTTGGAAGTTGGTGCGGTCAAGACCGCCGCGGACTGCCTGGGTGCCAGGGCTCCAGCCGGCGGCGTCAGGATTGAAAGTCACTTAGATGTTCCCCAGGTTCGTCGGAAGTCCACGGTTTTTCCAGCCGTTCACGGTTCGCTCACCGTAGCGGTCCGGCTCGCCCTCAAAGCCCTCAAGGACGTTGTACGAGGTGTAGCCAGCCTGCGTTGCGGCGATGGCGGCAGCGATGGAACGCTGGCCGGAGCGGCAGAGGAAGACCAGCTCGGTGCCATCTGCTTCCGGAGCCTGCTGCTTCAGATCGTCGATGAAGCGTGAGTTGGGGATCCCGCCGGCAAGGTTCCACTGGATGAACAGGGGATCGTTTTCGGTGGCTTTGGTGTCCGGGATGCCAATGTGTGCCCACTCGCCTTCGGTACGGACGTCCACCAGGATGGCGCCCTGCTCCAGTTTGGCCCAGGCGTCGTGCGGGCTGAGGTCGCCTGCATAGCTCATGCGTGGCCCTCGCCGTCGAACTCTTCGTCAAGCTGATCCACGGCATTGGCAACTGCTGCGTCAGCGCTGGCGATCGCCGCGGGCAGGACAATGGCCTGCGCCACAATCACGTCGCTGCCGTTGAAGGTCGCGGCCGGGCTGCCGTGCAGCACGTATCCCTCCGCGAGGGCGGTGGAGATCCGCTCGCAGAATTCCTTGGTGTCAGGGCCCGTGATGAGACGGTAGGAGAGTTTTTCTTCGGTGGGTTCAGGCATTGGTGCTCCTCAGTCACGCTTGCAGTTCGAAAGTGTCGATACGCCGAGTAGTCACCTGAGGCACCCCGCCGGAGAGAGGGTTGCCGACCAGCAAGTCAGGGCTTCGCGCTGGTGCTCATTACTCAAGAAGAAAATAACATCCACGACGGCGGCCCGCATCACCGGCCGTCGTCATGTTCCGTAACCGGGCGGCAGCCGGCCCTAGGCTTCGGTTTCATTGGGCAACGGTTCCAGGCTTGCCTGGATCCGCGGTGGAACGGCGTCAAAGCGTGACGCTACTCCCGTTGGGGAGTGATGAAAGGTGGAACCTTGATGCTTCCGGATTTCCAGCAGCTCGTGGACGGATATCCCGGTGGCCGTGGCGAGTGCATGCAGCGAGAGGCTGTTGTGATGAGCCAAGGCAAAAACCACACCCGACAGGGCTTCGAAACCTTCTGTCTCGTAGATTTCCTTCACCAGGTTGGACATACCGTTCGCATCATCGATTGATCCCGCTGACGCACCAGTCGCCATGGCCGTCAGAGACCATGCAGCAGAGTCGGGGCTGATGTAGATGCTCATGTCGATACCCTACGGACTCAGTGCCGCTTGGGGAATGGGCGATACGTTTATCTTTATGGCAGCACTCACCGACCTTGACCGTCAGCTCCTCTCCGCCCTCCGGGAGGATGGCCGAGCGTCTGTGGCGAGCCTCGCGCGTAAGCTGGGCATCGCTCGGGCCACCGTGAATAGCCGGCTCGAGCGTCTTGTCTCCTCTGGAACCATCGTTGGTTTCACTGCGAGGGTGCGCGACGAGGTCGATCCACTTGCGATTAGGGCCATTGCGCTCATGGCCGTAGAGGGAAGATCGGCCGACAAGGTCATTCGCCAGCTCAGGGGACTTCCCGAGATTTGGGCGCTGCACACCACCAACGGCGGATGGGACCTCGTGGCTGAGCTGCGCGCGGAAAGCCTCAGCGACTTTGATCAGGTACTCGGGAGGATCCGCGGCATCGAGGGGATCGTCAATAGCGAGACGAGCCTTTTGCTCAGTTCCGTCCTGCGATAGTCGCCGCATGACGGACGCTTCCCGCTTGAACATTATGTAAAAAGAGTATCGTCATTTTGTACATGTTTTCAATGAAAAGTACATACTTTGGCAATTGTGTATGCATATCGCCGCTCCGTAGCCTCGTAGCAACAGTACTTATGAGGGAAAGGAGCGCACATGACGCGCTTTGTCGATGTCCGCAATATGGTTCGCTGGACGGCCGGGCGGGGCCCGGAGACCATCATCTCCGAGATGATTCAATACTTGGAAGACGACTTCCTGCGGTGGGAATCTTTTGACAAGACCCCGCGGGTGGCAAGTCACACGCCATTTGGGGTCATCGAGCTGATGCCCACCAGCGACCAGGAAACATACGGCTTCAAGTATGTAAATGGACACCCTTCGAATCCAGCGCGTGGCTTCCAGACCGTGACAGCTTTCGGTGTCCTGTCCGACGTCCACAACGGCTATCCGACGTTCCTCGCAGAAATGACAGTGCTGACAGCGCTGCGAACGGCGGCTACGTCCGGGATGGTCGCGAAGAAACTCGCGCGCCCCGATGTCCGCACCATGGGGATGATCGGGACCGGAACCCAATCGGAGTTTCAGGCCCTGGCCTTCCGGGCGGCCCTGGGTATTAACACCGTCAGGATCTGGGACTCGGATCCTGCTGCGATGGAGAAGTTCGTCCGCAACATGGCTCCGCTCGGCTTCGACATCACCATCGCAGGCTCGGCGGCCCACGCAGTGGAGGGCGCCGACGTCGTCACCACGTGCACGGCGGACAAGGCCAATGCCGCCATCCTGACGGCAGACCAGGTCTCGCCCGGTGTTCACATCAACGCGATCGGTGGCGATTGCCCGGGGAAGACCGAACTCGACGCTGCCATCCTGGGCCTCGGCGACGTCTTTGTGGAATACGACCCCCAGACGCGGATTGAGGGCGAGATCCAGCAAATGCCCGCCGATTTTCCCGTCACCGAATTCTGGCAGGTCCTGGGCGGGCACGCGCCGGGCCGGACCTCCAGGGACCAGATCACCATATTTGATTCCGTGGGCTTCGCGATCGAGGACTTTTCCGCCTTGCGGTATCTCCGCGACGCCGTTGAGGGTTCAGAATTCTTCGAGGAGATCGACCTTGTCGCAAACCCCGACGACCCCAAGGACCTCTTCGGCCTGGTGCGGGCACTTTCTCCCATCGGATCCTGAGAAACCCCCAACTGACTCGCAGTTGTTGTCGTAAACAGGCCGTTAAACGACAACAACTGCGAGTCAGACGGGCAAGAAGCCTGGTGCGCCGGCCCCAGAACCGGCGCACCAGACGTTTTTATCCGGGCATCCCGCCTACCCCGGCTGACCCCGGCTACTCCGCCGCCAGGCGCAGGATCAGCTCGGCATGCACGGGGAACCTCACAACGAGCGACTCGATGTCCCGTGCCGTTGGTTTCGCGGAGTCCGATCTCTCGTATCCCGGTGAGAGGCTGCAGCTGACCAAGGCGAACCCCGGACCGGCCAACTCGGCACCGAACCAGGTGTAGTTCGGGGCAACTCCTTGCAACGTCTCGCCTGCTTCCGGATCCGGCCCCAACAAGACCTCGGAATAGCCAAAGTCCTGAAGTCCAAGCTCCCGGGAGAAGACATGCAGCCTGATCGGTGTCCCCAGGTGGAAGAACCATAGTTCGTCCTGCTTGAGGGCGTGCAACTGGAGAACCTCCCCCGCCTGCAGCAGGTACCAGTTGGAACTGTAGAGCGGATGGTCGACGCCGAAGCGCGGAGGCAACGCCGAACCGGCGATATCCTCGTTGCTCACGAGCGCGGGCGCGAACCAGCCGCCCACGCTAGCGGGGGACATGTCCAGCTGTTTGATCCAATCCTCAGCGAATCCAGTCATGTGACCGGATCCTTCAGTGAGAAGCAGACGGTGATCCCGATGATTTCCTTGCTGCCCAGGGCACGCAACAACCCTTTTTGGGTCACGATGTCCACGTTTACCATGCCGCCCTCCTTGCTGGGGACGGCGATGGATTCGTGGAAGTTGAGCAGCGGCTTTCCGCTCGCCATCACTTCTTTGTCGTGGGCAACGTGTTCAGCGCGCGAGTCCTGGTGCCCGATCAGCTCCGACTTGCTCATGCCCACCAGGTCCGCGAAGTTCTGGTTGACCCACAGAAAGACTGAATTCGCGTCCTTCACCACCCAGTACACGCCGTCCTGCCGGTCCAGCACATCGGCGACGCTCATAGGCGGAACTGTGGGAAGGAGCGCCGGGTCCAGCGCAGGGGCGACGGTCACGGCGCTGCCGCCGCTCCGCCGTCGGCCTCCAGTCTTTCGGCGAGGTCCTGCGCCAGGGCCACCATCGTCATGGTCGGGTTCCAGGACCCGCCGGTGGGCCAGAGGCTGCCGCCGGTGACAAAGACGTTCTGCACTCCGTTGAGACGATAGTCGAGCCCGACGACGGCGTCCTCCTCCTCGCCGATCGGCAGGCTCGAGCTTTCGTGGACCAAGCCCGGTACGCGGCGCTCCGGGATGGCTGGACGCCCGGCGCCCCATGTTCCGGCGTCGGGATCTCCGTGCCAGTACTCGACGCGATCCGCGCCGGCGGGGGACAGGACCCGCTCCAGCATCTGGAAGGTTCCCTCGTCCATGGTGTCCCACGTGTCGTCGTCGGTGGCGCTGGCCAACACCTGCAAGGTGACGTTGCAGGTGGGGTCCGCCCCGCCGGAAAGCCGCAAATGGTTCTCCGGGTTGCTTTCGTCCAGCTCGCCGAGGACGGCACAGACGAACACCAAGTAGTCCTCCGAGGACCGAAGCTGCGCGAGCGAAGCCGTGGCGACGACGTCGGGGGCGTAACGTTCGGACTTCTGGGCATTCTTGTCCGGGCAACGGTCCGAGAGGACCGAAAGCTGCACGTGGTACTGCATGCCGGCCGGGCTCTTGCCCGCCAAATAGATGGCCGCCAGTTCCAGCTCGCCGAGTTGCTCGCTGAAATCAAAATCCCCGCGGGGAACCCGGGCCACCACCGAGGTGATGAAATGGGCGCTGAAGTGTCCACCGGCGCCCTGGACCTGCGGGAAGGAATTCAGGACCAGGGTTGCCGGCGGAAGAGTGCCCATGGCCAGGACCAGGTTGGCGTTGCCGACGTTAACCACTCCGCGGTTGGTGTTCAACGCCGTCGCCCGTCCGTCCTGCTGGAGCACACTCAGCACGGTGCAGTCCGTGACCATGCGAAGAGCGGCGCCCTTGCCTTGGGCCTCAAGTGCAGCTTGCCTGTCCGTCAGTTCCAGGAGGACCGCCGGCGTCGAGAACTTCGCGAAGTCCACGCCCGACGTCGCGCCGGTTGCCGCGGCGAGCGGAGCCGGCATGCTGCGGGTGGCGGAATCGATCTTGTGCAGGCCGGCCTCAAGCCGTTCCTGGAGGGCTTTCTGCATGATTCCGTAGACGGGGCGGGTGTCGTTGATGAGATCGACGACGTCGGCCGACCGTCCGGCGTCGATCTGGTCCGCCGAAACCACGTTGAGCAGGTCTTCCGCCGACGTGAAGTGCGACTTGGCGGCGTCCATCACTGCCCGTGGCCAGCCTCGCATCTCATCTTCCTCGGGGCGGGGGCACCACGCGCTCCACATGATGCTGCGTCCGCCGTAGAAAGGGACCATGCCGTGCTGCCAGGAAATCCTGCCCGGCGGCTGGGTGGCTGTGGCAGCCGCCAAGGTCCAGGGGAAGGTCTCAGAGAGGCCTCCCAGGGTCTCCTTGTAGGGCAGCGGCAGGTTTTGGAAATGCTGTGGCAAGAAAAACGGACCCCGTTCAATGATCAGGATCCGTGCGTGCGGGTTGACCGTCAGTGTCCGTTCAGCAAAGGCGTAGGCGCAGAAACCGCTGCCGATGACGATGTGGTCGAATTGTTCTTCTTCGCGGACTTTTTTCCATTCCCCCTCGGAGAGGAAGAAAACATGATCCATGACCTTCTGGGGCGAGGGATCCTGGGGTCCGGGCGTGGGAAAACCGTGATTGAAATTCTGGGACGAAGAAACTGCACTCACAATGATGCCCTCCATCAACTTGCTGATTCCACGGCACCGTGAAACCAGGTGCCCACTGGGCCGAGATGCAGATCACCCTTCCCCAGCAGAGTTCACGGGACTAGTTAACTACCGCAGACATGGCGGCACAATAGAGTTCGGCAAGCGAAATTTGCCGGCCCGCTGTCCTCCGGCAGGTAGGCCGCGGCTATTGAAGGTGTCCCGGTTCCGCTGGGGGCCCAGGTGGCCGATGCGGCGGGGCCGGGCCGGGGTGCGGGGGCTGGGGTACATGTTTGTGCAGGTGCGGCGGATGCGGGGGGCCGCCGTGCAGGTGCGGCGGATGCGGGAGTGGATGTGGCCGTGGGAGAGGCTGAGACTCTTCCGGTGCGGTCTCCTCGGTCACGAGCCCGTAATAGCTGTAGAGTTCCTGTTCCTGCGTCTCCGTGATCAGGCCGCGGTCGCTCTCGATGCGCGGGCCGTTCTTCACTTTGTCCTTGGCGAAGGCCACCCTGATCACCGAATTCTCAAGGCTGGCTCCGGAAAGCGGGGCGAAAGACTCGGACATGCCGAACAAGCCGGTCCGCACGGTGACAAAGACGGGATCCCCGGAATCACCGCTGGTGAAGACCTGCTCCACTGAGCCGATTTTCTCCCCGGCGGCGTCCACGACAATCCCTCCGTTGAGGACGATGTTGTCGATGTCCTGCAGGCTGAGCATGGGGCGCATCCTTCTCGTATCGGGGTTCCGGCCGTGCCGGCCAAGCTGTTCTACATTCTGTCCTGATTCTTCGCGCCCGGCGATAGGCGCAGGCGCGTGCCGGACGCACTCACTGGCCGGTGGCCGCCAGCACCGCCACCGCCGCAAATACCGTCAGAGGCGCAACAATCAGTCCGAAGATCGCGTAGCCCTTCCACGTAATCAGCACATTCATGCGCATCAGCCGGTCGTGCCACAGCAAGGTGGCGAGGGACGCCCAGGGAGTGATGATCGGGCCCGCATTGACTCCGATCAGCAACGCCGCCATCCGCACAGGCGTCCCCGCGAGCGGTTCTGCGAGCAGGTATGCAGGCAAATTGTTGAGCACATTGGAACCGGCGGCGCCCGCTGCAGCGAGCCGAACCAGGTCCAGGAAGCCCTGGCCTTGTCCGGCCAGATGACTCAACAACACAGGAGCTCCCAGGTGCCTGGCGGCCTCCATCACCAGAAAGAGGCCGGAAGCGAACAGCAACAAGGACCAAGGAATCAGCGACACCGTGAGCACCCGCGGGCGCCGGAACGCGAACACCGCGCCCAGCACAACAGCCCCGGCCAGGGCCGGGATCCACACGGGGACGCCGGATACCAAGGCAGGCAGCAGCAACGCCAGCACCACAGCGCTGCACCCGAGAAGAACCCGGTCCGCCGCAGGCCGGGAATCCGCGGCTGCTGGTTGATCTGGCCTGATCCGCCCGACCGGGATCCGTGAATAGCGGTTGCGCAGATCCCGCCGGAAGACGATGGCGATGAACAGCAACGGTACGACGACGGCCGCGAGGGAGGGAGCCCACATCAGGCCAGCAAACCCGCCCGGAGTAATACCGCCAAGGCTGTGCTGGGCCAGAAGGTTGGTCAGATTGGAAATGGGCAGCAGCAAGCTTGCCGTGTTGGCCAGCCACACCGTCGTCAGGGCGAAGGGCAGGGCCGGCAGCCCGGCTTGCCGCGTCACACTGACCACCACCGGAGTCAGTAGCACTGCTGTTGTGTCCAAGGAAAGGAAAACGGTACTCAGCGTTGCGAAGACCGCCAGGAGCAGCCACAAGAGAATGCTGTATCCGCGGCCCCAATAACGGAGCCGACGGGCAGTCCAAAGGAAGACCCCGGCCTCACTGCACAGCTCAGTCACAACGGTCATCGCGACGACGAACAGCAGAATCGGAGCCACCCGATCCACGAGTGCCATCAGGTCGGTGAAAGGCAGGGCGCCTGTGGCGATCGCCACGGCACCCGCCCCAAGCAGAACCGCTCCAATAATCGCCAGACGCATGAACGGATTCTATTCCCGGCCACTCGATCCTCAGACCCAGGACAGCGATCATCGCCACGCTAAGCTCGGATCACGTCCATACTGACTGAATCCCTGCTTGACGGAAAACATAGGTGCAACAGTGACGCTTGCCGAGGACATCTTCAACCAGCCAATTCGGATCCAATTCGAGGCATTCATCGACGAGCACCGGCGCGCGCTCAATGACTGTTTGAACGGGTTGACGGAGGAACAGGCGCGCCGGTCCTTGGTCCCGTCCCGGACCACCCTGCTGGGCCTCGTAAAACATGCGACCTTCGTCGAGAAGGTCTGGTTCGACGAAGCCATCACGTGCCGTTCGCGCGCGGAGATCGGCATCCCTGCGACGCCGGATGAGTCTTTTATCCTCGATGACGGCGACACTATCGCCACGATCCAGCAAGCACACCGTGAGGCATGCGAAGCATCGCGCCAGGCGACATCGTCCTTGGGGCTCGACGACATGCTCATCGGCAACCGACGCGGTCCGCTCCCGCTGCGCTGGGTTTACCTCCACATGCTCCGGGAGCTTGCGCAACACTGCGGGCACGCAGACATCCTGCGCGAGCAGATCACCGCACCCAACTAGCTCGCAGTAGATGTCGTTAAGGGCGCTCAAACGACATCTACTGCGGGGGCCCACGCCGGCGAGGCCCCCTGCCTGAGCTTGCGAAGGCTGGGAGCCGGTGGGGATTACTTGGGCAGGCGGAGGCAGCAGTCGCGAAAACCCTATTCGATTCCCGCGAACAGCTCGTTGAGCTCGGCTGTCAGCTGTTTGCGCATCGCCGGGGTGCCGATCTCCCTGCCGTCCACATGGTTGACGGGCGCGATGAGCCGGATGCTCGAGATCAGCCACACCGCGTCCGCGTCGAACAGGTCTTCCGGGACCAGCGGGCCGTAGCCGAGTTCCCATCCCGCTGCTTTTGCCTTGGTGAAAAGCGCGTCCTGGGACGTTCCCGGCAGGATCCCGCTGTCCAGTTGCGGAGTGATGAGGCGCTTGACGGTGCGCACCGGGCCGGCGCCGTCGTCGATCGTTTCAATGTGAGCGAGCAACACCGTCGACGTCGGACCCTCGAGGACACGGCCGTCTGTCGAGGTGAAGATGGCGTCGTCCGCGCCTTGCTTATGTGCGTAGCGCAGGGCGGCCATGTTCACGGCGTAGGAGAGAGTCTTGGCGCCGAGCAGCAGCCAGGGGGCGCGGTCGCCCGCCTCGGTGTCGAAGCCACGGTCAAGGAGTACGACGTCGATGCCCGTCTCGCGCTGCCGGCGACTGCCCGCGGGGGACGGCGAAGCCTGGATCCAGCACGTGGGAGTCGACGCGCCTTCCACTCCGCGCGTCACGAGAAGCTTGACGACTACCTCGTCCTCGGCTGGGCTTGGCGCGGGGAAGGCGTCGCGGAATTCGGTGATCGCGGTGTCGATGGCACGGCGCCAGACGTCCTGCCCGGGAATGTTGAGGTCCAGTGCACGGGCTGAGCTCTCAAGCCTGTTCAGGTGCGCTTGCACCTTGCGCGCACGGCCCTCGACGGCGAGCAGCGACTCGAAGACGCCATCGCCCCGGGTGGCGCCCAGGTCGGTTGCCATGAGCTGCGGCTGGCTGGAATCGGCGACACGGCCGTTTTCGAACGCTGGATCCAGGAAAACGAGGACCGTCGAGGCAGGTAAAGTCATGCTTCCAGCTTAGTGCTGCCTCCGGAGGGATGGTCAGGACGAACAGTCGGGAGCGGCGCCAGATAGGCTGGGCTGACGGTTGGTTCTTTGATTAGCTATGTGATCGTGGGGGTGGGGGTGCTGTTTCCTTTTCAGTTCGGAACAGAGTGGACTTGGCTCCTCGGCGCGTGGGCGATCGTTGAGATCGTCTTGCGCGTCGTGCTGCTGGGCGTCATCCCCGGAAACCGCCGCCCCACCACGGCCATGGCGTGGCTCCTTGCCGTCTTCCTCGTTCCGTCCGTGGGTTTCGTCCTGTTCCTTTTGTTCGGCAATTTCCGCTTGTCCCGCCGTCGCCGGGAGCAGCAGGAGCAAGTCAACGATCGGGTGCGCGCGGGCACTTCGGCGCTCGCCGACGTCGTGAGCAATTACTCGGGACCCGAATGGGTCACGTCTGCTGGTGAACTGAACCGGCGCCTCGGCTCGCTGCCGATGGTGGACGGCAACTCCGTGGAGCTGATCCCCGGCTACGAAGAGTCCATCAAGGCCATGGCGGAAGCGGTCCGGGGGGCCGAGGAGTTCGTCAATGCGGAGTTCTACATCATGAGCAGTGACTCCGTCACGGACGAACTCCTCACCGAGTTGGAAAACGCAGCAGCGAGGGGTGTCAGCGTCCGACTTCTGTTCGACCACATCGGTACACTGCGGATCCCCGGCTACCGAAGACTGGTCCGCAGGCTCAAGGGCGGCCAGATCCAATGGCGCCGTATGTTGCCGTTGTTGCCCATCCACGGCCAGTGGCGTCGCCCGGACTTGCGGAACCACCGGAAAATCCTGGTGATCGACGGCGAAATCGCCTTCACCGGCTCGCAGAACCTGATCGAGCCCTCCTACAACAACCCCAAGCACCGACGCGCCGGACGTAAATGGGTGGAACTCATGGCCCGGATGGAGGGACCGATCGTTGCTACCCTCAATGTTGTCTTCGCTACCGACTGGCTCAGCGAAACCGATGAATCCCTCGAAAACCAGTTGCAGGTCGCGGTCCGAGCAATGCCCGGCCGAATGACGGCCCAGGTGGTTCCCAGCGGCCCGGGGTTTGTCACGGAAAACAACCTGCGCCTGTTCAATACGCTGATCTACTCGGCCCAGCACCGCATCTCGATTTGCAGCCCGTACTTCGTGCCGGACGATTCGCTGTTGTACGCCATTACGACGGCGGCCCAGCGTGGCGTCGACGTGGAACTGTTTGTCTCCGAGAAGGGCGACCAGTTCCTCGTCCACCACGCCCAGCGCTCCTACTACGAGGCACTGCTGGAAGCCGGGGTACGGATCTACCTGTACCGTGCGCCGTACGTGCTGCACGCCAAGCATTTCACCATCGACGAGGAAGTGGCCGTGCTCGGTTCCAGCAATATGGACATGCGCTCCTTCTCGCTCAACATGGAGGTGTCCGTGATGCTCCTGGGCGCCGAGGCCGTGGACAGCATGCGCTCTGTGGAGTCGAGCTACCGGGAAATGTGCCGCGAGCTGACCCTGGAGGGCTGGCTGCACCGGCCGATGCTTGCCAAATACGTGGACAACGTGGCGCGACTGACCGCCACGCTGCAGTAAGGCTCAGTCCTCGGCGCAGGCCTCGTCCGCGGGTTCGCCGTGGATCCTCGACAACAGCCCATGGAGTTGCTGGAGCTCATCGGCGGAGAACCCGGCAAAGGCCTCCTGCTCGACGTCGGCCACTGCAACTTCAATCGACGCCACCGCGCGTTTGCCTTCCGCGGTGATTTCGACGATATGACGACGGCGGTCCGCGGGATCGCGGCGTCGTTCCGCCAGCCCTTCGCGTTCAAGGTCGTTCAGGACCGCTACCAGTCCGCTCGCATCGATGGAGAGAGCATCAATCAGGCCCTGCTGACTGAGCGGCCCGGACTCGTCAAGCCGGCACAGCAGCACGGCATGCCTTGGGCTGAGCCCGGAAGAGTCCAGCGCCTGGCGGAGGCGCGTATTCATGATGCGCCCGTGGCGCGCCAAGAGGAACCCCAGTTGCTTTCCTGCTGCCGAAGAACTCATCAGGAAAATCTTATCACTGAGGAAATTATTGATCATCTCCAATCGTTGTCATTCATAAACGATCTGGGCGGCACGGGCCGAGCAGCGTGAGCTTTCTACCTAAGGAGTTGCCATGAATAACCACTCTCCGCACCCCACCGTGGTGGTTATCGGCGGAGGCTACGGTGGGATCTCCGTAGCCAAGGCCTTGGACGAACATGCAACGGTTACCTTGGTGGAGCCCAAGGACGCCTTCGTACACAACATTGCGGCCCTCCGATCTGTGGTCCAACCGGATTTCCTGCCGCGGATGTTCCTTCCCTATGACCGTCTGCTCGCGCACGGTGAGGTACTCCGTGACCGCGCAATCCGGGTAGACGGGCACACCGTCGAGTTGGCTTCGGGTGCCAGCCTGGCGCCGGACTACATTGTCCTCGCAAGCGGTTCCAGCTATCCCTTCCCGGCCAAAAGTGATCGAGTGGTCACCACCGACGCCATCGCCCGCTACCAAGCAGCACATGATGACCTCAAACGCGCGGACAGGGTGATGCTGCTGGGCGCCGGGGCGGTAGGCCTTGAATTTGCCGGCGAGATCGCCTCCGCGTGGCCGGACAAAGACATTGTGCTGGTTGACCTGGCGCCGGACATCCTTCCCGGACCGTATGATCCACGGCTGCGGATTGAGGTCAACCGGCAGCTGGATGAGATAGGCGTGCGGCGAATCATGGGCAGCGCGTTGGTGCAGTTGCCTCCGGTTCCTGCGGGTGAATTCGCCACGTTCACGGTCAACACCACGGACGGTACTGTCATTGAGGCGGACATCTGGTTCCGCTGCTATGGAATAGCCCCGCAGACGGACTATGTGGCGGGAGGTCTCCTTGCCGCACGGACCGCCGAGGGCTACCTGGAGGTCACCCCCGAACTCCGCGTCGTTGGCTTCGGGAACGTCTACGCTTTGGGCGACATTTCAGCGATCGACGTGAACAAGGCTGGCGTCGCGGGACGCGAGGCCGCAGTTGTTGCCAAGAACATCCAAGCCCAGATTGACGGCTCGGCGGAACTGGCCGCTTACACGCCGTCGAAGCCCGTCATCATCCTTCCGTTGGGACCGTCCGGCGGCTCGGGACAACTGCCCGACGGCGAGATCGCCAGCCCGGAGCTGATCTCCCAGATCAAAGGCCAACACATGATGATCGACCGCTACGTCGAAATGTTGAACCTCGGCGCATGAGCTGAGCTGGGTCAGTACTCACCCTTGATCACGAAGAAGGAGCCGCGGATAACACCTGCCAGCTTCGACTTCTGGCGAGCGAACTTGAAGCGTGACGCCAGTTCCTCCGGAATCTCCATGCCGTCCGAGAGTTTGAATCCGACCGCCCGCTTCCCGCCGGCCTCGATGCTGTACATGACGTTGATCGACAGCCCTGACTCGTAGAAGACGTAGGCCATCCGCAAACCGTCGACTTCGAAGGCGGTCGCTTCCAGCGGGCGGGAGCTGATGACGATGTCACGCTCGTCCTTCAGGATGCGGCTCACCCGATCGACGACCTCCGGAAGCTCGCTGGCAGGGCTCACTGTGAAGACGTGGTTGTACTTGTTCCGGTAGTAGCGGCCCTCGTTGGCGCGCAACCCGGCAAGCGCCTCAGCAACGGGAGACGATTCCAATCCGACGGTAGAAACATTCTCGAAGTCAACGATGTGCGGCATGCACCCTCCTGGTAAGACGTATTTGGACCAATGCTAACGTGACGACGTTCCAGCACTCCCAAAGGGGCTTTCCTTCCCGCTGCAATGGGGCGATTCTGGAATTCCAAGCATGTTTGGAAGCGTTCTTCGGAGGCATCATGGCGCGGAAAAACGAGTCCCCGGCTGTGCAGGCACCGCCCGAGCCGGGAGACGAATACCCTGAGAAAGTCCGAATCCTGGCCGAAGGCCGATTGGTCAGCGACAGGCTGTGGAACGCGGACCTCGCACCGGCCCGGCAACGCAACTGGAGGGTCCGCAGCCTCTTCGCCCTGTGGATGTGCGACGTCCACAGCATCGCCGGTTACACTTTCGCGGCCGGCCTTTTCATCACCGGCCTGGTGGGCTGGCAAGTCTTCCTGGCCCTGGTCCTCGGCATTACCCTCGTCTATTTCCTGATGAACTTTGCCGGGACGGCGGGGCAGAAGACCGGGGTACCGTATCCGGTCCTGGCGCGGATGTCCTTCGGCCTCTTCGGTGCCAACCTGGCCGCCCTGATCCGGGCACTTATCGCCATCGCCTGGTACGGTATCCAGACCTGGCTCGCCTCGGAAGCCGTGTTGGTGCTGCTGTTTTCCGTGTGGCCCCAGCTGACTTCGCTCGACGGTCCGGACGTGCCACGCATCCTTGGCCTGACGCCTGTCGGCTGGGCGGCTTTCCTGGTCCTCTGGGCGGTCCAGCTGTTGGTCATCCGCCGGGGCATGGAGACGGTGCGGAAGTTCCAGGACTGGGCCGGTCCCGCCATCTGGGTGGCCATGTTCGCGCTCGCGATCTACATCCTGACGCAAGCGGGCAACAAGTTCAGCCTCTCGATCCCCGGCGTCGCGCCTTTGGACGGCCCCGCAGCCTTGACTCAGTTCTTCTCGGCCATCGCCCTGACAGTCACCTACTTCGCGGCGCTTCTCCTGAACTTCTGCGATTTCTCCCGGTTCGCGCCGGACCGCAAGACCATCCTGCGTGGCAACTTCTGGGGCCTGCCCGTGAACTTCATCGCGTTCGCCCTGGTCACAGTGGTGGTCACAGCCGGCGCGGCGTCCTACTTCACCGCAGACCAGTATGCCGGCCAGGACATGTTCAAGGTGATCACCGATCCGGTGGCGATCGTCCAGGCCATCAAGAATCCGTGGATCACCATCATCGCCGCCGTCACGTTTGTGGTGGCTACGATCGGCATCAACGTGGTGGCCAACTTCGTTTCGGCCTCCTACGACCTCGCCAACGTGGCCCCGCACCGGATCGACTTCCGCCGCGGCGGCCTCATCAGCGCAGTGCTCGCAATCGTGATCCTGCCGTGGAACCTCTTCAGCAGTCCCGTGGTGATCGTGTACTTCCTGGGCGGCCTGGGGGCGCTGCTTGGTCCGCTGTTCGGGGTTATCTTCACGGACTTCTTTCGCATCCGGCACCAACGTTGCAAGGTCTCGGACCTGTACCACGAGGACGAGAAAGGCCTCTACTTCTACACCAAGGGCTGGAACCTCAAGGCCGTTGCCGCCCTGGTTCCAGCCGCCGTCGTCGCAGGCGTTTTGGCGCTGGTCCCGGCGCTGCAGACCTTCCTCCCGGGAGGCTCGGGCCTGGGCCCGTATTCATGGTTCGTGGGGGCAATCCTGGCCAGCCTTATCTACTACACGATCACCCGCAACGACCCCCGGACAGTCCGCGCCCGGACGGAGGAGCACGACTGATTCTTAGGTAGTCGGAAACTCCGCGCCGAGCGCCGAGAGCACGCCGAACGCCTTGGTACGGACTTCGTCGTATTCGTCCTGGGGCGTGGAGTCCGCTGTGATGGCCCCTCCGACGCCGAGACTGAGCGTGCGTCCGCCATCGCCGTCGGGACCCATCACCAGGGTCCGGATCACGACGGCGAGATCCGTCGCCGCGTTGAGCGAAAAGTACCCGATTGCGCCGGAGTAGACTCCTCGGGGTCCGGACTCCAACCCGTCAAGGATGTCCATGGTGCTGATCTTCGGGGCGCCCGTCATGGACCCGGCGGGGAACGCGGCGGCCACGGCCTCGGCCCGGGGTGCTCCGGGCCGCAGCCGGGCGTCGATAGTGCTCACCATCTGGTGCACCGTGGCGTAGCTTTCCACCTCACACAGCCGGCTGACGGTCACCGATCCGGGCACGGCGAAATGGCTGAGGTCGTTGCGGAGCAAGTCCACGATCATGATGTTCTCGGCACGGTCCTTGAGCGAGGATTCAAGGCTGCGCCGCAGGGCCTCGTCGATGGCGGGATCGTTGGCCCGGCCCCTGGTGCCCTTGATCGGCTCGGCCCGCATGCCGCCGTCGGAGGTTATCCGCAGGAAGCGCTCCGGCGAGGTACTCGCGACCGTCAGATCTCCGAACCGCAAGTAGCTCGCGAACGGCGCCGGGTTGCGCTTGCGCAGCGCGAGGTAGCTCTCCCACGGGTCCAGCCCGGGATCCGGGGCGGTCACGGCGGTGGTCAGGCAGACCTCGTACGTGTTGCCCTCGGCGATCTGGTGCTGGGCGTCGGTGATTTTGCTTTTGTATTCGTCCTCGGTGTCGCGGCTGGAGAACTCGAGCGCCACTGTATCGCTCCCGACGGCGGGATCCCTGTCCGAGTGCCTCGGCGCGCCGGCCGCTTGGGGTGCCGGGGTTATCGAGGTCCTGGCTGCGGACAGCACAGCCTCGCGCGCAAGCCCAAGCCATTCGCCGGCGTCGGGAGCGTCGATGGCAAGCAGCCAGACGGCAGCGTCACGGTGGTCGATCACTACGGCCCTGCCGGCGAAGAGCAACGCCGCATCCGGAGTGCCGGCTTGGACATCGCTGCCACCGGTCTCCCGCTTCAATTCATAGCCGAGGTACCCCAACCAGCCGAGCGTGAATTCGCAGTCATAGCCTTCAGGTGCCCGCAAGGCCTTGCGGCCCCACACGGTGTCCAGCCAGCGGAAGAAGGGGCCGGTGGTCTCAACGTTTGCGCATCCGGTGCTGATCCGGGTGGCTCCGGAACTGTGCATTACAGCCTGGCCGAAGGAGCCGCCATCGTCCGCGAGGATACTGAAGCGGCTGCGTTCGGCGGCAGCGTTGGAGGATCCGGCGTCGCTGACTGTGTCCCTGTTGGAGGACGTGTTGGAGGAATCGAGCCAGACTGCGTTGGCGGACTCGGCGTACAGCGCGTGGAACAGGACCGCGGCGTCCGGCGTGGCGTCGATCCGTTCCGCCTTGAGCTGCAAGCCGCGGCGTGCCGAGAGCTCGGGCGCCAGCACAGGGGAGAGCGAAGGGAGGTAGTTCAGCGCCTGCAGGGCGTCATCCGGGGCGTCGCCGTCCGCCCGGTTCAGTACCCGGACGTCGGTGTGATCGAGGACGTCGTCGGTTTCCAGCCACACGTCCTCCTGCGCCGCCCAGCTGTCCCAGAACGGTTCGTAGCTGCTGCCGTCCCGGGCCATCGCACGGTGCCGGCGATCGTCGTCGGGAGCGTCCACCCAGACCACGGCGTCCAGCATGGGCCGGGCGGCACTCGCGGCTGCCCCGACGCCTTCGACGATGACGATTTCGGCAGGCAGCGTCACGTGGCTGCGGCCGTCGTAGTGTTTCTCCCAGTCCCAACTGACCCACTCGGCGGCGTCGCCGTGCCGCAGCGGTGCCAAGACCGTGGTGACGTAACGCTCGATGCCCGCGGCGAGGCCGTTCCAGCCGGGATAGATGTCCTCAAGATGGAATAGCGACACCTTGTGATGCATGCGGAGGCGGGCGGCAAGTTCGACGGCGAGAGTGGTCTTTCCCGCGCCGGAGCGGCCATCGATGGCGATGATCACAGGTGCTGGGGTCATGAAATAGAGCGTACCTGCTGTGGGTCGAGGTGCTGTGCGTGCTGCCTAGCGGTAAGGGCGTCCCGCGTGTGCGCGACGATCCCGGGAACGGCCGCGCGGATAAGGTCCCAGGTGACGTCGAAATCGTGATGGCCGCCGTACCAGGGATCCTCGATGCCCAGGTCCAAGGTGCTCCGGCCCGTTACGGACGGGTCGAAACTGCGCAGCATACGGATCTTGGCGAGTGTCTCCGAATCCGGGGCGGCCTCGTGGAGCCAGCCGTAATGATCTACGTCGAGGGCCAAAATCAGGTCCCGCTCCCGGAACCACTCCTGGCGCCAACTCCTGGCGATGTGACCCTCGGAGCGGATGCGGTGGGCCGAAAGGACCCGGGCCGCGCGAGGATCGATGGGGTGTCCGGCCTCGTAGGAGGTAGTTCCCGCAGAGTCCACGACCACCGCTCCACCGAGCCCTCCGGCGTCGAACGCTTCAGTCAACATCAGTTGCGCCATGGGTGAGCGGCAGATGTTTCCCGTGCAGACGGTGATGATGCGGTATGGGCTCGACGCTGAGTACATGGAGCAAGCATGGGGGATGCCACCCCGTCTTGGCTAGTCAAAAGGGAAGGGAGATTACGGAATTTGTAAAGTCGCTGGTGGAGGCGTAAAAGCATAGGCCGGGTCAGGAAATCCGCAGGTGCTCCAGGACTTCCTCAGCCCCGGGGTAGGCGGCCTGGGTGCCCTTCTTGGTAGTAGCGAGCGCTGCGGCCACCGAAGCGAACGCCGCGGCTTCTGCCAGGGTTTCGCCCGCGGCGAGGCGGGCAGCCACGGCACCGGTGAAGGCATCCCCCGCACCGGTCGTATCCACGGCATTGACCTTGGTGGGCGCGATCCGGGAGATCTGTTCCCCGGATGCGGCGAGCGAATCCAACACCACCGAGCCATGGGAGCCGAGCGTAACCAATACCCGTTGCAATCCCCGCTCGACGAACTGGATTCGGACAGGCTCCCAGGCGCTTGCGTGCGCCCCCGGGTGGGGCATCTCGGCGTCGCCCAGGAACAGGGACGCTTCGTGGGCGTTGACCAGCAGCACATCGCTCAAGGCGGCCAGGCTTTGCGGGATCTCGGCGTACGGCGAGAGATTCAACAGAACCGTTGCTCCGGCGTCGTGCGCTGTTTTGGCGGCAGCCTCCACAGTCTCAAGGCTGACCTCCAGGCAGAGGCAGAGCACCGCGGCGTCGTCGAAGGCGTCCGCCGACACGTCCGCCGGAGCGAGCGTTCCGTTGGCACCGGCCGAAATGATGATGTTGTTCTCACCATGCGCGTCCACCGCGATAACCGCGACGCCGGTGGCCACATCCGCGGAACGGCGGACGCGCGAAACGTCCACGCCGGCCCCTTCCGTGGAGGTGAGGAGCATGTCACCGTTGGAGTCGCTTCCGACTGCGCCGATCAGGCTCACCGTGCCGCCCAACCTGCTCGCCGCGACGGCCTGGTTGGCGCTCTTGCCGCCGGGATTGACCGCGAAACCGTTGCCGTGGACGGTTTCGCCCGGGAGCGGGAGCCGCTCGCAATAGATGGTCAGGTCCGCGTTCAAGGACCCGACGACGACGATCGTGCGGTTCACCTTTCAACCTCGGCTTCGAGGGGCTTGGGGATGAGCAGCGACGCCGCGAAGGCGGCAACCGTGATGGCCAGGCCGACGACGACGACCGTCAAGTACGAGGCCTTGGCGTCGCCGAGCGCCGAGGTCGCCACAAGGACCGCCGGCAACACCAGGAAGCTCAGGCCAGCGCCGAGGTTGAAGGCTCCGGCATTCATTCCGGGCAGGAAGCCGGGGTTGCCGGCGGGGGAGAGGACAACTCCGAGTCCGTTGAGCATGATGTTGACCGTACCGGCGTACATGATGCCGAGCAAGGCCGTTCCCACGATCATGATCGGCAGGCTGCTGAGGCCGAAGAACGCGATGATTGCCAAGGCCGCGATGCTGCCCAGCATGCCGATGCGCAGGACTTTGGTGTAGCCGAGTACGGGTGCGAGCCGGCCGCTGATGGGTCCGAATACCCAGCCGAGGAGGGCGTAGGGCGTGAGGATCATGAGCGACATCTCGGTGGGGCCGACCCCGAATCCCGGTGCCGCGGCCTGGACGTAGGCCGGGACGATGCCGTTGATGACTGCGAAGATGCCGGTCATGGCGAGGGTGGTGGTCAGCAGCGGCGCCCAGGTGGAACGCTGGCGAAGGTGGATCGTCTCCACCATCGGCTCCTTGGAGCGCTTCTCCCCAGTCCACTTTTCAACTGTCCAGAAGGCGGCGAACGCGGCAGCGGCGACCACAATCAGTCCGATGGCCAGCATCAGCGTTCCGGAAGAGAAAGCGCCGACCAGCTTGGAGCCTTCGTTGAGGGCTGTCAGGAGTGCGCCCACAGCGATGACAATGAAGAATACGCCGAGCCAGTCCATGGTGGTGCCCGCGGCAGGCTTGCTCTCGCCGGCAAGGATGGCGATCAGGGCCGTGGCCACGATTGCGAGGCCGACCATGAGCCAGAAGATGCTGCGGAATCCGAAGTGCTCGGCGAAGTAGCCGCCCACGAAGGAGTCGACGCCGGCAACGCCGCCGTTGACTGCCGTGATGAGGCCCATGAGGGCTCCGTACTTGCGCGGGTTGTTGACCGCGGAGCGCAGCATGATGAGGCACAGCGGGACGGTAGGGCCGCTGACGCCCTGGACGATGCGGCCCACGAAGAGCCATGTAACGTCGGGCGCCATGGCTGCGATGACCGAGCCGACGGCCATCAGCAGCATCATGCCGATGAGGATCTTCTTGCGGCCGACGATGTCGCTCAGGCGCGGCAGGAAGAGGGAGAACAGAGCTGCTGCCGTGAAGAACCAGGTCTGGGAGAGGCCGATGACCGCCTGGTCCGTGTGGAGTTCGTTGCCCATGGTGACCAGGGCCGGGCTGAGCATGGACGCGTTGAGCTGGAAGGCTACGCAGGCGGCCAGCAGGGCGACCATGAGGGCCGCGATGTTGCCGCGTTTGGTTTTGGTTTCGTTGATGAGGGTGGTCATTTACTTGGTCTCTCCTGCGATGCTGGCGACGGCGACGGCAGCGTCGTCGCTAATGGTGGCGGGAGCGCCGGCAGTGCCAGTTGTGGGATCGCCGATGCGGGTGATCGCGTCAGTGACGAGGTTCCAGAACTTTTCGTGGTCGAGGTCGACGGCGACGGAGGTGTTGCAGTCGGCCGGTGCGGGGGCGCGGAAATCGGCCACGGTCATGCCAAGCGTGAGTTTGCCCTGCAGCTCGATGTCGACGGGGACCTTGCGGGTAGTCATCACTGTGGGGTCGATGACGTAGGCCACGGCGCAGGGATCGTGCACCGGGGGATAGTCAAAGCCCTGGGCGTCTTTATAGGTCTTGGTGAAGAACTCCATCAGTTCCATGACGAACTTGGCCGGCTTGGTGCCCACGGCGGCGATCTTCTCAACGACCTCGGGAGTGGCCAGGGCCTGGTGTGTTAGGTCCAAACCGACCATCACGACGGGCCACTTTTCGTTGAAGACAATGTGTGCGGCTTCGGGGTCGATAATGATGTTGAATTCGGCCACGGCACTCCAGTTGCCTACGTGGTAGCCGCCGCCCATCAGGACAACTTCCTTGACGCGTTCAACGATCCGCGGCTCCTTGCGGGCGGCCATGGCGATGTTGGTGAGTCCTGCAGTGGGGACCAGCGTGACGGTGCCCGGCTCGTGCGCCATGATCGTTTCGATGATGAGGTCGACGGCGTGGCGCGGGTCCAGCTCGATGGTGGACTGGGGCTGCTCGGGGCCGTCCAGGCCGGTTTCGCCGTGGATGTCCGGCGCGGTTTCGATGGAGCGGACGAGCGGGCGGTCGCAGCCGGCGGCAAAGGGAACGCCGGTGATGCCTGCGATGGTGCCCACCGACAGGGCGTTGCGGGTGACCTTCTCGAGGGTCTGGTTACCCACCACCGTGGTGACGGCGAGCAGTTCGATGTCCGGGTTGCCGTGGGCCAGTAGCAGGGCCACGGCGTCGTCATGCCCGGGATCACAATCCAGGATGATCTTCTTGCGTTCACGGGTCATGGTGTTGGGGTCCATGTTCATCTCCACGTCATTGGGGCCTGCCGAGGCAGGGCGCTAAAGCATTCAGAGGAATTCTGGCACTCGCTCGCGTACTACGTCAAACGCTTAACGCGAATTGCGTCAAGCGCTTGATGCCTTGCGGCGTGGGAAGGGGCTGATTCCCGCTACGATCGTTGTATGGAATCCGCGGAACCAATGCATCGGGCCTCAAACCGTACGCAGCGCGTCACCGCGGCGATGGTGGCCTCCCTGGCAGGGGTCTCGACTGCGACGGTGTCCCTGGTTGCCAACGGCAAAACCCAGGGCAGGGTCTCCGAAGACAACATTTCACGGGTCCGCCAGGCTATCGCCGAACTCGGCTACGTGGTGGATGGCATCGGCAGTTCCTTGGCCAAGGGCGTGAGCTCGATTGTGATCCTTGTGGCGCCGGACATTTCCAACCCCTTTTTCGCAAAGGTCATCGCTGGAGTCCGGGAATCGCTCGGCTCCGAGTACCAGCTGTTGCTCTCCGTGACCGACGCCGGTGAGTTCCCCCGTGCGGAGGACGTCCGAAAGCTCCTGGCCCTTCGTCCCGCCGGCCTGCTGGTGGATGCGCCCAACGCAAGCTTCCTGGAGGAGCTGTCCGTTGCCGGGCCGCTGGTCCTTCTCGATGCCCCCGGCCTCGAAGCCTATGCTCCGTCCGTGAACCTCGATGTTGCCCATGGCGCCCGTGAATTGGCCGCGCATCTTGCTGCTTCCGGACACAAGCGGGTTGCCTACGTGGACAGTGTGACCGGCACAGCCACGTTCGAGGTTCGCCGGGCGGCGTTCCTGGATGAGGCAAATTCCTGCGGTATTTCCGTTGCGGACGCGCACATCATCAGTACCACCATCGACGTCGGCGCTGCCGCGGCTGCCTTCGCTGCCGCCTGGCCGGACTGGCAGCGTGCCGGGATCACCGCCGTCGTCTGCGGAACGGACACCCACGCCTACGGTGTGTTGCAGGAAGCCCGAGTGGCCGGTGTCCGGATTCCGGAGGAACTCGCCGTTGCCGGCTTCGATGACCTGCCGTATTCGGCCACGAGCAACCCGAGCCTGACCAGTGTGCACTTGCCGGCCACTCCGCTGGGACTCAAGGCCGGCGAACAGCTCCGGGGACTGATGGAAGGCCGTGAGCTGGAACAGCCGCAACTGACCCTGGAGAGCTCGTTGGTGGTGCGCGGCTCCACGGCTTAGGTTTCCCCGTCGATTGCTGAGTAATTGTCGGTTTGAGGCTCCAAAACGACACTTTGGGCCCACACCGGCGAGGGCCCCGGCCTGAGCTTGCGAAGGCTGGGAGCCGGTGGGGAGCAATCGATGGGGGCTGTGGATAACTTCTGCGAGGGTGCGCTGTTTTCTGTTCTGATGGGGCCATGAAAACTCCGCGTCGCCTTCCGTTGAGTCTGGAGAGCCGGCCGTTCACTATCTCCGAAGCGGCCCGGGAGGGCGTCAGTCCTGGGCGTCTCCGGCACGGCTCTCTGAAGAGACTCGGCAGGGGGATTCGCTCGGAAAGCCCGACGGCGGAGCTCCCCTTGTGCGTCCGCGTGCGCCC
>NZ_JBFRGF010000016.1:0-99082 GCF_052115205.1 Arthrobacter sp. 2RAF6 | reverse complement strand
AGGTCATCCGGACGCTCGGCAACCTCCGGGTCCAGGTTATTCATCAACATGCGCAACGGCGCTTCGGTCTGCCAGCTCTTCGCGGTCAGCTCGGTACCGCGGGCGGCCCGGACAGGACGGGCTCCGGTAGTGAAATCGGCGGGTGCCATGATGACTCCTTTGTCTCTGGAGGTTGCTAGGTGGAAGTCCTTCTGTATCCAGTAGAGCCCCTCCGCAACCCTCTTGGAATGGCTTTATGGACGGTGCTGTCCGGAATACCAGACTCAACTGACTCGCAGTAGATGTCGCTAAGAGGGCCCAAAACGACACCTGCTGTTAGCTAGTTGGGCGTGGGCGGGCTAGGAAGGGCGGCCGTGGATACGGATCGACAGCTCGTCCGCTGTTTTCTGGATTCGGGCGGCCAGGGCGGGCCATTCCTCGACCGGCACCTTGTCCTCGAGGAAGGTCACGGCGACTGCCGCCGTCGGCCATCCCAAATGGTCGGTGACGGCGGCGGCCACCGAGCCGAAGCCGGGCGTGACTTCGCCGTGTTCGGTAGCGTAGCCGCGCTGCCGGACCTGGTCCAAGTGCGAGGACAGGGCCGAATATTTCATGATGGGCGATTCCATCTCGTGCCGGGCAGTAAACGCGGCAGCATTCGGGTACAGGGCCCTGACCTGCGATTTCGGCAGCGCGGCCAGGATCGCGCGCCCGCTGGCGGTGAGGTGGCTGGGAAGCCGGACCCCGACGTCGGTCACGAGGGACGGGCGGTTCTTGGCCCGCTCCTCCACGATGTAGAGCACATCGCGGCCGTGCAGGACGGCCAAGTGCGCGCTCTCGCCGATCGCATCCACAAGGGCGGCAAGCATGGGGCGGCCGAGCCGCGACAAAGGCTCTTGACGCGAGTAAGCGGAACTGAGTTCAAAGGCACTGATGCCCAGGCCGTAGCGCTGCTCCTCATGAAGGTGCAGGACGAAACCGTTGGCCTCCATGACGCCAAGCAGGTGATAGACACTGGACCGGGGCAGGCCCAGCGCGGTGGCGATGTTGGACGCTGCCATCGGGCCACGCCGGGAAGCGAGCAACTTCAGGATGCGCAGGGTGTTCTCGGCGGCCGGAACCTTGGAAGCGGCCCGGCCCTGAGTGGATGGCTGTATGGTCATGGCTCCTCTTCGAGTGCACGGTGATGCCCGGCTCGCCTCTTCCGCCACAAAGGCGGCAAGGCGGGTGTCCGGGATCCCGTACTTAAGCGTGCGCCCCGTGGAGCTGATCTGAAAGCCAATCAGAACATTAAGCTGTCTGGAATACCAGACATTTGCCCACAAGACACCCAGTCGCCAACCGCCTGGTGGCACAGCGTCTGAGAACCGAGACAACGATGCGCCGTGAGACCCATCACAGGACGCCCCGGAATGGTCTGCTGGTTAACAGTCCCCCTCCCAATGACGAGAAGGTATTCGCATGCAGCAAGCCCCAACAGCCGTCAGGACGCCGGCTGCCAAAGTAGTCGAAGGCGCGGTCACCACCGTTCTCAGCCGTGGCCTCAATGTCCGCCACATCCGCTTCATGGCCCTCGGTTCGGCCATCGGGACAGGCCTCTTCTACGGTTCCGCGTCTGCGATCCAAAAGGCCGGCCCGTCGGTTCTCTTCGCATACATGATCGGTGGCGCCGCCGTCTTCATGGTGATGCGTGCCCTCGGCGAAATGGCCGTCCGCCACCCCGTCTCCGGCTCGTTCGGCCAGTACGCCAGCCGCTATCTCGGACCGCTGGCAGGGTTCATCACGGGGTGGACCTACGTCTTCGAAATGGCCATCGTGGCGATCGCGGACGTGACGGCGTTCAGTATCTACATGGGCTTCTGGTTCCCACAGGTGGATCGATGGATCTGGGTCCTGGCGATCATCCTCCTCCTTGGGGCCATGAACCTCCTGAGCGTCAAGGTCTTCGGGGAGCTCGAGTTTTGGTTCTCGCTCATCAAGGTGGTGGCGATCATCGCCATGATTGCGGGCGGGGCTGCGATCATCGTGTTCGGCTTCCATTCCGGCAGCGCCGGTGCGGCACCCGGGCTGGGGAACCTCGTTGACCACGGCGGCCTGTTCCCGAACGGTTTCGGAGGGCTCTTGGCCTCGTTCGCTGTCGTCATGTTCGCCTTCGGCGGGATCGAAACGATCGGCATCACGGCAGGCGAAGCCGCCGACCCCAAGAAGGTCATACCGCAGGCCGTGAATACCGTCCCGGTGCGCGTACTGCTGTTCTACATCCTGACGCTCGGCGTGCTCATGAGCTTGTTCCCCTGGAATGAAATCGGGAACAACGGCAGCCCGTTTGTGCAGATCTTCAGCGGCCTCGGTATCCCTGCGGCGCCCCACATCCTCAATGCCGTGGTGATCACCTCGGCTCTGTCAGCCATCAATAGCGACATTTTCGGCGCCGGACGCATCCTCTTCGGGCTCTCCCAGCAAGGACATGCTCCGAAGAGTTTCGGCAAGATCTCAAGGCACGGTGTTCCGTGGATGACCGTGGTCCTTATGGGCGGCATCCTGCTGGTGGGCGTGGTGCTCAACGCCGTAATCCCCGAGGACGTGTTCCTCGTGATCGCTTCCATCGCCACCTTCGCGACGGTGTGGGTGTGGGTCATGATCCTCGCCTCGCACGTCGCCATGAAGCGTGAGATCAAGCGCAAGGGGCTCCCGGCGTCGGAATTCGCGTCGCCGTGGTGGCCGGCAGCGTCCGTTGTGACCATCGCCTTCATGGCCCTGGTGATCGTCGTCC
The DNA here is from genome assembly GCF_052115205.1 of Arthrobacter sp. 2RAF6. Lineage (NCBI taxonomy): Bacteria > Bacillati > Actinomycetota > Actinomycetes > Micrococcales > Micrococcaceae > Arthrobacter > Arthrobacter sp. 2RAF6. Next base: position 96,330 of record NZ_JBFRGF010000016.1, on the reverse strand, counting down.
TTGGCGTCTTCGAGGACACCCGCGTGGCCTTGTACGTAGGCGCCGTGTGGCTCGGGCTGCTGGTGCTGGCCTACAAGCTGTGGGTTCGGGGTGGCGGCCGGGTGCGCGCCGAGCTCGTCGACGAAACAGCCTCGATCCCCGTGGTCGCCCAGCGCTACTAGCGGACATTGCCCGACGGCGGCCGGCCACTAGCCCTCGACCGTCACCGCAGGCCAGCGCTATCATCAGGCATGGTTCCGTTCACCAACCTCATGGCGTTTGCGCTGGCCGCATCGGTCCTTATCGCAGTCCCCGGTCCCAGCGTCCTGTTCGTGATTGGACGTTCCCTCGCCCTCGGCCGCAAAGGCGGACTCCTGAGCGTCCTCGGAAACGCACTTGGCATGGTTCCGCAGATCATCGCAGTGGCGCTGGGGCTTGGTGCGGTCCTGGCGCAGTCGATCATGCTGTTCACCATCATCAAGTTCGGCGGCGCAGCTTATCTGGTCTACCTCGGGGTGCAGGCGATCCGTCACCGCGGCGGGCGTTCGACGGCGGCCGGCCCGGCGCCGTCGCGGTCTATGTGGCGGCTCATCCGCGAAGGTTTCATCGTGGGTGCGAGCAACCCGAAGTCGATCGTGTTCTTCGTGGCCGTGCTGCCCCAGTTCGTTGAATACTCCAACGGCAGCATTCCGTTGCAGCTCGCTGAACTCGGAGCTGTTTTCCTAATGATCGCCCTGATCTCCGACAGTATCTGGGCCCTTGCCGCGGGCACGGCACGCCACTGGTTTGCCCGCTCTCCGCGGCGGATCTCCACCCTGGGTGCCACGGGCGGGGTCATGATGATCGGGCTCGGCGGAACCCTGGCGCTCACAGGCACCAAGTCTTAGCGCCTCAGAACCGGAAGCAACCGCGGACTCAGCCGGCAGGAAGCCAATCCACGTGCGAGTCCGAGTCGTAGACCCGGCAAACCCGCACGCTCTCCTGGGCAGGACCATCAACAAGCTTGGTGGTGATCTTCATGAGGATGTCGTACGACGCCAGACCCGAGGCCGCCGTTGACTGCACGGGGTTCCCGGAATAGGCGATGGAGACAATAGTGAATGGCCGGGGCACTACCGTTCCGGTCACTATTCCGGAGTGGGCGGCATCGCTTTGAAGCCGGGTGGTGCAGCTGTCCTTGATGCGTTGGATCCCGGCTGCGTCGAGGCCCTGTGCCACAGGAGCAGGCGCAGCGGGGGCGGGAGCTGGCGCAGGGGGCGCCGGCACCGGTGCGACCGGGGCGTCGGGTTTGGCACTGCTCGCCGGGGCAGGGACCGGAGCCTGGCTCGAAGGCGCGGCGTTGGCGGCTGGCGGTGAAGCGGTGGCACCCGGCGTCGCGGCCGGCGTCTTGGTGGCACCCGGCGCCGAAGCCGCCGCGCTGACGGTGGCCGACGGCGCGGCGCCGGCAACGGAGTTCGAGGACGTCTGCGTGGTGTTGAGGGTGATCGCCCCCGCCAGTCCGACCGCCACCACGCCCGCAACGACGATTCCTGCTCTTGCAGCTCGTCGCATTGTTCCCCCCTCCCAGACCTGACGGAACATTTGCTTTGAGCGTAGGGACTGTTCGCCCGGCCTGGCATGCGTAACCCCTACCCGTCTTTTGCCGGGACTACTCGGGTCACCACTTCCTCACCCTGGGGTCTTTGTCCGAGTAGTGGTCCAAGTGACGTGAGTGGCCCATGTGCCATAACGGGTGAAAGTCACTCATGTGTCTTGTGTGGTCGGCGCCTACCGTTGGAAGATCGCGACTGCAAAGGAGTGATTCCGATGTTCGATCCTTACTCAAGGCACGCCGTTCGGATGCGCAAGCAGCGCCGCCATGCGCTGGCTTCGCGACTTTGCCGGGTATTTTCCACGGCATCCAAGCAAGCCAAAACGACGACCGCCAATTGAGGAGGCCATGGTGAATATGTCCGCTGCCGGCATTCCAGCCAACCGGTTCATGACAATCGCCGAAGTTGCCGAGGCCCTGCGGGTATCCAGAATGACCGTCTACCGCCTCGTGAACTCGCACGCCATCCATGCGGTGCGGTTCGGGCGGTCCTACCGCGTACCGGAATCGGCGGTGGAGTCCTACATTGAGCATTCCGCCGTGGACGAGGCTGAGCAGAATCCCTCTAAGGCAGCCGGGAACCCGTGAGGGTATTCGGTCCAACGGAGTCGCGTTCCACCGGCGGGCATTCAAGCTTAACCACCGGGCTGCCGGCCGGTTCGTCGACGCCGAGGAGCAAGCGCACACCCGCGGCACCGAGCTCGTAGTGCGGCAGCGCGACGGTGGACAGCGGTGGCCGCATGTGGGCGGCGATGACTTCCTGGTTGTCGAAACCCACCACGGCCATGTCATCCGGAATGGATAACCCCTGTTGCTTCAGCCCGTCGTAGAGGCCCATGGCCATACGGTCGTTGTAACAGAAGACTGCCGTGACGTCCCGTTTGAGGAGCTCCTCGACTGCTCCGTATCCGCCTTCCTGGTCAGGATACGCGTCGAACACAAGCTGCGGATCGAAGGCGATCCCTGCAGATTCGAGCGCTTCCCGATAGCCCTGCAGGCGTCCGTCCTTCGCCGGGGCAGGAATCGTGGCATTGATGAAGGCGATCCGCCGGTGACCCTTGCGCACAAGGATGTCGGTGGCTTCCCGTCCGCCGTGGACTTCATCCGGGACCACGGCCAGGGCGTCGGAGTCCGGTGAGAAGCAGTTCACCAGCACAAAGTCTGTCTCTTGCAACGCGGCGGGGATCTCAGTTGGGCGGTGGAACCAAGTGGAGTACAGGATGCCGCGAACCTTGTGCTCGAGCATCATTGAGATAGCGTCTTTTTCCACGGGCTCGTCGCCCTCGGTGTTGGCGACCAACAGCACGAATCCGTGTTTCCAGGCTTCGTCCTGGGCGCCGTGGATGATTTGCCCCGCGAAGGGGGTTGTGGCGATCGCGTCAGCGACGAGGCCAATGAACCGTGAACTGCCGCTCACGAGGTTCTTCGCAAGGGCGTTCGGGCGGTACCCCAGTTCGCGGATGGTGTCCAAGACGCGTTTGCGGGTCCCGGCGCCGATCCTGGCGTCTTTCTTGTTGTTGACAACGAGGGAAACCGTCGCAACGGAGACTCCAGCCCCTTCCGCTACCTCACGCATCGTGACCGGATGACTCGTCCTCGGAGTCGCCGGTGGATGCGAGGGGTTAACCTCGGGTTCTTTCAAGCTTTTTTCAGACGTCATTGGCCCTCCCCTCACAGTCTATCCAGTGGCCGCTTTCTCACCCTTTCGTGGCCCCACTCTCGAGGCCTTGGATCATCGCTTTGTTGAGGACGAGGAACACGAGCAGCAAGGGAGTGATGGTGATGCAGACAGCGGCGAACGTTGCAGTCCAGTCGACCTTGCCCATTGCTCCGATGTAGTTCTGCAGCCCCAGCGGGATGGTCTTGAGCCCTTCGGAAAGAACGAACGTGTTCGCGAAGATGAAGTCATTCCAGATGAAGATGCTGTTCACCAGGACCACTGTCACTACCGTATTGGTCGAGAGCGGAAGGGTGATCAACCCGAAGATCCGGTACGGTCCGGCGCCGTCCAGGGAGGCTGCCTCATAGGTCTCGCGGGGAATGTATTCAAAGAATGACGAGAAAAGGTAGATCGACATGGGAAGGGCGAACCCCGCCAACGGGATGATCATCGATTGGTAGGTGTCCAGCAGGTTCACGGACGAGTAGTCGATGAACAGGGGCACAAGCGCGATCTGCACCGGCACGATGATGCCGATCAGGAAGAGGCCGCGGACGAATTTGCTGAACCGGAATCCGAGGACCTGCAACGCATACGCCGCCATCATCCCCAGCAGGACGATCAGGAGGTTGGCACCCATCGTGACGATGAAACTGTTCAGGATGTTCTGCCCGAGGTTGCCGGTCTGGAACGCGCGGGCGTAGTTGTCGAAGCTGACGGAGCTCGGCAGCGCGAAGGGATCACCCGTGGCGAAGTCGTGCTCGTTGCGCAGGCTCGTGAGGAACAGCCAGGCGAGGGGGTAGACCTGCACGACGACGATGAGGGCGATCAGCACCCTGGACAAGCTTCGGAAGACGTTTGGCTTGCGCCGTCGGCGTTGGGGAGCCGGGCTGCTTGGCGGGGCAGGGATCGGCCGGGTAACCGGGGCTGTTTGCGCGGTCATGCGTCAGCCTTTCGTTTGAGCATGAGCAAGATGAATCCGACGGCGACGAGGCACTCGACCACGATGAACACCGAGATGGTGCTGGCGTAGCCAAAGTCGGTGCTGGTGAACGCGGTTTTGTACATGTAGGTCGTCAGGAGCTCCGAGGACTGGCCGGGGCCGCCGTTCGTCATGAGGTAGGGGATATCGAATCCGCGCAGGCCGTAGGTTGTGGCCATGATGGTGGTGGTGATCCACACGGGCCGGATGTGGGGGAACCTGATCTTGGTGAACAGCTGCCATCGGTTGGCGCCGTCCAGGCGTGCCGCCTCTTCAAGTTCCTGCGGGACGGCGAGCAGCGCGGCGTAGATGATGAGCATGTAGAGTCCCGTGAACCGCCAGCCTTCGGGTGCTGAAACTGCCGCGAGGACAGTATTGACGTCCGAAAGCCAGGGGCGCTCAAGGCCGCTGAGACCGATCCAGCCGAGGACTTGGTTGAGAAGCCCCACGGGATCGATCGAGTAGATGCGGACGAAGAGGAAGGCGATGGCCACCGTCGAGATCACCGCAGGCAGGAGATACAGGGTCTTGACGAGCTCGCGGCCTCTTCGCAGCGAGGTCAGGAGGCTGGCGACGAACAACGCGCCGCCCAATTGGAGGACGAGGCAGATGGCGAGGTAGCCGAGGGCGTTGAAGAAGGAACGCCAGAACACGCCGTCACCGCTGAGCATGTGCACGTAGTTCGCGAAGCCCACGAATTCCATGTCACTGATGCCGTTCCAAGAGAAGAAGCTGAGGAACAGCGATTGAAATATCGGGAACAACACCGCGACGCCGTAGAGAAGCAGCGGCGGGAGCAGGAAGACCAAGACCGAGAGTCGTGATCGATTGGGAAGCATGGGAGTGCCTTTCGGGTGGGGGGCCTGGGCCCCCCACCGCTGCGTGTTATTTGAAGAACTTGGGAGCGTTCTGTGCGATGGTGCTATCCATCGTGCTGGTGAACTCGGCAGGCTTGACATTGCCCTGGGCCAAAAGCACGAGCTCTTGTTGCAGCCTGCTGTTGGTGGTCGGATCAAGCTGGGTGTCCCAAGGCATCGCGAGCTTCGTCCCGAGATCCTGCGCCTGGTCGATTGCCTTCTTGTACAGTGGCGTGGCGTTGGCGGGAATCGTGGTCTGCACGTTCGTCGTGGGCGAGAGGGCGCCCGTGGCCGCGTACTCCGAGGGGTACTTGGCGAGGGCGAACTTCAGGAAGTCGCTCACGAGCGGGTCAAAGGTCTTTGAATTGACCGCCATGCCGATCCCTGAAGTTGCCACGTACTCGTTGGCGGCCGTGGCGGAACTTGGCGTGGCCGGAAGCGTGAAGTAGTCGACGTCGTTGCGCACCGCCGGATTCAGTTTGTCGGTCGCGAGGCTGGGCAGTTCCCAGGTGCCGATGTTGTACATCGCCGCCTTGCCGGAGGTGAAGAGGTTCTGGGCGTCTGAGTAACCCTGCGACGAGAACCCGTCCTGGAAGCAACCGGCCCCTCCGAGCTGGCTTATCCAATTGACGGTCTTCTGGCCGGTGGCGTCGCTGAACTTCGCGTCACCCTTCTTGAGCTTCTGCACGAAGTCGGGTCCGGCGTCGCGGAATGGCTGGTAGGAGACGTAGCGCTCAAGGGGCCACTGGTCCTGGCCGTCCAGGGCGAGGGGCGTAATGCCGGCCTTGCGCAGGGCCGTGCACATCGCAGGGATGTCATCGAGTGACTTCGGCACTGATACTCCAGCCTGCTGGAAGAGAGCCTTGTTGTACCAAAAGTACTCGAGCTCGAACTGGAACGGGATCATGTAGAGGGATCCGTCGTCGAAGCGTTGGTAATTCAGTGCGTTCGTCCGGTAGGTGTCGTAGACACCGAGGTCTTTGAGCAGCTTCTCGGCATCGACCATCGTGCCTTTCTTGGCGAGTTGCTGGGCGAAGGGGGTAGCGTCCGTGTCGAACAGCTCCGGAAGCTTGTTTGCCGCGGCGAGGGTTTCGTACTTCTGGATGTACGAGGGCCGGTCTGGGGTCGTGATCAGGTTCAGGGAAAAGCCGGGATGGGTCTGTGCGTACTCATCGGCGATCTTTTTCATGATGTTGATGACTGCACCGTCAGCCGGCCGGGACAGAAGCCACGAGATTTGCCGCGGTTTGATTTCGCCTGTAGGGCTGACGTTGGCTGCGGGATTGCCGCCGCCGCTGCCACATGCGGCGAGGGCGAGGGTGACGGCCGCTGCTACGGCGGCCGTTCGCATGAGTTTCTTCATGGGGGAAAATCTCCTTTGATTTGAACGGAGGTCTGGCGCTGGGTATTTAGTTGTCTGTGCGCTTACGTATCTCAAGGTCAGTGAGAGCGATGGTGCCTTCACCGGCGAAAACGCCGATCCGGCCGTCCGGTAGCCCGTAGATCCGGGTGCTCAAGGCGACCTGCCGGTCGACGACGGCGACGCAGAGGTCCCCGTCCACGACAAGTTCGAGGGTGTGTTCTCCGGGGACGAGCTCGCAGGGGCGTTCCAGTTCGATCTCGAAGGGGACATCCCCCGAGATGTGCCATTGCGCGTCGCCGTTGATTTCGCGGGGCCACCGGTCAAAGACCATGCGGCCGCGTTTCGGTTCCAGGCGGATGATGTAGGACTCGTCTCCGTCCGCGCTTGAGCGGAGCAGCAAGCCGCATTCGGTGGTATCGGGTTCTATCTGCAGCACCGCCCGGGCGTAGAACTGCCGAGGGAGCACCTCATCGGACACCATGGCCGTGTACCCGTCGGGAGCATGCAGCGCCACAGGAAGGGCGCTGCCGAAGGTTACCGGGATGTCGTCCCAGAAGCTCTCGACAAGCTCGTCGGCGAAGGAAAACGCGAGGGTGCCGTCGTCGTTCTGGCGGGCCTCGAGGACGGACATCGTGCCCGCCCACTGCCAGGCGCCGTCGTCGCGGTTGTCCTCCTTGCTGGCGATCCAGCCGAAGAAGAACCGGCGGCCATCCCGCTCGGCCGTCTTCGATGCATAGAAGGCACGGCCGTCAACGCTGTCCCGATCCGGCACGATCCAGGGCCCATCGGGACTTTTCGCCATGCGGTAGCGGGTGGTGAAGGACTCCGAGAATTCCGAATAGACCAAGTACCACCAGTCACCCCAGGCGAAAACGTCCGGGCATTCGTGCGTGATGTACCGGCGGGGATCCCAGAACGGCTCGGCATGCTCCCAATCCATCAAGTTCGGCGAGACGCATTGGGCGATCACTCCGCGCCGGCGCTCCGGACCGTCCGCGTGCCGTGCTGCCAGCAGCATCCGCCACAAGCCGCTTGCCTCGTCCTTGAAGACGAACGGATCGCGCCAGTCGCCGGATTCGTAGCCGGCCGGGGCGCCGAAGGTCAGTTCCGGATGCTTGATCCACGTCAGCATTCCGTCCGTGCTCGTGGCATGCATGACGAGTTGCAGCGGGGCCCCGTCGGAGCCGAGGTGCCGAGGATTCTGTGCGGTATAGAACAAGTGGTGTATTCCGGACTCGTCGCACACAACACTGCCCGTGTACGCATTGAAGTCGGCCTCGCCGTCCCCGCCATGGCGCAGCGATACTCCATGGTCCTCGAACCGGGTGAGGTCCTTGGTGGTCACGAGGTTCCAGGACGTTCCCGGCTTCGGGTCGCTCCGCACCTCGTGCAGATAGAAAAGCCAAAACTCCCCGTCTTTCTGGAACGGGATCACGTCTCCAACCCATCCATCGGCGGGTTGGAAGAAGACTGAGTAAGTCATCGGCGTTGATGTCCATTTCTGCTAAAGCGTTTGATCACTGCAAGCGTAACCGAGGTCACATATTTGATCAAGCGTTTAAGCAGATTGTTTTGGCGGACTGGCCCGAACGCTGCGGGATCGGCTCTGCGGTGCGGGAGTTAACGCACGACGGCGGTCAGGAAGTTGCGCAGACCGCGCGGTTCCGTCCAAGGGACTTGGCCTGGTACAGGGCTTTGTCGGCGGCCACGATCATGTGGGCCACCTCGGCGTTGGCGAGGGTGCTGGGGGCGATGCCGTAGCTCACCGTGGGGAAGATGACGCCGTCCGGTGGTTCTGCCGAGGCCAAACGGCGGCTGATTTCGTTGGCAATGATTTCTGCGCTCTCCAGGTCGGCCCCGGGAAGCAGGATGGTGAATTCCTCTCCTCCGTACCTCCCGACGAGGTCTGTGTGGCGGACCGAGGCCTGACACGCGGCGGCGAAGGCCTGGATGGCGGTGTCACCCGCGGCGTGGCCATGACTGTCGTTGAGGGCCTTGAAATGGTCGAGGTCGGCGAGGATCAAGGTGGAGATCGATCCCGCGGAGTGCAGCCTGCTCATTTCCTGGGTGGCCAGCTCCATGAAGGCGGTGCGGTTGAGGAGCCCCGTCAGGCCGTCCCGGGTGGCGCGTTCGTTCAGCCCGTTGATGAGCTGTTCGTTACTCAGCGCCGTCATGCTGAAGGACACGGTGACGAGAAGCACGATGGTGACCACGCTCGTGGTTGCCGAGCTGAGATAGGTACCGAAATCCGGACCGTCGGGCCCTTCCACGACGTAGGCGATCCCCCGGCAGAGGAAGAAGGACGCCAGCACTCCTGCGGCGAGCGCCAAGGAGCGGTGGGCCTGTGAAACGCTGGGCTTCAAACGCCAGAGTTCAACTGTTGCCAAACCCATGCCCAAGGACATCATGGCCAAATACACCAGGCCACCGGACCATACGTTAGCAGCTGGATTCTCCAGCGCGGCGGCCACAGCGGCGGCGACGGGTCCAGCGAGGAGCTGCCATCGCGGCGTCGGAAGCAACCGCAGAGAACGCGAGCCCGCCCACACACTGAACGCCCCGGCCACCAGCAAAGCGTTGCCGAGGGGACCCGCCCAGATTTGCTGGGAAGTCCCGGCGAACAGGTACGCCATGTTCCCCGAGAGCAGGAAAACGAGGGCGAGGCACCACCAGCCGCTGTACGCGGAGCGGGTCCGGCGGAACGATCCGAAAAACAGCAGGCAGAGCGTAAACGCGACAATGCCCAAAGCTATCTTCAAGCTGACCGGATCGAGACCCATATTCGCTCCCCTCGTGTGCATCAGCCTACGACATCGAGGGGCGTAGTTAGCGGGCGGACCAGCCCCCGTCCATCGTGTAGCTGGCCCCGGTGACCATGCCGGCGTCGTCGGACGCTATCCACGCTGCCAACGACGCGACTTCCTCCGGCTCCACGAGGCGCTTCACCGCGGACTCCGTCAGCATGACCTTCGCCAAAACCTCGGATTCAGGGATACCGTGCAGCAGTGCCTGGTCCGCGATCTGCTTCTCGACGAGGGGTGTCCGCACGTACCCCGGATTGATGCAGTTGGAGGTGACCCCGTGCTGGCCGCCCTCGAGGGCCGTCACTTTGCTGAGCCCCTCGAGCCCGTGCTTGGCCGAGACGTAGGCGCTCTTGAACGCGGACGCCCGCAACCCGTGGACCGAGGAGATGTTAATGATCCGGCCGAATCCGTTGGCGTACATGTGCGGGAGTGCGGCCCGGATGAGCAGGAAAGGGGCTTCGAGCATGAGAGCCAGGATGCGGCGGAAGTCCGCCGGCTCGAACTCTTCGATGGGGGCAACCTTCTGGATTCCGGCATTGTTGACGAGGATGTCGCAATCCAGGCTGAGTCCGGCGAGGGCCTCCGTGTCGAGCAAGTCGACGGCCCAGGCGGTGCCGCCCAGCTTGTCGGCGAGCGCCGCAGCTCCGGCAGCATCGACGTCAGCCACCACAACCTTCGCGCCCCGCGCGGCGAGGGCCGTGGCACATGCTGCCCCGATGCCGCCCGCCCCGCCGGTGACCAGGGCCTTGCGGCCCTCCAAGCTCATGCGCGGGCACCGATGGGGAGGCCGTGGCGAACGGCGTCGGCATTGTCAACGTCTTCCAGCGCCACCCCGCGGGTCTCCTTGAGCGTCAAGACGACGACGGCGGTGATGGCGCAGGCGATCACGAGGTAGATGGCGGTGGGCATCCAGGATCCGGTGTCCTTGAGCCACTGGGTTGCCAGCAGCGGGGCCAGTGAACCGGCGAAGATCGAGGTGACCTGCGAACCGAGGGAGACGCCCGAGTAGCGCATGCGGGTGGGGAAGAGCTCGGTCATGATAGCCGGCTGCCCTGCGTACATGAAGGCGTGCAGGCAGAGGCCGATGGTCACGGCTGCAACGATCACCACGGGATTCTTGGTGTCGAACATCGGGAAGGCGAAGAACGGCCACGTGGCACCGCTGACGGCACCGATCAGGTAAACCGGCTTGCGTCCCCAGGTGTCTGCCAGCCGGCCCAGCTGCGGGATGACCACGAAGTGGACAACGTGCGCGATCAGCAGGGCGAGCAGCAAGGAGGAGGTGTCGTACTTGTCCACGCTCTTGAGGTACACGATGGAGAAGCTCACCACGAGGTAGTACATAATGTTCTCCGCCAACCTCAGTCCCATGGCCTGCAGGATGCCCTTGGGGTATTTGCGGATGACTTCGCCGACGCCGTAGCTGATGGCTTGCTCCTTCTCCACCTGGGCCTTCGCCTCAAGGAAGATCGGGGCCTCCGTCACGTGGGTGCGGATGTAGTAGCCCACGAAGACGATCACGGCGGAGAGCCAGAAGGCCACGCGCCATCCCCAGCCCAGGAAGGCTGCGCTGCTCAGGGTCGTGGACATGATGAAGAGGACTAGCGTGGCCAGGAGGTTGCCGACGGGAACCGCGGCCTGCGGCCAGCTTGACCAGAATCCGCGGGACTCCTTGGGACTGTGTTCCGCCACCAGCAGCACCGCGCCACCCCATTCGCCACCCAGTGCGAAGCCTTGGATGAAGCGGAGCGCCACGAGCATGGCCGGCGCCCAGTAACCGAGGTCGGCGAAGCCGGGGAGGCAGCCCATCAGGAACGTCGACACGCCGACAATCACGATGGTGAGCTGCAGGGTGGGTTTGCGACCGAGCCTGTCGCCGATCTGGCCGAAGACGATGCCGCCCAGGGGCCGGGCCACGAAGCCCACCGCATACGTCAGGAACGCCTGGATGATGCCGTCAAGGTCGTTGCCGGTGGGCGGGAAGAAGTACTTGCCGAAAACCAGCGTTGCGGCAGTGGCGTAGAGGAAGAATTCGTACCATTCCACCACGGTGCCCACCATCGAGGCGGCAACGATCTTCTTGAGGCCTGCGCCTTTACCGGTGGCGGCGCCTGCTGCGGAGCGTTGTCCTACGCTCATGTCCATCTCCTTAGTGTCCACACTGACACGTGCTGTGATCCAAACACGAAATGCTCCAATGAGTATTGCCGCACATTACTAGTGCATCAATAGCCAAAATGGCACCAAGTGCGTGCAGAATTGCAGATATGAATCCGAATCCCGACGATTTGCTGGTCCTCCTCGCTGTATCGCGCTCAGGTAAGTTCACGACGGCGGCCCAAGCCTTGGGCCTGAACCACACCACCGTTTCCCGCAGGATCGCCGCGCTCGAGAAAGCGCTCGGCGGCCGGGTCCTCGCGCGGGCGGCAGGCGGCTGGGAAGTCACGGAGCTCGGCGCCGAGGCCGTGGCCGTGGCGGAGCGGATTGAAGCGGCGGTAGGCACGCTGGGACCGGAGGACCGCGCGCCTGACCCCATTGCCGGCGTCGTGCGCATGACCGCAACTGACGGTTTCAGCGCGTACATCGCGGCACCGGCCGTGGCGCGCTTGCGGCGATCGCATCCCGGCCTCACCGTCGAGATCATCACCGTGACCCGTCGGGCGCTCCAGCAGCGCTCGGGCCTGGACGTCGAGGTGGTGGTGGGCGAGCCCCAGGTGCACCGGGCCGAGGCTGTGCTGCTGGGCGAGTACATGCTGGGAATGTACGCATCGCGCGAGTACTTGGCTTTTCACGGCGTGCCCGGCACCGTGGAAGAGCTGACGCGGCATCAGCTGGTCTATTTCGTGGACTCCATGCTGCAAGTGGACGACCTCGATGCTCCTCGCCGGCTGGTCCCGTCCATGCGCGACGGCTTGAGCTCCACCAACGTCTTCGTCCATGTGGAGGCGACGCGCGCCGGCGCCGGTATCGGCTTCCTGCCGTGCTTCATGGCGGACCGGCACCCGGACCTCGTGCGGCTGCTGCCCTCGGATTTCGCGGAGCTGCTTCCCTATTGGATGGTCCTGAGGCCCGACTCGATGCGCCGCCCCGCCGTTGCCGCCGTCGTGCATGCCTTGCAAGAGGAGACTGCCGCCCACCGCGAGCTGCTGCTGGCGCGCCGCTAAGGTGCATCCCTCCCCGGCCGACGCTCGCTCACATCTGGCTGACATCCCCGGCCGACGCTCGCTCACATCTGAGCCCTCCCCGGCCGACGCTCGCTCACATCTGGCTGACATTCCCAGAGGTGAACGAGCGTCCGGTGGGGACTGGCGCTCGGGCTAATGCACGACGTCGAACCTCACCAGGGTGCCACCCTCCCGTTCGGCGAATATCCCCAGAGCGGTGCTGTCCTCGCCGGGGAAGACCAGCTCCGTGATGGTTGCCAGCCCGTCCTGTGCGAAGACTTCCACCGAACAGCGGTCTACTTGGATGTGCAGCCGCAGGCGCCCGTCCTCCAGGAGAACAGGCACCGACTCAATCGATGCGAAGGTCTCTTGGAAGGCGGTGTTTCCCGAGCGGCGACGGTCCAGGCGAAGGACTCCGGCCGTCGCATCGTAGGCAAGCACCGTGCGTTCTTCACCACCCACCCGCAGCAGTAAGCCCACTTCTCCGCCGTCACCCGGTTCGAACTCCACGTCGAGTCCATAGACCTCGCCCGTGGCATCGGGCGACAGCCATGTGGTTCCGGCCGATATCGCTTGGCGCTCCAGGCTGAAAAGCCGCTCGCCGGGGGGCATCACAGGATTCTGCAGCAGCAGCGTTTTGCCGCTGTGGGTGACGAGCCTGACCTCGCGAACAAGCGACATGGCACTGCGCCATCCCGTAGTAGGCGTCTCGGCGCCGTACTGCCAGTTGTTCATCCAGCCGATCATGAGCCTCCGGCCGCCCGGGGCATTATTGAAGGAGACCGCCGCGTAGTAGTCACGCCCCCAGTCCAGCCAGCCATACTCAGCCATGCGGCTGTCATCGGCCTGCATACCCTCGGTGACCGTGCTTTCAGAACGGAACGTCACGCCGTCGAACTCGCCGACGAAGTACTGCCCGCCGGAGCCGCCGGCAATCCCGCCCGGGCTCAGGTTAACGATCAAGACCCACTTGCTGTTCTCCGCGTTGCCGTCGACCGCGAGTTCAAAGAGGTCGGGGCATTCCCAGACTCCTGCGGTGGCATTCGCCGGGCCAAAGGAGCTCAAGTAGTCCCAGCTTTTCAGGTCCGAAGACTTGTAAATGACAACCTCGCGGTCCTGCGCTTCGACGGCCACCATCACCCAATAGCTTCCCGCTGCGCCGTCATACCAGAAGACCTTCGGATCGCGGAACTCCGCGGAAGCCCGGTCCAACACCGGGTTACCGGCATACTTTGTCCACGTCATACCGTCGTCCGTGCTGTACGCGAGGGACTGCGCCTGCCGGCCCCCCAGAGGTGATCGTGCTGTGTAGGCACTGGTGTAGATTGCCACGAGCGGCGGGGAGTCCGGGGTGCCGAAGCCAGAGGTGTTGTGGACATCCAGCACGGCGGAGCCGGAGTAGATCGCTTCCTGCTCGTCGCACGGGATGGCCACCGCCTGTTCAACCCAGTTCACCAGGTCGGTAGAGGTGGCGTGCCCCCAAGACATGTTTCCCCAGACATCCCCGAAAGGGTTGTGCTGGAAGAACAGGTGATAGCGGCCGTTGGCGTAGAGCAAGCCGTTGGGATCGTTCAGCCAGTTCCGTTCCGCCGCGAAATGATGCCGCGGCCGGAACCGGCACTCAAGGTCCGTGGTTACGTTCATGCGAGTGTTGTCTGCTTTCAAAGATTGGAGTTGCGGAAGGATGTCAGCCCTTAACGCCACTGGACGCAATGCTGTTGATGAACGAGCGCTGGAAGGCAATGAACAGAACCACCACGGGAATCGTGATGAGCGAGGCATAGGCCATCACTTCGCCCCAGGAAACGTTGAGCTGGAAGAAGTACTGGATGCCGACCAGCACCGGACGCAGTTCCTCGGACTGGACCACCATGAGCGGCCAGAGATACGAGTTCCAAGCTGGCAGGAACGTCAGGATTGCCACGGTTGCGGTCGCCGGCCCGGCAAGGGGCATGACAACTTGGCGATAGATCTTGAACCATCCCGCGCCGTCGATCCTGGCGGCCTCGTCCAATTCCTTGGGAATGGATTCGAAGTACTGGTGGTACAGGTAGATCGAGAAGGCGTTGGCAATGAAGGGAATTATCTGAACCTGGTAGGTGTCGAGCCAACCTTTGCTGAACTCAATGCTGAAGCCGTTGACTTCAAGCCACGGCAGCTGGTTGACCCACCACACGAGCGGCAGCGCAAGCGTCTGGAAAGGAACAATCAGCGTGGCAAGGACGGCCGTGAAAACGATCTTCTTGCCCCGGATCTGGATGCGGGACAAAGCGAAAGCACACAGGCTATTGATGAAGATGCCCAGGACAACAGTCACGGCTGAAATGCCGATCGAGTTGACAAGGAAGCGGGCGGCGGGAACGCGGTCAAACACGGCGGCGTAATTGTCCAGGGAGATATTGCCGATGGGCAGGAACGCCGCCACGGAGGACATGTCCCCAAAGATCTGCTGGTCGGGCTTGAGCGAGGACACAATCATGAAAATGATCGGGAAGGCCGCGACGACGGCGAACAGGATCCGCACGAGCATGGCGCCCAGGTTGTTAAGGACTTTGAGTTGAGGAGCGCTTTTCACGTCAGTCCTTCTCTCGGGTCAGGTAGCGCTGCACGGCGGAGATAAGCAGCACGATGACAAAGAACACCAGCGAGATGGCCGAGGCGTAGGAAGTCTCCTGCTGTTTGAAGCCCGAGCGGACAGCCTCAAAGATGATGGTGGTTGTTGAGTCCAGCGGGCCACCTTGGGTCATGACATTGACTTGGTCAAAAAGGCCGAGTGCCTGGATGGTGATGGTCACCAGGATCAGGCTCCGCGTATGCTTGAGGCCCGGCCATGTGACGTAGAGGAACTGCTGCCAACGGCTGGTGCCGTCCAGCTGCGCCGCCTCGTACAACTCGCCGGAGATGCTTTGCAGGCCGGCAAGCCAAATGATCATGTGGAAGCCGGCGGCCTGCCAGATCGAGAGCGCGATGATGGCCGGCATGGCGGTTGCGGGATCGTTGAGCCAGTCCGGGCCATGGATCAAGCCAAAGCTCAAGTTGGACAAAAGCTCGTTGATCAGGCCTTCCTTGCGGTACATGAAGAGCCACAGCAAGGACACCACCACCATGGAGGTCACCACCGGCAGGAAGTAGATGGTCCGGAAGAAGTTCACCCCACGGAACTTCTTATTGATCAGCAACGCCATTGCCAGGGCCAACGCGGACTGAACGGGGACCACGACGACCGCGAAGTAGGTGACATTGAGCAGTGAACGCCAGAAGGTGGGATCGGTGAAGAGACGGACAAAGTTGTCCGCTCCCACGAATTCGATCGGCCTCGGAGAAATCAACCGGGCGTTGGTGAAGGCGAGGCCGAATCCCAGGATCGCAGGGAGGAAAACGAATGCCAGCAGCAGGATCGCGGCAGGGGCGATCATTCCCCAGCCGCTGATCTGCTCGCGGATACGGCTGGCGTGGAGCCGGCGACGGCGGAACGGCGGTGGCGCTTCTGCCTTGGTGGCGGGAGGGCGTGAACGTGTCGGGAGGGATTTGGTTGTCATTGGATTCTCCAGTAACCGGCAGGGGCGAGGCCCGACGACGGCAGTTGCCGGCCGCCGTCGTCGGAGCCCATCACCGCTGGCTAGTTTTTGTAGTCGCCGTTGGACTTGATGTTGGCGTCAATCGCCTTGACCGCCTTGTCCAGGACAGTCTTGGGATCGGCGCCGGCCAGGATGTCCTGAACGGCCTTGCCATATTCGGTGGCGATGAACGGATAAGCCGGAGTCTCCGGGCGCATCACGGCGTACTTACGGGAGAAGTCCATGAAGACGTGGTCAGCGCCGCCCGGGGCGTAGGCGGGCACAAGGGCCGCCGCCGCGTCGGTGGCCGGAATCGTTCCCGCGGCCTTGGCTACTGCCGCCACGTTCTCCGGCTTGAGGGAGTAGGAGACGTAGTCCATGGCAGCATCGGTGTTCTGGCACTGGCTGGTCACGCCCCACTGCCAGGATCCGCCGCCAATTTTGGGGCCCGCGCCCAAGTCAACCGACGGCATGACCACGAGATCGTCACCGAGCGCGGCCTTGGCCTTGTCCGCGGACCAGGAACCGGTATAGACGATCGCGCTCTTCTTGTTCAGGAAGTCCTGGGTGCTGTCCTTGCCGCTCTTCTTGGCTATGAACCCCTGATCAGCCAATCCACGGAACCAGTTGGCCCAGTCCACGGCCTTATCGCTGTTCAAGGTGCCGTCCGCTGTCTTGAAGCCTTCGCGGTTGACCAGGTCGGCCCCGGCGGACTGCAGGAACGGCGAGTAGGCGTAGGGCAGCCATTCACCGGTTCCCGCAGTCCCCATGTCCAGCGGATAGTCCCACTTGCCCAAGGCCTTCAGCTTGCTTAGCGCATCCTGAAACTCGCTCTTGGTCCATGGCTTGTCGATGGTGGCCACGCGCACGCCGGCCGCCTTGAGGTCGGAGGCGCGTGCCAGCATGGCGAGGGCCACATCGTAGTAGCCCACGGCATACGTCTGGCCATCCCACTTTGCAACCGTGCTGGGCAGGTTGCCCGACAAGTCAGCGGAGATTTTCAGTGGCTGCAGGTACTTCGCCCAGGCCCAGTTGGGGACGTTGGGTCCGTCAATGTCCACGATGCAAGGCAGCTTGCCTGCCGCAGCGGCAGATACCACTGAGTCGTTGTAGGAGTCCTGCGGAAACGCCTGGAGCTTGATTTTCGCCTTGGCTGAGCTGCTGGCGTTGTAGGAGTCAACGATGCCCTGAATGGCCTTGAGCTCGTCGGGGTTGCCGGCGTTGTGGGTCCACAAGGTGATTTCGTTGGAGCCACCTGTGGTGGCCGATGCACTGCCTTTGCCGCACGCGCCGAGGCCGGCGACGAGCGCGGCCGCGGTTATGCTGGTGACCAGGACCTTTGTGAAGCGCTTATTCATCATTGCTGAATCTTTCTGCTGATTTTTTCGCGTGATTGATGAGCCCGGGTCCGCTGGGGACGTGGCCGTTGCAGCGGCTGCGTCCCTTTTTTACGGGTCCGGTTGGGGATGGAGTTTCTGTCTTACATCGCCGGCATGCGTCGGCGGCTCACTCCGGCGGTGGGCCTACTGAGCCCCGTTCGATGAGCGGGCACGCTAGCATCTCCTGAACAGGACGAGTGTCGGGATTCTCGAGGATGTCTAGAAGCTGCGTGGCAGCCCAGTGCCCCATCTCATAGTGCGGGAGGGCGACGGTGGTCAGCCCGGGCCACAACGCATCCGCAATAAGCTCCAGGTTGTCCACGCCGACCACCGAAAGATCCTCCGGAATGCGAAGGCCGAGTGCTCCCGCTGCCTGGTAGACCCCCATGGCGATCCTGTCATTGAAGCAGAACAACGCCGTCGGGCGGTCGTCATGGGACAGGAGGTCCAAGGCGGCCTCTCGGCCCCCGTTCGTGTCTGCGACAGAGACGACGACGACGTGGCGCGGATCCGCTTCGAGGCCATGCGTGGACAACTCCTTGTGGAAGCCTTCGAGGCGTCCACGGGTTGCCGGGATGTCATCTGGATTATTGAGCATGCCGATTCGCGTGTGGCCGGCCTTGATGAGGACGGCAACTGCTGTTTCAGCGGCCGCAACTTCGCTCGGCACAATTGAAGAGACCGAAGCATCGTCAGTCACCGCGTCCAGAACGACCGTTGGGAGAGCATTCAATTCCGCGGGGAGCCTGGTGACTTGGTGGTACATCTTGGCATAGACCAAGCCGTCCACTTGATGCTGCTGAAGCATACGGATTTCATCGCGTTCGAGCTGCTCGTCGAGGCCCGAGTCCACCACCATCACCACATAGCCCCGTTCGTAGCTTGCGTCTTGGGCTCCAAGAATCATGGCGCTGGCAAATGGTGTAGTGGCGATCTCATCGCTGACCAGGCCGATGATCTTCGAACGTTGCTTCCGCAGACCGCTGGCGAGCCGGTTGGGGGCATAGCCAAGATCTTTGGCCACTGCCCGGACGTGTTGCTGGGTCTTGGCGTTGACTCGGAAGCTGGTTGCTTCGTTGAGTGCGTGCGAGACCGTAGTCACGGACACGCCAGCGGCTTTCGCCACCTCGCGGATACCAACCCTCGTCGTCATTGACTTCCCTTTTGCAAAACGTTTTGTATGTTGTGTTGATCACAGTAACCAAAACGTTTTGCAACTGTCAAGGAGTAGGTAGGAAACCTGCAAGCTGTTTCCACCGTTCCCCCGGGCGGGTTTTCGAGGGTCAGGCTGCTGGCCGGGGATCGTGCCGGATCTGGGCGCCGACGGCGAATGCCCGGACCTTGGCATCGTTCCAGATATGCGCGGGCACCGCCCCGCCGAGGAGCTTCCGGGCCAGTTGGGGATCGTCGCCGAAGGGCTCGTGGCTGCCGGCCATGATCATGTTTCCGTACCGCCGGCCCTTGAGCATCGCGGGGTCGGCAATGATCATGGTGTGCGCGAAGGTGTCTGCGATGGTGGCGGCGTCCTCGCGGGCGTTCTTGAGGTCCGGCGCATCTCCGGAATTCACGACGTAGAGCCCGCCCGGAGCCAGCACCCTTTGCGCGTGGTCGTTAAATTCGCGGGTTGTGAGCGCCCTCGGAGTGAAAGCGCCGGCAAAGACGTCCCGGATGATGAGGTCGCGGGTGTCCGGGGTGAGGCCTTCCGTGACTTCCCTGGCTTCGCCCACACGGATTCGAAGCAACGGTGCCTTCGGAAGATCGAACCAGCCGCGCACGTATTCGGCCAGCTTGCCGTCGAGCTCCACAACCACTTGCCGTGCATCCGGGTAGGCGGCGTGGAAGTACCGGGCCAGGGAACATGCTCCGCCGCCTAGATGCAAGGCACGAAGCTTCGGCTTGGACTCGGGCGGCCATTTGGATTCCACCAGGGCAGCAATCCAGCGCATGTACTCGAAGTCCAGGAACAGCGGCTCTGCCACATCGATGTGCGAGCTCATGACGCCGTTGATCTTCAGGAGCCAGCCGTTGGAGTTGTCCGGGTCGGCAACGAGTTCGCAGTCGCCGGTGTCGATGTAGTAGACGCCCTCCACGGGACCGTTCGGCTTCGTGCCCGCGGGCACCTCGATAACCCCGGCAGCTTGCCCGGCGCCCCTGCCCTTGCCACGCTTCGCCACTACAGCCGCCCTCTTCCGGTCATGCTTCAACCCTAATTGACGCCGCTGCCTTGCGTTCAGCCCCCGACGGCGGCACGCACCATCCGGATCTCCGGCAGTTCGCGCCATTCCGGCGGCAAGAGCTGGCGCGTTCCGTCGGCCCGGAAGCCGTTCTTGCGATAGAAAGCCTGGGCCCGTGGATTGTCTTCAAGCACCCAAAGGAACGCAGCAGAGTTGCCGATCACGGCGTCGACCAATGCTTGCCCCACGCCCAAACCGTGCACACGACGCAAGGTATAGATCACTTGCAGTTGCAGCTCGCAGGGCCGGTCCTCATCCGGAGCCTCGCGAGCGGAGGCGATGCCCACCAAGGCACCGTCGGCGTCGTGGGCGAGCATCGGCTTGTACGAACCCTCCAAGGCTTCCCGCTGCCTCTCGATCCGCGTGTTGATGGTGGCCTCACGGAAGGCGAAGAACTCCTCGGGCAAAAGGTGACCGTAACTTTCCCGCCAGGCAGCCACGTGCATGCGGGTCAGGGGCTCGGCGTCGTCCACCGTTGCCGGGCGGAGGGTAAATTCCATTCGCTCAGCCTAGCGTCACACCACCCGGGCTATCGCGAAGCCGTCCCACCCCTTGGATCCGACTGTTTGGATGGCCGTTGCGTCGAGGCGCGGATCCTTGCCCATCATCTCCAGTGCCCCCACGATGCCCGGAGCGTTCACCTCGTCCATGGAAGGATCCAGGATGGCACCCTCCCAGATGACGTTGTCCATCACGATCACCGTGCCCGGTCTCCCGAGCCGGATGGCCCAGTCCAGGTAGTTGGAGTCGTTCTCCTTGTCGGCGTCAATGAAGACGAAGTCGAACGGGCCGTCCCGCGTGGGATCTTCGGCCAGCGCGGCAAGGGTCTCCAACGCTGGGCCGATCCGGATGTCCACTTTGTGGCCGATCCCCGCCATGTCAACGTTCGCCCGGGCGATTTCAGCGTGTTTCGGGAGGTATTCGCACGTGACCAGGCGGCCGTCGTCGGGCAGTCCCTGGGCCATCCAGATCGCGCTGAAGCCGGCCAGGGTACCGATTTCCAGCACGCGCCGCGCACCGGACAGCTGCACCAGCATCTTGAGCAGCTTGCCGGCGTTGGGCGCCACCTCGATGGGCGGCATCCCGGCGTCGAGGGCGGACTGCACCGCGTGTTTGAGCGCGGCGTTCGGGCGGACGACGGCGGTGGACAAGTATTCCTCGACGGCCACCCAGCCGGGCTGGGCCTTGTGTTCAAACATGGCCCCAGTCTGGCACCGGGTCACGGCGGAGGGAAGGACCGGCTACCCGCCTTGACCAGAGGTGCCCGTTCCGCCCAGGGGTATGGTCTCTGTCGTTGTCTCTTTCGCTAGGGGGTCAAGCGTGCAGTCACTCTTCACATTCACGAACGAGCCAAAGGTCGATGCGGAAAACTGCACGAAGACACCGCTAGGAGTCGTTGCATTGATCTCGACGCCCTTGCCAGATGTGGTCTCACTCTCATCGAACAGGTTCCCAATTTTGTAGCTTTTGGCTTCCCAGTGGGCTTTCATTGCTCTGACCGCAGCCTTCGGATCGCTGATCGGGCCACCCTGTCCCACCACGGCATAGCGGTTACCGCCTTCCTTCGAATTAATCCCGCAGGATTCTGTGCTGTAGCCCGCAGTCTTTTTCCGGTCCCACCCGGGGAAGGTGGTTCCGGAATGTTGGACGGCGTCGTCGATGGTGTCCAGGAAGTCGGTGAAGACTTCCTTGGCGTGCCGGGTTCCGTCGAAGGGTTTGGGGGCGCTGGTGCTGGTCATAGTTCCTCCGGGCTGGGTGGTGGCGGGCATGCAGCCGGCCAGTGCCAGGGCCGATGCGATGATGAACACGGCAAGCAGGTGGCATGCCGGTCGGGCGGGGCGGGTCATGGTGGTCAGCCTTTAGCTATGGATAGCGCCGAATCCGTTGCCGCTCAGGATCCGGCTGAAGCGGGAGCAGTACCTGTTCCGCCCAGAGGTATTGTCTCTGTCGTTGTCTCTTTCGACAGTGGGTCGAGCGTGCAATCACTCTTCACGTTGATTGTCGAGCCATTGGTAGACGCTCCGAAAACAATTCTGAGACCGGCCGGTGTCGTTGCACTCAAGT
Organism: Arthrobacter sp. 2RAF6; assembly: GCF_052115205.1. Taxonomy (NCBI): domain Bacteria; kingdom Bacillati; phylum Actinomycetota; class Actinomycetes; order Micrococcales; family Micrococcaceae; genus Arthrobacter; species Arthrobacter sp. 2RAF6. The sequence continues at coordinate 74,696 of NZ_JBFRGF010000016.1, read as the reverse complement.
CTATGGCTGCAGCGGCACCCGGCCATGGCACTGTCCCTTCGATCGTGTAGCCGAGGGCTTCCCAGCGGGATTTCATCGACTCGACCGCAGCCTTTGGATCGCCGACTGGGCCCCCTTCAAGATTTGTATAGTACTGATTTCCGTCTTCCCGGGCCTTGACACCGCAAGCGGGGGCGTTGTAGCCCGCGACATCCTGGCGGTTCCATTTGGGGAACGTTGTTCCTGAGTGCTGCACGGTGTCGTCGATGACGTTGAGGAAATCAGTGAAGACCTCCTTGGCGGGCCGCGTGCCATCGAAGGGTTTGGGCGTGTTGTTGCTGGTCATGGTTCCTCCGGGCTGGGTGGTGGCGGGCGCGCAGCCGGCCAGTGCCAGGGCCGATGCGACGGCGGACACGGCAAGCATCCGGCATGTAGGTCGGGTGGGGCGGGTCATGGTGGTCAGCCTTTGGTCAGGGTTGCGGGGTCTTGGTTCGATTCGTCGGGGAACGTCCGCCATGGGTCAATGTTGAACCCGAAGGGACTGTTCCCGTCTGGAAGGGCCGGGGCCCATTCTTGTTTTAGGGGGACGAGTTTTTGGATCTGGTCCCCGTGCCCGGTGGAGGCCAGGGCGATATTGTGCGCAGACTCTGTTCCCGGGTCGAGGTAGCCATGTCCGGTGGTGGCCCCTGCGACCTGGAAAGTGTCGGACCAGCCTTTTGCGTCATGGCCGGTGACCATTTTGTATGCCTGCCCCGTCTTTGGGTCGTAACCGCCGTCGGAGGAGAAGTTGTGCCCGCCGAAGGCAGGATCGGACGGGCTGACTCTTAGCCAGTCGCCGTGCTGCACGAGCGGGCCGAAAACGCTGCTTCCAGCAATTCCGGCATAGGGTGCCACCCGGTCGTTCAAAGCCTGGGTCACATAGACGGCAGGTTTGTGATCCGGCCCGGCGTTCACGTGCAGGGCGGTCGTGTCGGGAACCGCACGGGGGTCGACTCCGGCGGATCCGAAGAACGTGACCGTATCGACGCTGAAGTTCGTCTTCGTCAACGCATAAGAGCCGGTCGTCGTCCCGTAGGAGTGCGCAACCAAGTTCACCTTGGGCAGCCCGGCGGCGCCACCGCCGCGGGTGGCATGGAATCCGTCCAGGGCCGCAGCCAGCCGGTCACCACCTGTCACGGCTTTGTACGGCATGAGCACTTCGGGACTGGGCTGAGCTCCTGGCGTGTCATACCCAAGCCACGACACCACTGCTGTGCCGGGATTGGCTTGTTTCAAGTACCTGTAGGCGGCGTTTTGGCTGTCGTAGAGGTCCTGTGCGGCCATTGTCCAGGATTCCAGTCCGTCGTCGACAGTGGTGCCCATGCCAGGGACGTTCCAGGTGACGTTGCCCGCCGTGTCCATGTCTCCGATAGCCAGCGCTGCCAAGGGTCTGCCGTTGTTCAGATCGAAGGAAATAACGGACCGAGGAGTACCGTTTTTGCCCGGGACCTTCAAGGCGGTCTTGATGGTGTCAAGGGTTTTCCGGGTTGCCTCGCTGGATCCTGGGTCGTTGTAGGTGGCGTCGATGGTGGTCTTGTTGGCTTTGGCCCGGTCGGCGTACGGGACGCCGTTGAGGTTGCCGATGATGCCTGGCACGGCGGCGGTCAGTGCTGCTTTGCTGGCGGGATCGAGCGCCGCCCACCAGTTCTTTGCCGCCAGGACGTCCTCATTGGTACCTGCGGGAATGGGGTTCCTGGCCGCGGCCGGGTTCCAGACCCCGTACAGGGCCAATTGGGCAGGCGTCAACGCGGCCAAGAGGGCGAGATACTCTGCACGGGCACCGGTGCTCCCGGCGTTGAGCTGGTCCCGAAGGCCGTTCAATCTGTTCAGCTGCGGGTCCTTCCCCGGGGCCAACAGGGCCGCCAGCGCGCCGTCCCCGACGGGAACATCGGTATCAAGATGAGCCTGTTGTACGGCCTCCGATGGTGTCGGAACATGAAGGGCTTCCGCCAGCCGGTTCCCTTCGCTCTTGTATCGGTCCCTGAGGTCCTCGGCCTGACGCTGCAGCTCGGCCAGTGCCTGGTTGCTGCCCTGAAGGATGATGCTTCCCCGTTGCCGGTCCAGGTCCCATAGCTCCTGCATTGGGCTGGGGCGGGTAGCCAAGTCAGAGAACGGTGACGGGGGCGCCTGGGCGTGCAACAAAGCCAAGCCTTGAGCTTGCTCCAGCTGTGCCTGTTCGGCATGGACGCGCAACCGGTCCGCCTCGGCCTGGAAGCCCTCAAGGCTTGATGCCCAGGACCTGTAGATATTGGCGTTGGTCTCGCAGGCGCTCCGGTAAACCCCGACAAGCGCCGCGTCGCGAATCAGAAGCGTCCGGACAGCCTCTACCGTGGATCCGGCACCGTCCACCGTCACACGGTGGAGAACGTCCTGGGCATCAGCGAGCCGTCCGGCGTTCTCACCCCAGGCCCTGGATGCTTCTTGCATGTCCTGAACGCTTCCAGGCGCCGGGTCGGCGCCGCCCAACAAGGACCAGTCCGCCGGCCGGCCCATTAGGGCGTCCTGCCCATGAGAACATCGGCCAGAGCATTGTCGATTCGTGCGAATTCCTGACCGGCCGCGATGCACTGTTTACCGTCGGCGGCTACCGCCTCGGTCAGTGGACCCATCGACACGAGCCACGCGTCGGCGGCTTCCTCACCCTTGGCCATGAGCCGCCAACAACCGGCATCGCCCGTGCGAACCTGTTTCGCATCGCCAAGGAATCCGCTGACTTGCGCCAACGAGCGTCCGACAACATCCAAAGCCGTGCTGCTGATCCTTAAAGACTCCATGTCGCCCCCAACGCAATCCAACCATCACCGCACTGAACCCCCGGTCGACAGCGGACCGGGGGTTCAGTGCCGCGGACGCCCGGACGTCCGGGCCCGTTTGTCAACGGAGTTACCTGCCGATCTGACCGGCCAGCTGCTCGTCCGTGCTGCGAAGCGTCTCGGCTGCGTGGTGAAGGTAATGGGAGAGTCCGTCAAGTCCGCCGATGGTCTGCTGCGCTCCCTGGGTGAACTGCTGGTATTCAGCTTCGTAGGCTTTGGAGGACTTGTCGGTCACGTACCCGCTGGTGACCAAGGCCTGGATCTGCTTCTGAAGCTCGCCCAGTTTCGCTTCGAGGTCCGCCTTGCCTGTTTCCAAGCTCTTGGCGGCTGTTTCGAGCTCATCAAAGGTGACATTGAGATTCGCCATGACTGGGTTCCTTGACTTTTGAGGAGGGAAGTGACGATTACTACATCGACTTTATAAAATCCTCACGCGGGATGCAACCCCGCTCCCTGGCATACAAGGCGTACGGATCGCCAAGCACGTTAGGGCCTATTATCCTTGGGCGATAGCCTTTTCCAGGCGCTCGACCTTGCCGGTGAGCTCCCCGGTGTACCCGGGCCGGATATCCGCCTTGATCACCAAGGACACCCGGTTTCCGTACTTGCCCACTGCCTCCGTGGCGCGCTTGACGACGTCGAAGACTTCATCCCACTCACCCTCGATAGTGGTGAACATCGAGTCCGTCTGGTTGGGGAGCCCGGAATCGCGGACGATCTTGACGGCCTCGGCAACGGCGTCGTGCACCGAGCCATCAACGGATACGGCGCCAGCAGCGGGCTGGCCGGACGGGGCAACTGAGAAGGCAAGCAACATGAATCCAGTCTTTCACGGGCAAGAATGTCACAAAAGTGATTGGAGCCCCTCCGTTGCTACTGTGAGCAGCATGGACCGGCCCTTGGAACGCAAGCCACTTCGAGCTGATGCTGCGCGTAACGTAGACAAGATCATCACGGCAGCGCGCCAGTGCTTCCACGAGCTGGGCCCGGAGGTTCCGCTCCAGACGATCGCCACCACCGCAGGTGTTGGCCCGGCTACGTTGTTCCGCAACTTCGCTGACAAAGAACAACTCGTCTTGGCCGCCCTGTCGCGGCAACTCAGGCTTCATGTGGACCCGGTTGTTGAAGATGCCCTCGCGGGCATGGATGCCGCCGTCGGGCTCATCAACGTGATCGACGCGGTGATGCAGGTTGCCAGCGAAGATGCCAACCTGCTGGGCGCGGTCGCCGGCCGCCGCGGACTCCTGGTAGGCATCACCGGCGGCTTGATCGATTCCATGGCTGAGCTGCTTAGCCGCGGCCAGGGCCAGGGTTCGCTGCGCCGGGACATTTCCATTGAGGACATGGTGCGCCTTGTTGCGATGCTGATCGGCGCCGTGGACACCATGGAGCCGGGGTCCCGCGCTTGGGAACGGCCGGTTGCTTTGCTTGAGGACGCCATCCGCACCGAACGCCCGTCGCGCCCGTTGCCGCAGCAGACCCCCATCCCTGGGATGGCTTTCCAGTAACCAGCGCACGACGGCGTTGCGCAGCGCAGCGGCGGTCGGAACCGCGTGTGGCAGGTCAGCGCCAGCCGAGCAGCCGCAGACAGGCGGCTGCCGCTGATCCGACGATGACCACCACAAGGAACGGGGCCCGGAGCCACAGCGCGACGGCCCCGGCCGCCAGCGCACCGAGCCGGGCGTCGAAGGCGAGGGACTGTCCTGATGCCACCGCGTTGACGACGGTCAGGGACGCCAGCAGGCCGATGGTCATGGTGCCGGCCACACGCATCATCCGGGGACTCCGTAGCAGCTTCGCCGGCACGAAATAGCCCGAAAGCTTCGTGAGGTACGCCAGTCCGCAGGCGATGAGGATCCAGAGCCAGAGGTTCATTCGGCGTTCCTTTCGCGGCTGGCAGGGGCCGCCTGTGAATGACCGTGCGGGTAGGGATCGACGTCGGGCTCCATGCCTTCGTCACTGCGTCCGTGGCTGAACCAGCCGATGGCCCCGGCCACGACGGCAGCCACGAGGATGGGCACGCCCGCCGGAACGAACGGGACCGCAATGATGGTGGCCAGAGCAGCCGCCGCGGCAATCGCCCACGGCTCTCGGCCCTTGAGGCGCGGCCAGAGCAGGCCCAGGAACGCTGCCACGGCGGCGCCGTCGAGCCCCCACTGCTTGGGATCGCCCAAGGCGTCGCCGGCCAGGGCACCGACGGCGGTGAAAATGTTCCACAGCACGAAGATGCCGAGTCCGGCGGTCCAGAAGCCACGGCGCTGTTCATCCGGATCGCTTTGGCCCGACGCGGTGGCGGTGGATTCGTCGATGGTGATGTGGGCCTGCGGGTACTTGAGCCACCCGCGGGGGCGCAACAGCGCGTTCATCTGCATCCCGTAGATGCCATTGCGCAGGCCCAGCAGCGCGGCAGCGGTCATGGCGGCAATGCCGGAACCGCCGCCGGCCACGACGCCGATGAAGGCGAACTGGGAGCCTCCGCTGAACATGAGGAGGCTGAACGCCATGGTCTGCCAGAAGCTGAACCCGGAGGCCGAGGCCAATGCCCCGAACGAGATGCCGTAGAGGCCCGTTGCGATGCTGATGGAGAGGCCCACCTTCACCGCCGGGGATTCGAAGAGTTTCATGCGGCCCGTTTCGCTCCGGCCAAACTCCATGCCCACAGGATCAAAGGGAGCTGCAGAGGCAGGCGCAGTGTGTGAATCCGCCGCGCGGACACGGTCCCTGCAGGAGAGTATGCGCGGCGGAGCGCGTCCACGTGGCCGGCCAGGAATGCCGTGAACATCAGCGTGGTACCGCGGGCCGCGGCCTTTCGCGTGGCAGGAATCAGGAGCCCGACGGCGGCCGCCGCCTCAAGCAGCCCGCTCACCGCGATCCATTCCTCCCGGGACATGACCGCCAAGGCGCCGTTCCGCGGCGCGGTTGCCTTGGCCTTGTCTTGGCCGACTTCGAGCGGCGCCTCTTCGCACGCATAGTCCTCACGGCAGAGATAGTCCGGGACGACGGGGGCAAAGAATTTCGGCTGCTGGAAGTGCTTCCTGGCGCTCACGAGTAACAGAGCGCTCATGGCCGCCGCGGAGATTGTCTGGGCTGTCCGGGCGGACCATGAAAAAGGCATGTATTCATGCAACCACAGCCCTGCCCGGCACGGTAACCGGAAGGTTTCCGGACTGAGTGTGCGCAATTCTTATGTGTTCAGAGTATTGGACTCAGTTCAGCATGATGTATGTTTCTCTCTAGGCCGTGCCTGACACAGTCCACCGCCATCGTCCACCGCCACAAGAAATTCAACGAGGAGTTCCATGCGCATCGCCCGACTACAGACCCCTTCCGGCCCTCAGCACGCAGTCCTGCACAACGGAAGCTGGGACCACATCGAGGATCCCTTTGCCGAGATTCTTTCTTTCACTGGAGATTCCACTTCCTCGGACGACGCCGTGTATCTCGCCCCGGTCCGGCCTTCCGTGGTGCTCGGAATCGGGCACAACCTGGGCAACAACAACCACGCGCTGCCCATCCAGGCCTGGCACAAGTCGGTCCACAGCATCGCCGGCCCCGGTGATGACATCGTGGCCGTGCGCAACGCAGGCACGGTGAACGTGGAAGGCGAGCTGGCCGCCGTCATCGGAAAACGGGCGGAGAAGCTCACGGCCGAGAACGCCTTGAGCCATGTCCTGGGCTACACCGTGGTCAACGACGTCACCAACGTGGACCAAAACCAGGTCGACGAAAAGCTCTTCCAAGGCAAGTCCGGCACGAACTACACACCGCTCGGACCGTGGATCGAAACCGGGATCGAGGACCCGGACAACGTCAGCACCGAGGTCGTAGTCAACGGCGAGGTCAAGGCCCGGTCCGGTTCCTTCAACCTGCCGTCCTCCGTCACGGATTGCCTTGTCTACGTCACCGAATGGCTGACCTTGGAGCCCGGCGACATCATCATGACGGGAGCTCCGAACACCTTCGTGGCTGTCCAGCCCGGCGACCGGGTGGACATCACGCTGGGCGGCATCGGAACCCTCAGCAACACGGTCATCTGACTCGCAGTTGTTGTCGTTTTCACGCCCTATAACGACAACAACTGCTAGTCAGTTGGGCCCTAAGCTGTGCTCCCCTAAAGCTGTGCGAGGACCTGTGCCGGCTTGTTCGTGGTGATCTCGTGGATTCCAAGGCCTTGGCAGAGGGCTACATCGTTCTCTGAATCGACGGTCCACACCCGGAAGCGGCGGCCTGATTCCAGCCAGCGCTGGACCGTGCGGGCGTGTTTGCGGACGTAGTCGATACCTGGGCCGGCCAGTCCCACCTCGCAGTCGTCCAGGATCCGTTCGCCTTCCTGCTGGGCTGCCTTCATCACGTTGGCCACCGCTCCCCCGGTGATGACGCCCAGGCCGAGTTCATCGCGGACTTCCTCCACCGTGACGTCGTCCACCAACTGGCAGATGTGCTGCGCGGGAACGAACTGGAGCAGGTGCTTGACCGAATCCGGGCTGAAACTCATGAAGGAGACCTGGATGTTGTCCAGCATGGACGTCTCTGCGTTCCAGCCTTGGCTGCCCAGAAGCCCGAGCACGCGGTCTTCAAGCTTGAGCTGGTACGGGCTCGGGTGCTTGAGTTCAATGGCCAAGCCGATGGCCCTGCCGGCATCGCGCAGAATGTCCAGCAACTCCGGGAGCGTCAGCAGCTGGTCCGACTTCGCGCCGTACTGGTCCGGAATCCGGGCGCCCTTCCAGGAGGAGAAATCCAGCTGCCGCAACTCTTCGAGCGTCTTCTCAGCCACGGGACCGGTGCCGTCCGAGGTACGGTCCAAGTTTGCGTCGTGAAGCAGGACAACGTGCTGGTCCCGGGTCAAGTGGACGTCGCACTCGACGCCGTCGGCGCCATCGGCGATTGCCTTCAGGTATGCTGCGCGCGTGTGCTCCGCAAATGCGGCACTCGCTCCGCGGTGGGCGTAGACCATGGGCCGCGTGGTTTGGTCCGTGCTTTGGTCTGGGCGACCGGGCTCGTCGTTCGTCATGGGGATACGGTAGCCCACGCCCATGACAGCGACGGGGCTACGCTGGGCACATGCAGGTGAACTCTGAACAAATCCCGGTGACGGACAGCAATAGTGACCCGACCAGGGAGGCCACCCGGCACGCAGGTGCCGGGAACAGCTCAACGGTTGCGGCCGGCGTCGGGCAACGAAATGGTGACGCCGAAAAGGCCGCTGCCCTGCGTCGGATGAAGTCGGTGGCGCTGGCGCTCCTGATTGTGATGGCCGTGGTTTTCACCGCTGCTTTCGCCTTGCAGAGGCAATATCCATGGCTGGAATATGTGCGGGCCGCTGCCGAGGGCGGAATGGTGGGAGCGTTGGCCGACTGGTTCGCCGTCACTGCGTTGTTCAAATACCCCATGGGCCTGAAAATCCCGCACACGGCCATCATTCCGCGGCGCAAGGACCAGATCGGCGCTTCGCTTGGGGAATTCGTAGAGACCAACTTCCTGTCCGAGCAGGTGGTCCAGGAGAAGCTCGCGAGCGTCGACATCGCCCGGAAAGCCGGCAAGTGGCTCGCTTCCCCGGGCGGACCGGAGCGTATAGCAAAGGAAGGTTCAGCACTGATCCGCGGAGCGTTCACCGTGCTGAACGACGACGACGTCCAGGCAGTGATCGAGGGCATGGTCCGCAAGCACCTGCTCACTCCACCTTGGGGACCGCCTGTGGGCCGGATGGCCGAACGGATCTTTGCCGAGGGCCATCACCACAAGCTCGTCGATCTGCTGGTTGACCGCGCGGCAGATTGGGTGGAAGCGAACCACTCCACGGTGAACCGGCTCGTGTCCGACCGTTCGCCGCTCTGGGTTCCGTCCTTCGTGGACGACATCGTCGGCGACCGGGTCTACAACGAAATCGCCAAGTTCATCCGGGCGGTGCAGCAGGATCCCGATCATCAAGTGCGCCAGTCGATCGATACATACCTCGGCGATCTTGCCCAGGATCTTCAGCACGATCCTGCAATGATTGCCCGGGCCGAGGCAATCAAGACCCAAGTCCTTGGTGATCCCGAGGTCCGCGAACTTGCCTCCCGCACGTGGGGCACCATCAAGGACGCGCTGCTCACCGCCGTCGACGATCCCGACAGCGAACTGACGCAGCGTTTCAAGAGCGCCGTCCGGGACTTCGGTTCGCGGCTTGTCAGCGATGACGAGCTGGCGGGCAAGGTCAATGCCTGGATCGGCGATGCTGCCGCGTACCTCGTCAAAACGTACCGTTCCGACATTGCGGGGGTCATCACGGACACCGTGGCGCGCTGGGATGCCGAGGAAACCTCGCAAAAGATCGAGCTCCAGGTGGGCAAGGACCTGCAGTACATCCGCATCAACGGCACCGTGGTGGGATCGCTGGCCGGGCTCGCGATCTTCACTGTGGCGCACTTGGTGTTCGGCTGACGAGGGTTCGGCGCGGCTGCAAGCAAGGGACATGCCCACCCCTTCCGGCAAGCAACGGACATAATCCCAACATGTCCGCTCTTCGCAGCGAAGGCGGCGCATGTCCGGTGGAGGTGGACCGTCAGCCCAGGAACCGGATCCGCTGGCCGGGGCGGGCTTGGCCTAACAAGTCCAGGTCCATGCGACGCACCACGGCAATCACGGGGTAGCCACCCGTCACGGGATGATCAGCCAGGAATACGGTGGGAAGGCCCGACGGCGGCACTTGCAGTGCGCCGAGCACCATGCCTTCGCTGGGCAGTTCCTCGAGCCGGGTCTGGGTGAGCGGGCGGCCCACCAGCCGGGCACCGATCCTGTTGGAGGCAGGCGACAGGGTCCATTCCTGGCTGACAAGGCGGCGCCAGGAATCGTCGTCGAACCAGTCTGCGCGGGGGCCGCGGTCAACGCGGGCTGTGATGGCGCGCCCAGGATCAGGAGCGCGGCGGATGGCAGGGAGGGCATGCGCATTGTTGAGGGTCCCAGTGGCCGCGCCGGCCCCAGATCCAGCCCCAGATCCGGCCCCAGGTCCAACCCCATGCCCGGGAACGGAACCCGCTTCCGAAACCAGGCCGTTGCCCGCGGTAACACGTCCGATTCCCAACTGCACACCCGATGTCAACGGTGCGGGGCCTTCGCCGGAGAGCATGTCCGTGCTGCGTGAACCGAGGAGCTTGGGCGCATCGATGCCGCCCTGCACTGCCAGGTAGTATCGCAGACCGAACAGCGGAGCACCGAAGTCCAGTACCGCGCCCGGAGCCACCCGCACGGCTTGGTTGAGCGGAATCTCGGCGCCGTTGAGTGTCACGATTCCTTCCGCGCCTGCCACCGCGACTGTCGACGCCGTGACGAACCTCAAGCGAAGCCCGCCCAGCAATATTTCCAGGCCGGCCGATTCCGTGGGGTTCCCCACCAGCAGATTGGCAAGCCGGAGTGATTGCCGGTCCAGGGCACCGGAAGAGCTCAGCCCCAAGGAAGCCCAGCCCTGCCGGCCAAGGTCTTCCACCAAGGTGAGTGGGCCGCGGTTCACCACGACAATCCCCATCAGGCCTCCACGAACCGGACCAGGTCACCCGGCCGGATCAGCGCGGGCTCGGCTTTGGACGCGTCCCACAGTGCCGCCGTCGTGGTTCCGATCAATTGCCAACCGCCTGGAGAGGATCGCGGGTAGACGCCACTGAACTCGCCTGCGAGGCCAACCGAGCCAGCCGGCACGGCCGTGCGTGGAGTGTTCCGACGCGGAACGCGGAGCCGCTCGTGCGTGGTGACCAGGTACACAAAGCCAGGCGCAAAACCGGAAAAGGCGGCCGTCCACGCCGAGCCCGTGTGAAGCTTGACCATTTCGGCCTCGCTCATGCCGAGGAACTGTGCCGTCTCGGCGAGGTCGGGGCCGCCGTAGGAGACCTCGATGGTCACTTCGCGGCCCGAGCCGGAGACCCCCTCTGCAGGTTCCGCGGACTCCAGCCAGCCGCGGACTTCGGAAGGACGGATCGTTTCGGGATCGAAGGTGACGAGGACAGTGCGGGCGGCGGGCACGACGTCGATGATCCCCTCCGGCACTGAAACGCCCGCCGACGCGCCGGGCCCGGTCAGTCCGCGGTAGTACGCGACGACGGCGGTCAGTTCGGGCAGTTCCACCAAGAATGCGCTGTCGCCGCAGGGCAAAAGGATCCGGCCGCCCGCGCCCGCCGAACCGGCGCCGCCCGAACCAAGAACCTCAGGCGAAGGATTCAATCTCCACACCAGCTTCCTCAAGGCCAGCGCGCACCGCCGCCGCCAGCTCGACAGCACCCGGGGTGTCGCCATGGATGCACAAGGAATCGGGCTTCACCCGCACCACCGTGCCGTCGACGGCCAGCACCTCACCCCGTACGGCAAACCGCACGGCCCGCTCAACTACCGCGGCGGGATCGTGCACTACTGCGCCTTCCCGCGAGCGCGGCACCAAGGTGCCGTCCGGCATGTAGCCGCGGTCCACGAACGCCTCCCGGAACACCGGGTGCCCGGATTCCTCGGCGAGGCGCAGCAGCGCCGAGCCCGGCAGGCCAAGCACCGGTAGCCCGGGATCGTAGGCGTGAATCGCAGCCACCACGGCTTCGGCCTGCTCGACGTCGTTGACGATCCTGTTGTACAGGGCGCCGTGGGGTTTGACGTAGTCCACGGAGGCGCCTACCGCGTGGGCCATGCCGTCCAGGGCGCCAAGCTGGTAGAGGACGTCGCCGAAGAGCTCATCGAAGGACATGTCCATCGATCGGCGCCCGAAGCCGTGCAGGTCCCGGTAGCCGACGTGGGCGCCGACCCGGACGTCGAGCTCGAAGGCGGCACGGCAGCTGTCAAGCATGGTCACCGGATCACCGGCGTGGAAGCCGCACGCGACGTTGGCGCTGCTGACAATCCGGAACATTGACGCGTCGTTCCCCATGGTCCAGGAGCCGAACGACTCCCCCGAATCAGCGTTGAGATCCACTATTTCCGCCTTCCAGCGCGTTCTGGCGGGCGGCTGGGAGCAGCTCGCCCGGGATGGTGTCCGGCATGGGACCGAATGCTTCCCTCGCCGATGCCGCCACTGCACGCCCCATGACGCGGTTTCCGACTCCGCCCACCACGGCCCCCACTCCGAAAGGCAGGGCACGGCCGAGGAAAGCGGCGCCTTGGCGCTTGACGAGCCGCTTGAGGAAGGCGCGCTGGATGGCATCACGAATGACCCCGAATCCTCCGCCGGGCAGCTTCTTGGTGAGGGTCTTACCCCAGGCCTGCGTGACGCCTTTGCCTTTGCCGAGCGATTGTCCGCTCAGTGCACCCAGCAGGGCGGTGCCTTCCTCGCCGAGCATAATGGCCATGACCATGGTTCGTGCACGGTCCGGATCGGTCAGGCGGATGCCGTGGAGCTCGGCCAGGGAAGCGGCGTAAAGCGCGGTTCCTTCCAGGAACCCGATGGTGGCAAGCGCGGAAAGGCCCAGCGAGGCCGCGGTGCCGATGCCAGGCACGACGGCGGTTGCCCCGACGGCGGCACCCCCGCCAGTGACTGCGGTGAGGTAGTCCCGCTCAAGTTTGGCGGCCAGCTGCGCCGCCGTGGCCTGCGGGTGTTTGCGCTGCAGTCGGCGCAGGTTTGCCAAGACAAGGGGACGTTGGACCTCGACGGCCCGAAGCAGCACATTGTGGACACCGGGCTTGGCTTTGCCGCTGGCGTCGAACATGGCGTTGTGGGCCGTTTCCTGCGCAATCTTTACTGCCGGGTTGGGTCGCTTTGCCATTCTTCACCTCTGCATTCAGCCGTTGGATTCGTTCGGTAGTTCCTTGCCTAGCCTAGGCCACACGCCCCCTCTCCGGCGTAGACTTTAAGGCGTTCGCGGGAACAGTCCAACGAAGGACAGGAAGTATCCGGAATGAGCAAAACAGCAGATCCCAACGACGTCCGCCATCACAGTGACGCCCCTGCCGAAGGGGAAACGGAGGGCTGGGTGCCCCACGATACCGGCCTTCATAGCCAGGAACCTGCCGAAGGGCCGGATACCGACGACGCCCCCGCACAGTAGCGCTCGGCCTGCGAAATCCGAGGCCTGAAGTGGCTTCGCACGGGGTACTCGTCCCTCCGGGGGATACCCAACCGGGGCAATTGTTGGCGCGCGTCCTCGACGAACTGCGCGCTTTGGAGAAGCACGACGCCGCGAGCTTCCGCACCGTCCGCCGCAGGGTTTCCGCGGAAATCGCCACGATGGACGCCGCCGTCGTCTTCAATCTCGCCGAAGGGCTTGTACAGGCTGGCTTTGACTGGGAGGGCTGGGAATTCATCAATGCCCATCGGGCGGCTTTCGCTGAACTCACGCCGGCCCGGCTTGAGCACCTGGGAGAAGGCATCGCTGCTTGGGGCCAGGCCGATGCCTTCGCCACCGTCTTGGTGGGACCCGCGTGGCGCGAAGGGCTCATCTCTGATGCCGATGTCGACCGCTGGGCGCGGAGCCCGGACCATTGGTGGCGGCGCATAGCGCTTGTCTCCACCACTGTGCTCAACACCAGGTCGCGGTGGGGAACCGGCGATACGCAACGCACGCTCGCCGTCGTCGGCATCTTGATCAATGATCGCGACGACAGCGTTGTTAAGGCAGTCAGCTGGGCGTTGCGGTCCTTGGTGCCGTGGGATCCGCGCGCCGTCCGAACCTTCCTTGAAATGCATGAGACTGAGCTTGCCGCCCGGGTGAAGCGCGAGGTGCGGACCAAGTTGGAGACCGGGCTGAAATCGCGGCGGCGCAGCGTTCACAGCACCGACCTTTCTCAATGAGGCCTCCACGGTTCTTGGGACTGGCGCTATGCACATAGCCTTCATCTGTTTGCCTGCGGCGGGCCATGTGAACCCGACCTTGCCAGTGGTCGCCGAACTGGTTCGCCGGGGGCACCGGGTCACGTATGCGACGTCGGCGAAGTACTCGAAGGCGGTCGAATCTGCCGGCGCCGCATTCTTCCCCAGTGGAGAGGATCTGGCGGCATTCCTCCCCCCGCGCGAGCGTTCCGCTGATGGCGGTCCTGCGCCGGCACCGATGGCGGGGATGTTCGCCGGAATGCCATCGGGAATGATGTCCGGACTTCTTGAGCGGATTCTCAAGGGCGCGAGAGAGGAATTCCCGGCCCTGCTGGCCCGGCTGGCCGAGGACATGCCGGACGGGGTGTGCTACGACGCCATGACGCTCTCCGGGAAGATGGCTGCCGCGAAGCTGGCCTTGCCCGATATTGCGTTGCTTCCGAGCTATGCCACCAACGAACATTTCTCGATGCGGGATCTCATGCCGGGCCCGCCGCCGCCAGGCATGGTCGAGGTCTGGAAACAGGCCAGTCAAAGGATCAATGAATTCGCTGCGGAGCATGGCGTGGGTCATCTGCAATTCATGGGAGGCCCTCCTGCGTCGCTGAACATCTCCTTCATCCCGAGGGAATTCCAGCCCTCGGGAGAGACATTCGATGCCAGGTTCCACTTCGTAGGCCCCTGCCTTGGCCTGCGGGGAAACGAGGAGGCCTGGCAGCCGCGCGCGAAGGACAGGCCGCTGTTGTTCGTCTCGCTTGGCACCACACCGTTGAATGACCGGCCGGATTTCTTCAGGATGTGCCTGGAAGGATTTGCGGGCACCCGCTGGCAAGTCGCCATGGCAATCGGAGAGCGCGTCGAGGAGTCGGAGCTCGGGGACATCCCGGAAAACTTTGAGGTACGGCCCTTCTTTCCGCAGCTGGAAGTCCTACCCCACGCCGATGCTTTCCTCTCCCATACCGGGATGAATTCGACCATGGAGGCGCTCTATTTCGGGGTGCCGTTAGTGGCTTTCCCGCTGCAGCCCGAACAGGGAGCCAATGCACGCCGGGTGGAGGACCTGGGACTCGGGCGGCGGCTCCCCCTGGAGGCGCTCTCCCCCGAGCTGATCCGGGAAACTGTCATTGAAGTCAGCGCCGACCAGGCGATCAAGGGCAACCTCGAGGCAATGAGCGCGCGCGTCCGCGGCGCCGGCGGAGCCCCCGCAGCCGCCGACGCCATCGAGGGGTTCCTTCGCTAGGAATCCGTTGCTCCGTAACTGCCGTTCTGATGGCTCAAAACGGCGGTTACTCAGCACTGGATGGGGAATCACGCGCTTTCCCTCCGGGCTCAGGCACCCAGTCGCCCCGCCGCGTCCTGCTGGATCCGGGCGGCTTTGGACGAATAGTCCGCGATGACGCGGAGTTCTTCGTCGCTGTAGCCCTCCAACAGGCTCGCCAGCCCGGCCATGAAATCCACGAAATGGGGCATTGCGGCAGTAACCTGGTCCCCCACGAGCTCGATCAGGACCTTCCGCTTGTCCTCTTCGTGCCGGATCCTGCGCGCCACACCCTTGCTCTCGAGCCGTTGCATCAGTCCCGTGACCGAGGCGGGAGCCAGCCCGGAATGTTCGCCGAATTCCCCCGCCGTCATGGGTCCGAAGCGCAGCAGAATGTCGATCGCCTTGCCCTCCGTCGCAGACAGTCCGCGCAGCTCGGACAGCTTTGTGTGGAACATGATCGCCGCCGTCGAAAGCTCCCGTCCCGAGGCAAAAACCGCCTCGAGCAATTCTTGGCGCTGCGCACTGACGGCCGGTTGGTTCTTCATCCTCCGAGGCTAGCAAATTATTTCGCCTCACCGAAAGGATTGACCACACCACATTGGAGCAATATATTTCTTTTAACCGAACGAAATATATTCCAAAGGACTCCGCCATGTTGAATTGCCTTGTCATCGGATCCGGGATCGCCGGACTCGCCACAGCCATCTCCCTGCAGAAAGCCGGCCATAACGCCACCGTCTTCGAGGCCTACAGTGGGCCCTCGGACGGCGTCGGCGGCTTCCTCACTGTGGCCGTCAATGGCTTCGATGCCCTCGAAACCCTCGAGCTCAAGGAGGCAGCCGCCAGTCTGGGCTTCAGCACCCCACAGATGTCCATGTATCTGGGTAGTACTGGAAAACACCTCATCGACTTTGACTACGGCGGTTCCCTCCCTGACGGCACCACCGCCCGCACCATGACGCGTTCCGAGCTGCACGGCATGTTCCGCGAGGCGGCAAGCCACCGCGGGATCCGCATCGAGTATGGCAAGCGGCTCGCCACGGTGAAGGAAGCGCCCGACGGCGTCACGGCCGTTTTCGCGGACGGCACCTCCGCGCACGGAGACCTGGTGGTGGGTGCCGATGGGCTCCGCTCGGCCGTTCGGCCCCTGGTTGACCCCTCATCCCCGGCACCCCGCAATATCCCCCTGCTCAATACCGGCGGGATCGTCGAGGCCGGGTTGCTCCCGGCCGGGCTGCTGGACGTCGAACCGGGACGAATGAAGATGGTCTTCGGCAAGCGCTGCTTCTATTGCTACATGCAGGATCCGGAGGGCAGAATCTGGTGGTTTGCCAACCCGCTGCAGCGGTCGTCTGAGGATCCGGCCGCGCTGGATCACCGGGCCCGCAAGTCCTGGCTGACGCAGCTCGTGGCCGGGGACCGCACGCCGATGGCCGAGATCATCACCGCGACTGACGGCATCATCCGGCCCTACAGCACCTCCGATTTTCCGAGCATACCCAGCTGGCACCGGGACAGGCTCGTGCTGGTGGGAGACGCCGCCCATGCCGCTTCGCCATCTTCCGGGCAAGGCGCCTCCATGGCGATCGAAGACGCCATCGCGCTGGGCCGATCGCTCCGGGGCATCTCGCCCGGCGACATCCCCGGCGCCCTGTCCCTCTACGAGAAACAACGCCGAACACGAGCCGAATCAGTAGTCGAATGGGGCCGCCGGAACGCCGCCCCGAAGATCCGAGGCCAGTTCAAGCGCGTCTTCGAAGACCTCATCCTCAAGGCCGTCTTCCGCTCACTCGCCCGGAAGACGGCCGACAACTTCGACTGGCTCTATCGCCACCACATCGACTGGGATAGCTCGGATACGGTGCCGGCGCGCTGAACACGACCTGCTGAACATGCCACTCCGCCAGCTGGAAATCAGCCGTTGGGATAGGCCTGTGCGATCAGTTTCCCGCGGAGCACAGCCATCTGGGCGTACATGTCGTGCACCAGATAGAGATCACGACGCCGGGTCCACGGCTGTCCCGACTGCGGATCATAGGTGCCGGGCATGTCGATTCCTTGGGGAGCGAAAGCGTCCATCCCGCGGTCTTGGGTGGTCTGGACACAGCGCTTGATATGGTCCCGGAATCCAACAATGCCGGCGATCCCCGCAGGCTGAGAGGCGCGGCGCTCCTTGACCTGGGCTGCGACGCCGTCCGTGCTCAGATACACAATGGTGCCTTCCGCCGAAATGACCGGTTCAATCGAAGTCACCCCGCTCATGTGGTACTTGGACTCGAGGAACCTGGCGATTTCCCATTGGGCAAAGACGGGAACATTGCGCCTTGCCCGCAGCTTCGCAACCGTGTCCGCGAGGGCTTCGTTCACCGGGCCAGGCTCGTAGAGCACGCGGCTGGGATCTCCGCCTCCTGCCAGTGGTCGGTTGCCGAAACCATAGGCAATGATGAAATCAATGCTCTCGACCGGCTTGGTTGGCGGATGCCAGTTGAATCCGATGTCTTCAATGTGGGGCTCCACGACGGCGGCGGTGGCACGGTCGTCCAGTTCCCCTTCCAAAGCGTCCAACATGGTGCGTGTGAGCTTGGCATCCTTTCCCCGCCCGGAAGAGTCCGCGAGGGCCGGAGTGGTGGTGAGCAGCGGTGCCGCCGCGGTCAGCAAGGCAGCGGAGGCGAATGTCCGTCGATCCATGGGTTGAGTCCTTTTCCAGAGAGGTCTCCGGAGACCGTATCGGCGTCCCATGAATCAGGAATGAACCGTTCCCGAATAACGCCGAAACCGCAACTCCCCACCGACGAGGGCCCCGGCCCGCGCTTGCGAAGGCTGGGAGCCGGTGGGTGGGCCCACGCCGGCGAGGGCCCCGGCCCGCGCTTGCGAAGGCTGGGAGCCGGTGGGTGGGCCCACGCCGGCGAGGGCCCCGGCCTGAGCTTGCGAAGGCTGGGAGCCGGTGGGGAGCAATCGATCGCTCAGACCCGAGCGCTTCCGATCACCGGGAGTCCCGCCGTCGGGAAGAGGCTCGGGAAGACCGACGGTGCGGGGACCGGCACTTCGTCGAGCGGCACGGCGACAGTCTCGACGCGGACGACGACCCGCTGCCCACGCACGCTGACCTCCAAAGGTTCGGCACCGGCGTCGGGGGCCGAACCTGGAGCACCTGCATCCGGAACCAGCGCAAGGCTGATGGACCCCGGGCGCAGATCGACGGACAAGAGCCGCCCGCGGATCTTGAGCCGGAAGGACAGGCTGTCCCACTCGGCCGGTAGCCGCGGATCGAAGTGCGGGACCTGGCCCTGGTCCCGCATGCCCGCGAAACCGCACACCAAGGAACTCCAGATGCCGCCGGTGGACGCGATGTGCACGCCGTCGACCGTGTTGTGGTGCGTGTTGTCCAGGTCGATGAACAAGGCCTCGGTGAAGTGCTTGAGCGCGACGTCGGAATAGCCCACCTCGGCCGCCATGATGCCCTGCACGCAGGCGGACAAGGTGGAGTCGCCGGTGGTGATGGGATCGTAGAAGTCGAACGCGCGCTGCTTTTCCTCGGCCGTGAAGTCCTGCCACTGCAGGAACATCGCCAGCACCGTGTCCGCCTGCTTGAGGACCTGGTGCCGGTAGATCACCAGCGGGTGGAAGTTGAGCAGCAGGGGATACTTGGACCGCGGCGTGGACCAGTCCCACGGCTCCAGGGTCATGAAGTCGTTGTCCTGGCTGTAGATCTCCATGTGCGGATCGTAGGGAAGGGACATGCGCGCAGCGGCCTGTTGCCATACCATCCGCTCGGTTTCCGGGACGTCCGGGTGTTCCAGTGCCGCGGCGGCCCGCAGGTTAAAGCGGGCCATGACGTTGGTGTAGAGATTGTCGTTGACCACGGCCGTGTATTCATCCGGGCCGGTGACGCCGTGGATGTGGAACAAGCCGTCCTTGCCGAAGAATCCGAGCGAAGCCCACATGCGCGCCGTTTCGATCAACAGATCGGCGCCCACTTCCGTGCGGAAGCTGGCGTCGCCGCTAGCCCACTGGTAGCGGTTCGCAGCGAAGGAGATCGCGGCGGCGATGTGGAACTGCGCGGTGCCGGCAGCGTAGTACGCGCTGGCCTCGTGCCCGTTGATGGTGCGCCACGGGAACAGCGCACCGTCCACGCTCAGTTCCTTGGCCCGGATCCGGGCATCGGGAAGCATGGCGTGGCGGGATTCCAGCACCTGGCGGGCGGCGGCCGGGTTGGTGTACGTCAGGTACGGCAGCAGGTATACCTCCTGGTCCCAGAAATAGTGGCCCTCATAGCCCGAGCCGCTGACGCCCTTGGCCGGGATGCCCGCGACGCCGGCACGCGCGGTGGCCTGGGCGAGCTGGAACAGGCTCCAGCGCACGGCCTGCTGCTGTTCGGGTTGGCCACCAATGGTGATGTCCGCTGTGGACCAGTAATCACGGTAGTGGGCCGCGCCTTCGGCCAGGAGCGCGTCGAACGGCACGAGTCCCAACTCGGCGTCCGACGCTAGGATCTCGCCGGGCTCTGCTGCGCTTGCGTCGGCACTGTTCACGACGTAGCTGACGGTCTTCTCCAAGCGGAACGTCTCGCCCTCATTCACGGCCATGACGTAGCGCACCGTGGACTCGTCCTCCCCCACCACGGTTTCGAAAGGCTGGCCTTCCGCGGAGATCCAATGGTCCACGGCCATGCCGATGCGCTGCCGGGATTCGGCGGTTTCCCAGGCCATGCGCAGGGATCCGTCGGAGCCCTGGAGGTGGAGCGGGAGCAACACCCGGCCGGCGTGGCGGCCGGAGCGGCGGGGGTCGTGGGCCGAGTGGTCCTCCACAGGCTGGTCCTGCCGATTGATCACCAAGGACGTGACGTCAGCAGAAACCTGGCGGTCTGCGGTGAGGCTCAGCTCGATGCCAAGGGAACCCCTGGATTCGATTCCGACGGCGCGGCGCTCCAGCGTGGTGACGGTGGCGCCAGAACGGCACTCCCACGTGATAGCGCACTCGTACGCGCCTGTGGCGAAGTCGATGCTGCGGCGGTAGTTCTGCACCGTTGACTCGGCGAGGCTCAGTTGTTCGCCGTCGATGACAACGTTGAAGTTGTTGGCATCCGGGACGTAGACGATCCTCTGTCCTATGCGGGCAAAACCGTACGCGTTCTCGGCGTGCTTGATGTCCCACGTTTCGTGGAAACCGTTGATGAACGTGCCGGGAAGCTCGGCGTCCGCTCCCGCCCAATGGGCGCCGCGGATGCCCAGGTGGCCGTTGCCGAGGCTGAAGAGGGTTTCGAGCGGACCGGCGTCACCGGGAACGTGGATGCTCTCCACGAGCTTCCACGGTTCGCAGGGGAATCGTAGCCGGTCGGAGCTGATGAGTGCCATGGACTGTTGGGTTCCTTCTGTTTCTGGTGAAACGGCTTGACTAGAGGAGATCGTCGAGGTCGTCGACCACGAACGTCGCGCCGGCGTCGAGCAGGGTCTGGTGGCCGGCGCCCCGGTCCACCCCGATCACCGCGCGGAAGTTCCCTGCGCTGCCGGCCTGCACACCGGACACTGCGTCCTCGACGACGACGCAGCCTGCGGCAGGAACGTCCAGCAGCTCGGCCGCGTAACGGAACGTTGCGGGATCCGGCTTGCCGGGGAGCCCGACGGCGGCCGCCACCTGGCCGTCGACCACCACCGCGAAGTAGCCATCCAGTCCGGCCGCCTTCAACACGGCGGGCGCGTTGCGCGATGAGGATACGACGGCGAGCTTGAGTCCCAGCTCCAAGGCTGCGTGGATGAACCGGACAGAGCCCGCGTAAGGCTCGACGCCGCGCGAATCCACTATCTCGTTGAAGATCCGGTTCTTGCGGTTGCCCAGGCCCTGCACGCTCGTGTTGGCGGGATCGTCGTCTGTAGGTCCTTCCGGCAATGTGATTCCACGGGAGGTGAGGAAATCCCTTACGCCATCGAAGCGCGGCTTGCCGTCGATGTGGTCAAAGTAGTCGCTCTCCTGGTAGCCGTCCGGATGGCCGGTTTCCGCCAGGTAGCCGTCGAAGAGTTCCTGCCAGGCCTGCTCATGCACGACGGCGGTCGGCGTCAGCACGCCGTCGAGGTCGAAAAGGAGGGCAGTAGCGCCCGTCCAGGCGGTCTTCTGGGTTGCTCGGGTATCAGTCATGGTGTGGAGTGGTCCGTTCAGCGCTGGCGGCGCGTGGTTTTGCGTTCAATGAGTTTCGTGTCAAGGAAGTGGTTGGAGGGTTCGCTGGGGGCGTCGGTGTTCTGAAGCCGGTCCACCAGCAGATTGGCGGCGAAGGCACCTTGGTCCGCCACTGGCTGCGCCACTGTACTTAGGCCAAGGAACCAGCTCATGGGGTGGTCGTCGATTCCAATCACGGAGACATTCTTCGGTGCGGACAGTCCATGCTCGCGCATGGCCATCAAGGCTCCGAAAGCCGCCTCGTCGCAGTCCGCAAAGACTGCCGTTGGAAGGCTTCGGTGGGCAATGAGTTCATTCATGGCCTTGCGTCCGCCGTCGATCGTGGAATCCGAGTTGATGACTAAGTCCGGATGAACGGTCAGGTGATGGTCTTTCAACGCGCGGCCGAATCCCTTGAGCCTGTCGCTGGACGTCAGCACCGAGTTCTCCTGGGTTTCGCGGCCGGAAAGTACCGCCAGATCCCAATGACCCAGCCCCAAAAGGTGCGAGGTGGCCTGCCAAGCCGCGAGTTCGTCGTCGATCCCTACGTTGTCCCACGGTACGGAAGTCATCCCCACGCTCGCAACTGCGAGGCCGGACGCGGCCAGGAGGGCAACCTCGGATTCGCTCAAATCCACGTTGAGGAGCAGCACGCCGTCCACGCGTTGGGAGAGCCCAAGGAGATCGCCGAAGATCTTCCGCTTGACGCTCGACTTGCCGCGCAGGCTGATCAGGACGGTGTCGAAGCCGCTGTCTCCGAACACTTCCTCGGCCGCCTCGACGGCCTGGGCGAAGAACCAGGCGGTGGCGGTGGGAGCAATGATGGCGATGGAACCGGTATTTCCCCCGGCCAGGCGGGCTGCCGCGGAGGATGCCTTGTAGCCGAGCTTGGCAGCGGCGTCGGCCACTTTGGCTTGCGCTTTTTCGGACACGTTCGGCAGGTTCCGCAGAGCGCGTGAAACGGTGCAGATGGACAAGCCTGAGAGGACGGCAACGTCCTGGATTGTCACGCGGTGAGCCTTAACCATTCAACACGGCCTCAACCCTTTCATCTTCTGGATTTAGCGGCACATCCTTGCACCGCCGAAGAAGAGTGTAAGCGCTTACAATTTTGGCAATCAAGAGTTGTTTTCCAGCAGCACTGAATGTGACGCGGACCTCACCTCAACGGAGGACGTAATACCTCAGGAACGCGCTGACATCAGTCATTTCCGGGGCCTCGATCCGATGCCCCATCCCAGGGTAGGTTCGCGCGGTGAGAGCGGTGTTTTTGTCGAGCCATTCCGCCGTGTGCTCAATGGCATCGCTGAAGATCACGGGATCGGCCTTGTCCCTGCCCCAGAAGAACGGCGGTGGCGAGTCGAAGGATTCGCTGAGTGCCAGAAGGTCGTTTTCCAGCACGAATCCGGAGAGGCCCACGGTCGCTTTGAAGCCTTCCGGACGAAGCCGCAGAAGCGTACTGGCCATGGCCATGCCTTGGGAATAGCCCAGGAGGCTCACGCTGCTGTGGTTGCGCTTGACCGAGTCAATCCAGGCGAAAACCTTGTTGGTCGCGGTGATGACGTCGGCAAAGTCGTTGGCGAGGAAGTAGTCCAGCAGGAACCAGCCGTAGTGGTCGCCGATCGGCATAGGCCCTCGGAGCGCGGCGCAGGTGAATTCTTTGGGGAGCTGGGGAAAGAGATTGACCATTCGTTGCTCGTCCGTACCGTATCCGTGCATCATCACGAGGAGCGGCGTCCCTGCGCGCTCATTTTCCGGCTTGGACCAGACGACTGTTTCCATGGGAAGAGCCTATGCGCCCCCAAGGGCGTCCACATCGTGTGGTGGACGCCCTCGTTGATCCCCTCAGCGCCACGACACCCTAGGAATTGACCGATTCGAAGCGGCGTAGTTTTTCCAAAGGCCGGTGCTCCTCGCGCACATCCATGAGCAGCTCGTGAAAGCTGCTTCGAAGCTGCCGAACGCCTGCGTCATCCAACTCCCGGACTCCGTGGATGACCAGCGGTTCCTGCCAGGCCATGCCGAGTCGTCGC
Source organism: Arthrobacter sp. 2RAF6 (assembly GCF_052115205.1). Classification (NCBI taxonomy): domain Bacteria; kingdom Bacillati; phylum Actinomycetota; class Actinomycetes; order Micrococcales; family Micrococcaceae; genus Arthrobacter; species Arthrobacter sp. 2RAF6. Next base: position 51,665 of record NZ_JBFRGF010000016.1, on the reverse strand, counting down.
GCTGTTGCTTTTAGCGGCACAAGCATTGCGTCGTACTCCCAGCCGTGGAGGCCGTCGGGGCCGTAGCCTTCGAAGGCGCCGCCCGTAGTTGTAACAATGCGGAGCGTCTTACCGGCCAGCGCTCCGGGAGTGCCGGTCCCGTAGGCCCAACCCCGGGTTAGGACCTCGTCCAGCCAGCCTTTGAGAATTGAAGGCATGGCGTACCAATATGTGGGGTATTGCAGCAGGATGTGGTCTGCCCCCGCGATGGCTTCCTGTTCGGCCTGGATATCAATGGAGTCCGTCCTATACAGCTCGGAAAGGACGCGGGTGTGAACATCATTAATGGACCTTGCCTCCTCGAGTAATGCGGCGTTAATGCGCGAACTGCTGAGGTCCGGGTGGCCGACGATAAGCACTGTCTTCATGCTGTGGTCCAACGAATCACTTCTCCAGAACGGGTGATTTCTCGGCCAGTTCCGATCGGGTAACCGGGTGCCCGTCGATGGACTCGTAGAGGCTCTTGGAGCGGGCAAGTCCGTCCATCAGGCTTGCCGGTCCCCTGAACGGCAGGCCGCCGATGTGCCAGCCGTCTGTGTGCAGTTCCTCAATGAGGACCCACACCACCTCGCGGAAAGCTTCAGATCCTTCAAACTTCACCATGACGTCAGTCAGGGCTGCCGCCATCCGGTGCTTTTCATCTTCCGTGAAGACGCCGTCGACGAGCTTGACATTTACGAACGGCATTGCGTTCTCCTCTTTGTAGGTGCTCCGGATTGCCGGGATATACCAAGCTTTGACCACGGCCGACGTCGGCGGACCCGCGAATGCCGTCAAGCACCCCACAGATAGCGTCAGGGTCTGTCGGAAGCAGGCTGTGGTGAGGACCCAAGAACCATCAGGGCTGCGACAGGAGGCGTTCCAGATACAGCGAGGGGCTCATTCCGATCTTCTGCGTAAAGACCCGCCTCATCGTCTCAGCACTTCCAAATCCGCTTGCGGCTGCCGCTGCGGCGACAGTGGTTCCTCTTTGGAGCATTGCCTGAGCCGCTTCGATCCGCACCATTTCGACGTATCGACCAGGAGTGGTGTTGGTTCCCTCTTGAAATAGCCGTGCAAGGCTACTGGCGCTGAGATTTGTCATGGCGGCCATGGCGTCAATCGAGTAATCTGCGCCGGGATCGGCGGTTATGCGGTCCAAGAGCTTTCTGAGGGCGTGGTCCCGGGGAACTCCCACCCGGACGGCGACCGAGCGCTGGGATTGACCCCCCGGCCGTTGATTGAAAATAATCATTTGACGGACGACGGCCCGGGCAACGTCGGGGCCGTAGTCTTCCTCAACTATGAACAAGGCCAGGTCCACCCCGGAACTGATGCCCGCGGAGGTGATGATCGAACCGTCCTGCACAAACAACGCATCTGGGACGACACGAACGAGCGGATATGACCTCCTGAACCGTTCGACTTGGGTCCAATGAGTGGTCGCGTTCCGGTAGTTCAGCAAGCCCCCGTGCGCCAGGAGAAATGCACCGGTGCAGACGGAAGCGATCCGGCCGGCATCATTCGTTAGATGGGAAACCGCCTCGACAAGTTCCTGCTCGAAAGGCCGGGCCACCATCCCATATGCACCCGGAACGATTACCGTGTCCAAGGCGCCCGTATGTCCGGCCGCGGCCTCCGGGGTCAAATAGTGTCCATTGGAAGCGCGCTTGGCTTTGCCGTCGGTGGAAACCAAGACAGTGTCGTAACGGGCCCCAAAGGCATTTGCATGATGAAACACATCAGCGGGCCCGGCAACGTCGATCATTGTCACGTTGTCATGGATCAAGAACCCGATAGCCCGGCTTCGATCAGTCACTTCTCACCGTAATCTTCCAAAATGTGGTGCGCGGCTTTGATGCGCCGCTTGCGCATCAAAGCTGGGCCACTGTACGCCGGCGGACACTTGTTGTCTAGACTGCCAGCATCACCGACAGCAACAGCAGCGGCAAGACACCGTCGCACCGGCGGGAGCCCCCCTCTCCTTGGCCTCTCTGCCCCGGCGTAGACTCTCTTTCGCGAGCTTCGGGACGCCGACAACATGAAAAAGGAGACTGACATGGCGGGCAACTTCATCGCGAGTTCAACCATCACGATCCAGGCAAGCGCCGATCGCGTGTGGTCAGTGCTCACCGACCCCCAGGCCATCAAGGAGTTCATGTTCGGAACCGAGGTTGTCACCGACTGGACGGTCGGCGGACCCATTGCTTGGCGCGGCGTCTGGAAGGGCAAGGAGTACGAGGACAAAGGTGTCATCCTCGAATTCGAGCCCGGGAAGCGGCTGGTAAACACCCATTTCAGTCCACTTTCCGGCCAGGACGATGCCCCGGAGAACTACCACACGCTGACGTGGACTTTGGAGCCTGAAGACAGGATGACCAAGCTGACTTTGGCCCAGGACAACAACGCCAGTCCGGATGAAGCCGCGCACTCGAAGGGCATGTGGGACAGCCTCGTGGAGAGCGTCAAAAACATCGCGGAGCGGCGCTAGCAGAGTCACTTAAGGCTCGAAGTGCAAGACTGGCGTTTCCTTCGTCAAGGACTGCAGAAGGGATTCCGCAACATCCCTCAGTTTCTGGTTCCTGCCGCAATATTCAGGCCACAGCGAGTCCGTGGAAGTGTCAGAAACGAGTACAGACTTCCCGGTTCTCATCGCTTGCAGGCAAGGCCCGTCTCCGCCGTGAATACCGCAAGGTCTTCGAGGAAGCCGCTGACGTCTTCACTGTCGATGACCAAATCCTGGAGTTGGCCCACGACCGAGGCGTTCAGGCCCATTTCGTCCGTGGTTAAGTCTAGGAGCGGCAGGGCGGCGATGGAGGAAAGGGTGCGCCAATACAACGTCCACCACTTGGACAAACGCTCCGTCGGTCTTGCGCGCAGGGCGTACAGAGTGCACAATTCTTCTACAGTCCGTGCAGAACTCCGGACAAAGGCCGAGCCCTCGGCCTAATTTCGCTCAAGCAGCCGGGCGCCATGTCACTCAACGTGAAGGTGCTGCCTGATGAGTAAATGCCTGTTACCGGCGCGGGGCTAGGCGATGTCGACCATCTTCGAATCCGCGATTCCTCACGAACCACATCAGCCCGGTGCTTCCCCCCTTTGGTGTGCCTCTTGCGGAACAGACAAGCACCTGGTCATCGAATCCATCCGGGCCCGGACTCCAAGGTCTTCCCAACAGCTTGCCGTCTTCTACACGTGCACTTCTTGCGGGTTTTCCTACAGCCACGCAGCCAACGTCCAGCTGGCGGGGGCCATCCTGAATCGTCGGGGGATTCAGGATGGCCTCCTGGAGTTCGGAAGCCCAACTCCACACCAAGGTCGTGAGATGCAGGTGCGGCTTCGAGTTGGAAATACCTGCTTAGCCAACGACGTGCAGCATTACCCGAAGGAAGCACTATGAAGCTCGAAAGTGCACACCAGCGCCGACCCGAAGGCGACTCGCCGCAAGAGTCTGACCAAATGGAAAAACAAAGGAACAAGCATCGACAAGGCGCGGATCCTTCTCCGCAGCTCCGCTTGCCCGACCCTCCCGACCCGGACAACCTTCCCATCGAGTACCCCGGTCCGCGGGAAATCGAGTGGCCGTAGGGCACCTTCCGGTCCGGCGCTAGGGCAGCCAGCCTTTACTTGACCAACCCATCCAGGCTAGCCAGCCCTGCGTCGGACCGGTTATATCGTCGTGCCGGCCCGAGGCTGCGCCCGTCCGACGTCGAATCCAACGCTCCAGCCCTCAGAGCGCCCTCAGAGCGCGCGCCAACCACCCCTCGCCCAACCAAAATCTTTGTTTATGTTGTTTTCTGTTGACAGACCAACATGAACAAAGATAGAGTCAAGCAATTCCACATCATGTGATCACAGTCACTGATGTACCTACAGCTTGTACGCAATGGAGGGTATGTGTTCGCCGAGGAGCGCCAACAGCTGATCTCCGAGCTCGTCGCCGAGCGTGGACGGGTCAGCGTCACGGACCTCGCGGATCGGTTCAGCATCACCACGGAGACCGTCCGCCGTGACCTCGCTGCCCTCGAATCCGCTGGCAATCTTCGCCGCGTCCACGGCGGGGCAGTCCCGTCGGACCGCCTCAGCACCCGCGAGGAAAGCGTGGTTGAACGGGCCATCCAGCGCCAACCGGAAAAGCTCCGCATCGCCGAGGCTGCTCTTGCCCTCATCCCCGAGAACGCAGCCGGCAGCATCCTGATCGATGCCGGCTCCACCACCGAGGCCCTCGCCCGCTTGCTGGACCAGCGCACCGCCCAGCGCACGGCGTCCTCCAACGGGAACGCCCCGCATGAAGAACTCGTGGTTATCACTCACGCCATCCCCATCGCCGGACGACTCTCCGGCAACCCGCGCATCGCCCTCCAGATCCTGGGCGGCCGTGTCCGCGGGCTCACCCAGGCCGCCGTCGGGCAGTCGACGGTCGAGGCCGCTTCCCGGCTCCGCCCGGACATCGCCTTCGTCGGCGCCAACGGTATCCACGCCACGTTCGGGCTCAGCACCCCTGACCCCGAAGAAGCCGCCGTCAAGGCCGCCTTCGTCACGTCCGCACGGCGCGTCGTCGTCCTCGCGGATTCCTCCAAGCTGGACGCGGAAACCCTGGTCCAGTTCGCTGCCCTAAGAGATGTGGACACCGTGATTACTGACCACGAACCCTCTGAAGAACTCTCCGCCGCTTTGGCCGAGGCCGGCGTCGACGTGGTGATCGCATGATCGTCACCCTGACCGCCAACCCGAGCCTGGACCGCACCGTGGAGCTTCCAGCCCCCTTGGCCCGCGGCGAGGTGCAACGCGCCATCGCCGTCCACCAGCACTCCGGTGGCAAGGGCGTCAATGTCTCCCGGGCCCTGGTCGCCTCGGGCCTGGACACCGTCGCCGTCCTGCCGGGCGGGGATTCCGATCCCGTCCTCGCTGGACTGCTCGACGACGGCGTCCCCTACGCGGCGCTTCCCATCAGTGCGCCGCTGCGCAGCAACGTGACGCTCACCGAACCGGATGGCGTCACCACCAAGATCAACGAACCCGGCCCGGAGTTGAGCCTGGACGAGCAGGAAGCCCTGATCGGGCTGCTGCTGGACCGGTCCCGTGGCGCGAGCTGGGTGGTACTTGCCGGATCGCTCCCACCAGGAGTTCCGGCAGATTTCTACGCCACGGTCGCCCGCCGGCTCCGTTCGACGCACGACGATCCGGCAAATGGCGGACCGCCGCTTATCGCGATCGACTCCTCCGGCGCCCCGCTGGTTGCCGCCATCAGCGGCGATTTACTCGGCAACATCAGTGGCAAGCCCGATCTCTTGAAGCCCAACGCGGAAGAACTGGCCGAACTGGCCGCCGCAGCGGGCCTCACGGACGTCCACACGGCTGACGAACTGGAAGCGGACCCCGGCCTTGCCGCCAGGGCTGCCGCCGCCGTCGTCGGCAGCGGTGTGGGTGCAGTACTCGCAACACTTGGTTCCAAGGGCGCCGTCCTGGTAACCGCCGACGGCGCGTGGTTCGCCACGCATCCGCCGATCCAAGCCGTCAGCACAGTTGGTGCCGGCGATTCATCCCTTGCTGGCTATCTGCTGGCCGCCACCAACGGCGGAACCCCGCAGGACTGCCTCCGTCAGGCTGTGGCACACGGTGCCGCCGCTGCTTCGCTGCCGGGCTCCACTGTCCCGGCGGTACATCAAACAACTCCCGACGCCGTAACCATCACGGCCCTCTAGAAGGACTAACAGTGACCCAGCTCATCACCCCCCAACTGGTCTCCCTTGACCAGAACCTCGGCGATTCTCCCGCCGATGTCATCCGCTTCCTGGCAGGCAAAGTTGCCGCAGCGGGACGCGCGTCCGAGGTTGAAGGGCTCTTCGCGGACGCCTTCGCCCGCGAGCAAAAGACTGCCACGGGCGTGCCCGGCGGCATCGCCATCCCGCACTGCCGCTCCGCTGCCGTGACTGAGCCGACCCTGGCAATGGCCCGGCTTTCACACAAGGTGGACTTCGGCGCTAAGGACGGCCCCGCGGACATCATCTTCTTCATTGCAGCCCCGGAAGGAGCAGACCAGGAGCACTTGAAGCTGCTCTCCAAGCTGGCCCGTTCCCTCATCAAGAAGGACTTCACGGCGGCCCTCCGTGCGGCTGCCACCGAGCAGAACATCGTCGACTTGGTTGACGGCGCACTGGCAGACAAGCCGGCCGCGCATGCCGCAGGATCGACGGCACCCGCCGCCGAGGCCGCCCCGGCCCGCGCCGCTTCGTCGACTGGACCCAAGCGCATCGTCGCCGTCACGGCCTGCCCCACCGGCATCGCCCACACCTACATGGCGGCCGATTCCCTCGTGGCTGCGGCCAAGGAAATGGGCGTCGACCTTCAGGTGGAAACCCAGGGTTCGGGCGGATTCACCGCGCTGGACCCGGCCGTCATTGCCGCCGCTGACGCCGTGATCTTCGCAGTAGACGTCGATGTCCGCGGCAAGGAGCGCTTCGCCGGCAAGCCGGTCATCAACGCGCCCGTAAAGCGCGGCATTGACGAGCCGGCCAAGATGGTCCAGGAAGCCATCGCCGCCGCGGCCGACCCCCATGCCCACCGCGTTCCGCATTTCGGCGCCGAAGAGAACGCCGAACATGCATCAGAGGCAGCGAGCGAGCACCTCGGCACCAAGGTCAAGAAGGTCCTCCTGACCGGTGTCAGCTACATGATCCCGTTCGTCGCCGGTGGCGGCCTGCTCATTGCCTTGGGCTTCCTGTTGGCGGGCTACGACATTGCTTTGGGAACCAAGGCCAATGACATCCTGGCCCACAACACGCTGCTCAACCTTCCAGACGGCAACCTCGCTTTGTACTTGGGCACCGTTGCCTTCAAGATCGGTGGACTGTCCCTTGGCTTCCTGGTCCCGGCCCTGGCAGGTTACATTGCCTTCGGCATCGCGGACAGGCCCGGCATTGCCCCCGGTTTCGTGGCCGGTGCTGTTGCCGGCTTCATGGGCGCAGGCTTCCTGGGCGGCCTGGTTGGCGGCCTGCTGGCCGGCCTCACGGCGCACTGGATCGGCACGTTCAGGGTTCCGCGCTGGTTGCGCGGGCTCATGCCGGTGGTGATCATCCCGCTCTTGGCCTCGATCGTCGCTTCCGGCTTGATGTTCCTGGTGCTCGGCGGTCCCATCGCATGGCTGACCCTGCAGCTCAACACGTGGTTGACCGGCATGACCGGCGCGTCCGCCGTCGTTCTCGGCATCATCCTCGGCCTCATGATGTGCTTCGACCTCGGTGGTCCGGTCAACAAGGTTGCCTACTCCTTCGCCGTAGCCGGCCTTGGTGCCGGTAGCCTGGCCAACCCTGCACCGCTCCAGATCATGGCTGCGGTCATGGCTGCCGGCATGGTTCCCCCGCTTGCGATGGCACTGGCTACCGTGCTCAACAAGAAGGGCTTCAGCCTCGCCGAGCGTGAGAACGGCAAGGCCGCCTGGTTGCTGGGCGCGTCCTTCATCTCCGAAGGCGCCATCCCGTTCGCAGCCGCTGATCCGTTCCGCGTCATCCCCGCCAGCATGGTGGGTGGTGCCGTGACCGGTGCTCTGTGCATGGCCTTCGGGGTCACCTCCCAAGCACCCCACGGTGGTATCTTCGTCTTCTTCGCCATCGGAAACCTGGCCATGTTCGTCATCTCGATCATCATTGGCATGGTCATCACCGCCCTGGTCCTGCTCGCGCTGAAGCGCTGGGCAGTCCGGAAGCCCGTTGAGGCAGAGCCCGTTCCGGCCGTCGTCGCAGCCTGACCCCACCGTCAGCAAGCAAGTAGAGGACTAATCCATGCAGACCTTTTCAGGTGTAGGCGTTGCCCCCGGGCGCGTTCTGGGGCCGGTGCGGCAGATGCCGAAGCCGGTCCAAGAGCCCCACGAGAACGTCAATATTCCTGCGGACGTTACCGTCGAATCGCAGGGCCAGCGCATCAAGGATGCCGCCAAGGCCGTGCAGGCGGAACTCCGTGCCCGGGCCGCCAGAGCGTCCGGCGAAGGCAAAGAGGTCCTGGAAGCAACAGCCCTGATGGCCGCCGATCCCATGCTGGTGAAATCGGCCATCAGGCTCCTCTCCCCCGAGGCCCCGGGCGGCGCACGTACCGCCGAACGGGCCATCTGGGAGGCAGCTGCCACAGTTGCCGACTCGTTGAAGGCCCTCGGAGGCTACATGGCAGAGCGCGTGGCCGACGTCCTGGACGTCCGTGCCCGCATCGTCTCTGAACTGCGCGGGCTGCCCGCGCCGGGAATCCCGGCGTCGGACGTTCCGTTCATCCTGGCCGCCGAGGACCTCGCCCCGGCTGACACCGCCACCCTGGACCCCGCCAAGGTGATCGCACTGATCACCTCAAGCGGCGGCCCCCAGTCCCACACCGCCATCCTGGCCCGCGCCCTCGGCCTGCCGGCGATCGTCGCTGCCCCGGGAGTCGACGAGATCGGGGACGGCACCGAGGTCTACCTCGACGGTGCTGCCGGCACCATCACGGTTGACCCGGGCGAGGAACTCCGGCTTGCGGCCAAGGCTTGGGCCAACCAGGCGTCTACGATTGCCGCCTTCAGCGGAAGCAACGCCATGGCCGACGGGTTCCGGGTTCCGCTGCTCGCCAACGTCGGTACGGGAGCCGACGCGGTCAAAGCCGCCGACGCCGGTGCCGAGGGCGTCGGTTTGCTGCGCACCGAATTCTGTTTCCTGGATCGCGACGACGAACCCACCGTCGAGGAGCAGATCGCCGCGTACAGCGCCGTGTTTGCTGCGTTCCCGGGCAAGAAGGTGGTGGTCCGAACCCTCGACGCCGGCGCGGATAAGCCCCTGCCTTTCCTCACCAACGCGGACGAACCCAACCCTGCACTGGGCGTCCGCGGGTACCGCACCGACCTGACCTCACCCGGCGTCCTTGAGCGCCAGCTGGAAGCCATAGCCGCGGCAGAGGCCAACAACCAGGCCGAAGTCTGGGTGATGGCCCCCATGATCTCCACGGCCGAGGAAGCCGCGCATTTCGCAGCTCTCTGCTCGGCCGCCGGATTGAAGACTCCCGGCGTCATGGTTGAAGTCCCGTCGGCTGCGTTGACCGCCGCCTCCGTGCTGCGCGAAGTCAGCTTCGCATCGCTCGGAACCAACGACCTCACCCAGTATGCGATGGCCGCGGACCGTCAACTCGGCCCGCTTGCCACACTCAATGACCCCTGGCAGCCCGCTGTGCTGCAGCTCGTGAAGTTGACCGCCGACGGCGCTGCTTCCGCCAGCGCGGGCAGCACCTCCCGGCCCGTCGGAGTATGCGGCGAGGCAGCCGCGGACCCCGCCCTCGCCGTCGTACTCGTTGGACTGGGCGTCGCGACTCTTTCCATGAGTGCACGCGCCCTGGCTGCCGTTTCCGCCGTCCTGGCAACTGTTACCGTGGCACAAGCCCAAATGCTCGCGTTGGTGGCACTGGCCGCCCCGAGTGCATCCGCCGCGCGCCAAGCCGTTCGCGCCCAGCTGCCTATCCTGGACGAGTTGGGTCTCTAGACTTTCCCCAAGCCCACAATCGAAGGAGCAACAATGTCCGAACGTACCGCCACCATCGCCAGCCGCGTCGGTCTGCACGCCCGCCCGGCAGCCATCTTCGCCGAAGCCGCCGGCGAACTGGACCTTGAGGTCACCATCGCCCGCGAAGGCGAGCCCGCCGACGACGCGATGGACGCCGCTAGCATCCTGTCCCTCATGAGCCTCGGAGCGTCATTCGGCGACGTCGTAGTACTGCGCGCCGAGGGTGCCGGGGCCGACGAAGCGCTGGACCGCCTCGTGAAGATCCTCGAAACGGACCACGACGCCGAGTAACCCTACTGAGCATGCTCTCCCTTGGCACTCAGGGATGGACATATTCCTAATATGTCCATCCCTCGCAGCCAACGGGGAGCATGCTCCTTGTTAAATTCAGGGCAATGACGTCAGGTAGGCCGCAATATCCGACTCGGTGGCCTTCAGCTGTTCGAAATCACCCGCAAGGAAACCCTCCACGACGCGCGGATCGACGTAGGCTGCCCTCGCCACCGTAGGCGTGTTGCCGAGCAGTTCGGCGGTTTCCTTGATCGCCTCGAGGACTCGCTGGCGGGCTGGCACTTTCGAGGCCGGGCCTGCGAGCGCCATGCCGGCCGCCGCGGTCCCTTTCCAGGTGCGGAAGTCCTTGGCCGTGTAATCGCCGCCCGTGATGTGGCGAAGGTACTCATTGACCATCGTGGCATTCACGGAGACCCGGCCCTCACCATCCTGGAAGACCAGCAGGGGTTCCTTGCCGGGCCTGCCTGCCAACGGTCCGAGGAACCGGGCCAGCACAGGGTCCTCGATGGTGGAATTCCAGGTTTGACCGCTTTTCCCGGGGAAATGCAGGGAAACCGTATCCCCATTGACCCGTATGTGTTTGCACCTCAGCGTGGTGAGCCCGTACGAGCCATTGTCGCGCGCGTAGCCATCGGATCCAACCCGCAAGGCACCGAGATCCATGAGCCGGACGGCGGCGGCCAAGGTTTTGGTCTTCTCCGAAGCTGACTCCCGCAGATGGCGGGAGACGAGACGACGCGCCTGCGGCAGGAGGGCTCCGAGGCGCGCAGCCCGGGCGAACTTTTCAGTATCCTGGCGAGCCCGCCATTCCGGGTGGTAGATGTATTGGCTCCGACCGGCGTCGTCCACTCCCATTGCCTGGATATGCCCGTTCGCGAACGGGCATATCCAGACGTCGGCCCACGCAGGAGGAATCGCCAGCGCGTCAATGCGCTTGCGTTCCCCACCCGCGATAAGCGATCCATCCGGATGGTGGTAACTGAATCCGCGGCCGGACCTTCGCCGGGAAATGCCCGGGGTGCCGGGTTTGCTGCGGCGGAGCCGTGCCATGCCCTGGCTCCGCTTGCCTGGCTTCCCGGGTTCCTAGGCTTCCTGTGGGTCTGCCACGGACGCGCCGGCTGACATGATCTCGGCACTGATCATCCAGGCGAGCTGCTCCAAACGGGCTATGAACGCGTGAAGCAGGTCCGCCGTCGTGGGGTCTTCTTCGTCTACTTCGTCATGGACATCTCGCATGGTCTGGACCGTCCGCTCCAGTCGGTCGCTGATCAGCTTCACTGCGTCCTTGGTTTTAGTCAATCCCGCGGGGAATTGCTCCAGCCTGGTTGAGGCGGCGATGGTGCTGCTCCGGCCATCGGGGAGGGCATGGAGCGCCCGCATCCTTTCGGCGGTTTCGTCGGCGAACTCCCGGGCGGCCGCGACGAGTTCGTCAAGTTGCAGATGCAGATCCCGGAAATTGGCGCCGACAATGTTCCAATGGGCCTGTTTTCCCTGGAGCTGGAGTTCAATCAGATCCGTGAGGACCAGCTGGAGATTATCTGCCAGGGTTTGCGATGCTTTCACGTTTTCTCCTCCTAGACGACCATCCGATGCGTGTGCGGGAAACCGGCGCACGACCTTCCGTTTACCCTACGACGATATCCAAAAATTTTTATCAGTGTACTTAGTACTTGATTTGATAAGGGTGCTTAGTAGTAACATGGAGGAAGTCGGTGCAGGTTGGTACCGGATGAAAATTCCGGAAAACGGGCGGCATCCGCTGTACTAAGACCTCGCACGGGGTCTGGGGGCCTGGTGGGGAACCACGGTTCGCAAGCGAACTGACAATCGAATACATCGCAAGGGACCCGGGCGCTTGCCGGCGGTCCCACTGAAGTAAGGAATGTGTCATTGTGAACACTCTTCTGATCATTGCAGGCGTTGTGGCAATCGTTCTTCTGCTCGTCGGCGGTTTCTCGCAGGCCGTGAGCTGGCTCCTATGGGTCGGCGTGGTCCTCTTGATCGTCGCGGCCATCGGCTGGCTTCTTAGCTTCATGTCCGGCCGTAGGTCACACGGCGTTTGACCGACAACAGCATTTAGGACGCCTGGCCCCATCGGCCGGGCCCCACACCGCTTGGCGGAATGAAGTAATCCATTTACGAGCAAAAGGAGTACGTCCATGGGCGCAGATGACAAGATCCAGAACGCCGGAGAAAAGCTCGCAGGTAAATCCAAGGAAGCGGCTGGAAAGCTGACTGGTAACGAGAGGCTCGAAGCCGAAGGCAAGATGGATCAAAGCAAGAGCGACCTTAAATCGGCCGGCGAAAAGGTCAAGGACGCTTTCAAGAAGGACTAAATCCGCCCGAAGTGCGGCTTCCGCCTCGCGCGGGAGCCGCACTTCCCGCTTCAAGGAGTTAAGTCGATGCCGACTATCTCTGACCCGATCGTTCCCGATGGCGCGCCTCACCCCAGAGCGGAACGAATCTGGTGCGGCACTTGCCGCACTGCCGAGCACGTGATCCTGGATTCGATCGAGCCGCTCAAGCGACCGGTGGCAGAACTCGTGGATGTCGCTTACACCTGCGTGGAATGCGACACGTTTTATGCCCATGCCGCGACTTTTCAGGACGTCGCAGCCATCCTGAACCAGCGAGGCTCGGTATCAGGTGTGCTGCAGTTCGGCGGCGAATACATCCATTGCGGTGAACCTATGAAGATTTCGGGAGCCGGATTCCATAGCGTGTATGCGCCAATGTCCACTGAGGACCCCGCCGTCGACCTTCTCGACGTATACCTGGCGACAAAGGTGTTGCAGTGCCGCTGCGGGTTCCGGATGGAGCTTCCGTCTTAGCCGGCATCTTGACCGTAGGAGGAACGCATGCCAAACAAGAAGAATCCCAGCCTGAAGGATCCGGAACTCTACGAAGCCCTTAGGGAGGATGGCGCCTCGAAGGAAAAAGCCGCCAGAATCTCGAATGCCGCTGCCAAGGAAGGCCGCAAGGAAATCGGTCATCGCGGTGGCACCTCGGGCGACTATGAGGACTGGACCGTGCCCCAACTGAAGTCCAGGGCCAAGGAACTGGGGCTCACAGGGTACTCAGGCAAGAAGAAGTCCGAGCTGATCTCTGCGTTGCGGAACCACTAGGCCATCCAAGGGACATGCCCCCCGCTCCTGCGCGGGCCACGAGGGACATGTCCAGTTTTCGCGAAGCGCACGACGGCGGCGCGTCAGGCCTTCTTGACCCTTGCCCTCGGCTTGCTGGCCGTTTTGGCGGTGGCGCCGTCGTCGGACTCTTCGGTGGACGACGCAGCGGACGACCCGCCGGACGCTTTGCCGCGTTTCTTGTCGAGACTCCGTTTGAGGGCTTCCATGAGGTCTATGACCTCGCCGCCTTCCCCTCCGCTGGCTGCGACACCGAACGTTTCCTCGGTGTCGATGGAGTCGCCCTTTTCGAGTTTGGCCGCGATGAGTTGGCGCAATTGAACTTGGTAGTTGTCGGTGTATTGCTCGGGCTCGAAGTCGCGCGCCATGGAGTCCACCAGGGCCGAGGACATCTCGAGCTCCTTGTCCGAGATCTTGACGTCGGTTTCCAGCGACGGGAAGTTGGCTTCGCGGACTTCGTCGTCCCAGAGCAGGGATTGCAGCATCAGGACGTCCCCACGTACCCGCAAGGCTCCGAGCCGGGTCTTCTGCCGGAGTGCGTACTGCACAATAGCCACGCGCTCGGTGTCCTGCAGGGTGCGAAGAAGCAGCATGTATGCCTTGGGGGACTTGGAATCAGGCTCCAGGTAGTAGGGCCGTTCGTACATGATGGGATCCAACTGCTCGGCCGGAACGAACTCCACCACCTCGATTTCGCGGCTGTTCTCCGCGGGCAGCGACTTCAAATCGGTCGCGGACAGCACCACGGTACGGCCTTCCTCTTCGTAGGCCTTGTCGATATCCTCGTAATCCACAACAGAGGCGCAGATTTCGCACTTCCGCTGGTAACGGATTCGGCCTCCGTCCTTGTTGTGGACCTGGTGGAGACTGACATCGTGGTCCTCGGTGGCGCTGTAGAGCTTGACGGGCACGTTGACCAGCCCGAACGCGATAGAACCCTTCCATATGGCCCTCATGCACTAAGTGAACATCACAACAAGGCGGAGGTGAAGAGGTGGCAACCAGCCAAAAGGAGCGCGTCAACGTTGAAGGCCATGAACTGACGCTCACCAACCTGGGCAAAATCATCTACCCGGAGACTGGCACTACCAAGGCCGAAGTGCTCGAATACTACGCCGCCGTGGCCCCGTTCCTGATCCCGGCCGCTGCCAACCGGCCCGCCACCCGGAAACGTTGGGTGCACGGAGTAGGGACCACCGAGGATCCCGGGCAGATGTTCTTCCAGAAGAACCTGGACGACTCGACGCCGTCATGGGTTCCCCGGGTCACCATCCAGCACAGGGAGCACAGCAACGTTTACCCGCTCGTCAACAACCTCGCTACGCTCACTTGGCTGGCCCAGATCGCAGCCCTGGAGATCCACGTGCCGCAATGGCAAGTGGACGCCGACGGAACCATGTTGCCGCCCGACCGCCTTGTCCTGGACCTTGATCCGGGTCCCGGCACCGGTCTTCCCGAATGCGTCGAAGTCGCCAAGCTGGCGCGCAGCATCCTGCAGGACATCGGCCTTGATCCGGTCCCTGTGACGAGCGGCAGCAAGGGCATCCACCTCTACGCCGGCCTGGATGGCACCCGCAAGTGGGAGCAGGTCTCTGCGTTCGCGCACGAATTAGCGCGCTCGCTCGAGGCTGACCATCCGGACCTCGTGGTCAGCGACATGAAGAAGACCCGGCGCAACGGCAAGGTGCTGGTGGATTGGAGCCAGAACAGCGGGAACAAGACCACCATCGTCCCGTACTCCCTCCGCGGGCGGGCCCACCCCATGGTCGCCGCACCGAGGACGTGGCGTGAACTCGCCTCCCCCAAGCTCGAGCATCTGGACTTCACGGCCGTCATGAAGCGCGTCAAAGAGGGGAAGGACCCGTTCGCCGCGGTGGCGCCCGGGCGGTCCGGACATGCTCCCGGCACCGCCGTCGCGGGCACCGCCGTCGCGGGCACCGCCGTCGCGGGCACCGCCGTCGCGGGCACCGCCGTGAACCCGCGGCTGGCTAGCTACGTGGACAAGCGCGACCCGCAGCGGACGCCCGAACCGTTTCCCACTGTCGAACACAAACCCGGTTCGCGCCCACTACAGGCCGACGCGGAACCCAATCCGCCCGGCGGAATTTTCGTGATCCAGGAGCACCATGCCCGCCGTTTCCATCTGGACTTCCGGCTGGAACACAACGGCGTCCTGGCGTCGTGGGCCCTGCCCCGAGGCGTGCCGGACACTCCGGCCAAGAACCACCTCGCGGTGCGCACGGAGGACCACCCCATGGAGTATGCGCAGTTCGCGGGCATCATTCCGAAGGGCGAATACGGTGCCGGGACGGTCAGCATCTGGGATAGTGGCGAGTTCGAGTGCGAAAAATGGCGCGACGGCAAGGAAGTCATCGCCACGCTCACCGGCAAGCCCGGCGGCGGCTTGCACGGTACCCGCCGCTTCGCGCTCATCCACACGGGAGAGTCGCCGTCGCAGTGGCTGATCCACCTGATGAAGGACAAACCGGGCCATCGGGCGGTGCTGTTGCCCAATGCCCAGCCGCAACCGAACGGGATCCCCAGCTACGCCCCCATGCTCGCAACCTCCGGAACCACCGCCGACGTCTCCTCCGGCGACTGGCTATTTGAGCTCAAGTGGGACGGTTTCCGGGCCATCGTTTCGGGTTCGGGCGGCAAGATCAGGTTGACCAGCCGCTCGGGGATCGACATGACACCCACGTATCCCGAACTGGCGGACCCGCGCTACTGGCCCGATCACGACTTCGTGGCAGACGGCGAAATCGTCGCACTCAGCAGGAACGGCCAGCCCAGCTTCGAGCTGCTCCAGAAGCGGATGAACCTCTTCAAACCCGGCGACGTCGAACGCGCCCGGGCCGCAGTCCCCGTGCAGCTCATGGTCTTCGATCTCCTGTACGACACCGGATCCAAAGGCGACGCCGGATCCCGCGGCAGCGCCGACCTCACCTCCCTGCCACTCAGCGAGCGCCGAGACAAGCTGGCGGCGTTCCATGCCAAGCTGCCGGCCCAGGGTTCCCCTATCCATGTATCCGAGATCCTGGAACACGACCTCGACGACATCCTCGCGAGCGCAGGCGAGCTTGGCTTGGAGGGCGTCATGGCCAAGCGCGCGGATAGCCGGTACCAGCCGGGGCGGCGCAGCAGGTCCTGGATCAAGCTGAAGTTGGAACGCACGCAGGAAGTGGTGGTGGGTGGTTGGCGGCCCGGCACCGGAGCGAGGCTCGGGACCATTGGAGCATTGCTGGTGGGGATTCCCGACGGCGACACGCTGCGCTACGCGGGCCGAGTAGGCACCGGGTTCAAGGACTGGCAGCTGCGCGACATCCTGAAGCGCATGCAGGGGCTCGATCGGCCGGACTCTCCTTTCCACGACATCCCTGCCGAGGATGCCGCCACCGCACACTGGGTTGCGCCCGAGCTTGTGGGAGAGGTGACGTTCAGCGACTGGACCGGCACTGAAAGGATGCGCCATCCCGTCTGGCGCGGATGGCGCCCCGACAAGTCCCCCGCCGACGTCGAGCGCGCCTAGCCCAGCCCCACGCGCAGGCCTCCCGCACGCCCCCCGCACGTAGCTCAGCCCAACTGACTGGCAGCAGATGTCGTTATGAGGGCTCATAACGACATTAAGTGCGAGTCAGTTGGGCTGAGGAGGGCGAATATTCCTAAGAGGAGTGCGGCATCTGGGGACGGCTGGTCCGGTGGACCGCGGTGACCGCCGCTTGCTGGCCTACGCGGCCGTGGCTGGCGCCGCGATCCTTGGGGTGCCTGGTCTTGCCGCTACCGTCTGGCCAGGCCGTTCCTTGGGTCGAGCCCAGTGCCATCGCCACGGTTGCCGGGGCCGGCATGGGCGCCTTATCCATGGACTCGACCAGGTGGCTGGCCACCTCGGAGTTGATTTGTTGCTCAACGTGCTTCGCAGCCATTGTTCTTCCTTTCTGCATTGAAACGAAGGGATTTTCCATACTAGGTGGGAGCGGTCCGCTTGTCTGCAGGATCTACCAGCGGACTTTCTTCTCGGACTTGGCCAGCTTCCCACTCGCTTGAGTGGGCTTGTGTCCTTTTCCGGTGCTTTGCCAGCTGTTCGCTGCCCCGCCACGGGACTTGCTTGCCAGCATCTCCTTCTGGGCGTCAGTCAGTTTCGACCTGACACCGGCAGCGGGTGTGTCGGTTTCCTGCGCTTCCGGTTGCTGCCCAGCGTCGGTTTCGGGTGTGTTCGGTGTCATGCAGTGGACTCCTTAAAACTCTTGTTTTGCCGGAGGAGGTATCAGGACGCGACGTCCGCTGCGAGACCCTGAGCCTAATAACAGGAACGGCGCGGAGGCGAAGCCTCAACAGGCGTGGATTTTTGTCGGATCAAACTCGGCGGTGCCGGTAAACGTCTTCAGAGGCATAGCCAGTGTCTGCGACGAACCAGGACCCGCTGGCCTATTCAAAAATCAGTGTTCCCATGCACCTACCCTAGACACTCCGGGCCGGGTTTGTGAACCCCGGCCTTTGTCGGAGCCGTTTCACGCGTGGCCTCCACGTCCGCTCTCGGCTAGCATGGCCCGGAGAGCACCCCTCGGTACCCCGAAAGGCTCTCCCATGTCAGCACCCACGTTCCAGCCTTCCCATTCCGCCGTCACAGCACGGCTCCGTTCGGCCGGTTGCGTCTTCGCCGAAGACGAGGCCCGGCTCCTGATCGCCGCGGCGCACGCCCCCGGGGACCTCGACCGCTTGGTCGAACAACGCGCCTCAGGATTGCCCCTTGAATACCTCCTAGGCTGGGCTGAGTTCTGCGGCCAACACATCGCAGTGGACCCGGGTGTGTTCGTCCCCCGCCGCCGCACGGAGTACCTCGTCCGGCAGGCGGCCTGCCTCGCCCGGCCGGGCGCCGTCGTCGTCGATCTTTGCTGTGGTTCGGGTGCCGTGGGTGCCGCTTTGGCTGCCGCAGTGGGCGGGATCGAGCTTCACGCGGCCGACGTCGACCCCGCTGCGGTCCGCTGCGCCCGCCGCAACATGGGGCCGGCGGGCGGACAAGTGCATGAAGGAGATCTCTTTTCGGCCCTGCCGGACACTCTTCGCGGCCGGGTTGACGTCCTGGTGGCCAACGCTCCATACGTCCCTACGGACTCGATCGGGCTAATGCCGCCGGAGGCCAGGCTGCATGAACCGCGGGTGGCGCTCGACGGCGGCGCCGACGGTTTGGACGTACAGCGCAGGATCGCGGAGGAGGCTCCGTCGTGGCTGGCTCGCGGGGGCCAGCTGCTGATCGAAACGAGCGTCCGGCAAGCCAGAACGACGGCGGCCCTGTTCGGGTACGCCGGGCTGTCCGCGCGGGTGGTCCATTCTGAAGAATTCGATGCCACGGTGGTGCTCGGAAAACTCCGCGAAACCCAAGGAAAATGATCAGCAAACTGTGCGTCTCAAGGTCCTAAACCAAACAATTTGGTGTTGCATGCCCGGAACTCGCCAAAATCCGCGTGATTCCGGGGCTGTAGGCGGCACATGGATGTCAGACATTTGTGCCCAAAGTGGGCCGGAATAGCCCCGGAATTCGGACTCCGGCTCTCAGCTTCGGCGAATATCGCGTAAAATTGAAACCCTGCCCAGAGCGCGGCAGCTAAACGTCGCAAGCAAATGACCCCCCTAGGAGCGGCCCAAATGCCCATAGACCAAAGCATCACCAACTCTCCAGCAGGCGCTAGGAACGCCGCTGGAACGAACAAAACCGCAGCCCGCGGTGCCTCAAAATTGAAACTTCCAACACGCCGTCGACTCAAGGTATCCGACGTCAACGTCGTTGACCAGCCCATGCTGAAAAAAGCACTCGGCGGCACGATCGTCGGCAACACCATGGAATGGTACGACGTCGGCGTGTTCGGCTACCTCATCACCACGATGGGGCCGGTCTTCCTGCCGGAGGCCGACAAGTCCGTGCAGACCCTGTTCCTCCTGGGAACATTCGCCGCAACCTTCGTGGCACGCCCGCTCGGCGGCGTAGTCTTCGGGTGGTTGGGCGACAAGGTGGGCCGCCAAAAGGTGCTCGCCACAACACTCTTGCTGATGGCGGCGAGCACCTTCGCCGTCGGACTCCTGCCCGGATACGCACAAATCGGTATCTGGGCAGCGGCACTGCTCGTCATCCTGAAGCTTGTCCAGGGTTTCTCGACCGGCGGCGAGTACGCCGGCGCCACCACGTTCGTGAGCGAATACGCCCCGGACAAGCGCCGCGGCTTCTTCGCGAGCTTCCTCGATATGGGGTCCTACATCGGCTTCGCCCTCGGCGCCGCGCTCGTGTCCATCCTGCAGCTCACCATCGGCCAATCAGCCATGGAGGACTGGGGATGGCGACTGCCGTTCCTCATCGCGGGTCCGCTCGGCGTTATCGCTGTGTACTTCCGTAGCAAGATCGAGGAATCACCCCAGTTCCAGGCCACTTTGGATGCCCAGGAAGCCCTCGCCGCGGACGCCGCAGCGGGCGACGCCGCAGTAGCCAAGGGCCCCATCGGCATCGTCAAGGCGTACTGGCGCCAGATCATCCTTGCCATGATCCTTGCCGCAGCCGCCAACACGGTGGGCTACATGCTGACGTCCTACATGCCCACGTACCTGACCGATTCCAAGGGCTACGACCCCGTTCACGGCACGCTGCTGACCATCCCCGTGTTGGTCGTCATGTCAGTCTGCATCCCGCTGACGGGCAAGCTCTCCGACCGGATCGGCCGCCGGCCCGTCCTGTGGATCGGCGCCGTCAGCACCGTCGTGTTCGCCGTCCCGGCCTTCCTGCTGATCGGCATCGGCGACATTTGGTCCACGCTTGCCGGTTTGGCCCTGATCGCCTTTCCGGTCACGTTCTATATAGCCAACCTCGCCTCTGCGCTCCCGGCGCTGTTCCCGACGTCGAGCCGATACGGGGGAATGGGCATCGCCTACAACTTCTCCGTAGCGATCTTCGGCGGCACCACGCCGTTCATTGTCGCCGCCTTGATCCAGGGCACCGGCAACGACATGATGCCCGCGTATTACCTCATGGGCACGTCCGTGGTTGGCGCAATCGCCATCTACTTCCTGCGCGAATCCGCACAGCGTCCGCTCCCGGGCTCCATGCCGAGCGTGGACACCCAGGCCGAGGCCCACGAGCTCGTGGCAACCCAGGACACCAACCCGTTGATCGACCTCGACGAAATGCCGTTCGACGACGGCACGCCCGTAGCGGCGGAGCCGGACCGGGATCCCGTCCCGGCCTAGGCACAGACGGGCGCGGGCTGCGGGCGGCCCGCGCCGGCAGAACGAGGCTGGTTATTTGTAGCGGGATCGCTACAAATAACCAGCCTTGCTTGTCGTTCAGGCCTTACGGTCGGATTTCTGCGTCTGCAGCCGCTTTGCCTGTGCCTGGATCTTCGGACCGTAGCCGCCGTTCAGGGCGGTGTCCCTGATGTGGGTGGCCTTCGCGACCCGATCACCGTCCGCCGCATCCTTCAGCGCTTTCAGGTCCGCCTGCAGCGCGGCTGGAAGCTTTGCGGCCAGCTTCGGGCGCTTGTCCAGGATGAAGGTGGCGATCTTCGCGGCGCGCTGGCCGTAGTTCGGCTTGCTGCTGTCACCGTTCACGAAGAAACGCAGGCCGGCCGCCAGCGGGTGCCGCGCCAGGGCCGTTTTGGCCGCAACGGCAGCCGTCGCGGCCGTCGCGGTGGGCTGGGAGGCGGCCGACGCCGTCGTGCTTGTGCTGCTCGAGGTAGCTGCGTTGGCGGCGATCACGCCGCCGCCCAGCAGAAGGCCTGCTGCCAGGACGCCGACGACGGCGGTGCGGGCCTTGGGGCGCTTGCGGCCTTGGACGGGGGTACTGGAGCTCGGAGTGCTGTTGTTCATGGTCCGTGTCCTTTGTTCCGGCCGGTGGTCGATCCGCCGGCGCTCTTCACCACACTCTGCTCCGGCCGCATGAACTGACTGTTCGGCCAATGTTCGAGGAATGTAAAACCGTTTCCGCCGGCCGACAAGGACTCTCCCAGCGCTCCGACCTTGCTGTTGAATGGACGCATGGAAGACAGCCGCGGATTAGTCCTGATTGCCGAGGATGAACAGGCAATTGCCGATATCCAGCGCCTCTATCTGGGCCGCGCGGGTTTCGGCGTGCACGTTGAGCGGGACGGGATTTCCGCGCTGGCACAGATCAGGCGGCTCAAACCGGTCGCGGTGATCCTCGACGTCGGGCTGCCCGGCATGGACGGAATCGAGCTCTGCCGGCAGTTGCGGCAGGCAGAGGACTGGACGCCGGTACTGTTCGTCACGGCCCGCGACGAGGAAGTGGACCGCGTCCTTGGCTTGGAATTGGGCGCCGACGACTATCTCACCAAGCCGTTTTCGCCCTCCGAACTGGTGGCCCGGGTGAAGGCCGTCCTGCGCCGGACCGAAGGCCCTCCACGGTCCAAACCACTTGTGCTGGGCAGCGTCGAACTGGATCCGCTGAACAGGACCGCACGAGCCGGCACCGAGGAACTCACGCTGACCGCCACCGAATTCGATCTCCTCGCATACCTCATGGCCCAGCCTGGCCGTGTCTTTTCCCGTGAGCAGCTCCTGTCCGCCGTGTGGGGGCAGGCCAGTTATGCCGCCGGGCGGACGGTTGATGTGCACATCGCGCAGCTCCGCGCCAAGCTCGGCGAACACTCCCCCATCGCGACGAGCCGCGGCGTCGGCTATTCGGCCGCAGCTCCCCAAACGTCCGGACCCCGCCCCGCCGCCGGGAGAGCCACGTGAGGCGCTGGTTCGGCACGCTGGCCGGACGCACGACGGCGGTGATCGCCGCCGTCGCGACAGTCGCCGTCGTGCTCGCGGGCCTTCTGGCGGCGCAGCTGGTCAACGCCACGGCGGTGGACGAAGCCAAGAAGTATCTCGCGGTTGAGGCCGATTCCCTGGGGAAGCAGTCAAACATTGGAAGCCTGCAGGACCTTCGCGCAGATCTGCTCACGCACGGGGCGAGGCTAGCGCAGATCAGCACCGACGGCCGCGTGACAGGCGGCGGGGCCAGGCTGGTGGATGCGAAGACCGTGGCGGAAGTATTGGCCGGAAAGTCGGTCTCGACGTCGGTGAACGGTCCGCAAAACACCGTGGTCCTCGAGGCGCGGCCCTTGGCGGCCGGCGGTGGCGTGGTACTGGCCCAGCCCGTGTCCGAAATCCGCGCGGCCGCCGCTCCCCTGCTGAGCCGCATGCTGATTGCCCTCGCAGTCTGCCTCGTGTTCGCCATCGTGGCCGGCGGCCTGCTGGCGCAATGGTTGAGCCGGCCCTTGGTGCGCACGGCACATTCAGCCCATCGGCTCGCAGCCGGAGAACGATCCGTGGCAGTGGCGCCAGGCGGGCCGGCCGAAGTGGTGGAGGTTTCGCAGGCGCTGGGAGCCCTCGACGCTGCACTCCGGACCAGCGAGGGGCGCCAACGCGAGTTCCTCCTCTCCATTTCGCATGAAATCCGGACACCCCTCACCGCACTGCGGGGCTACGCCGAGGCGCTTGCCGACGGCGTGGTCAGCGGAGACGACGTGAGCGGCGTCGGGCGGACCCTCGTGGCCGAAACCAATCGCCTGGACCGTTTCGTCCGCGATCTCCTGGAATTGGCTCGGCTTGAGTCCGATGATTTCCGCTTGGAACTGCAGCCCGTGGACGCATCCTTGATCCTGCGCGAGAGTTGGCAGGTCTGGCAAGCGGTCTGCATCCAGAACAGGATCGCGGGACGGCTCGAACTGCCTCTTGGGCCATTACCGGTCCACAGCGATGGCCAGCGGCTGCGCCAAGTGGTGGACGGGCTGCTGGAAAACGCCCTGCGCGTGACGCCGGAAGGCGCTCCCGTTGTGCTCGCCGCTTACCATTCCAGCAGCGGGCTCACGGTGGAAGTGCGCGACGGCGGGCCTGGCCTCACGGAGGCGGATGCCGCCGTCGCGTTTGAACGCGGTGCGCTCTTTGCCAGATACAGCGGAGAACGGCCTGTTGGAAGCGGGTTGGGTTTGTCAATCGCCGCAAGGATCGTGCAGCGGCTGGGTGGCCGCATCGGTGTGCGCGGTGCGCCTGAGGGCGGCGCGGCATTCGTGGTGGAGTTGCCCGGCATTCCCGCGAGCTCCGGGCAAACGTAGACTCTGCGCATGGCTGATGTTCCAGTGGGTTCCCTGCACCACGTAGAGATTTGGGTGCCTCACATCGGCCGGTACGCGACTTGGCCCGCGTCTTCAGCTGGTGGCAAGCCAGGGCTTGACCTGATCCCTCCAGCCCAGCATGCTTGCATTCCCTGATGCTTTTGCACCAGAACCAAGGGCTCAGAAGCCCGGTTCCCACGAAAACTTGGGTGAACGCGAAGAAGATTGTCGCGATCACGGTCACGTACGGCAGCGCAGTGATGATCCATCCATAGTCGCCCAGGATCTGTGCGGCCTTGTCCGGTACAGGTATTAGCCCGGCGGTGATGTTCCGGATGGTCAACCATACGAAGAGTGGAATCATCGCGGCCCAGACGATCATGCAGAATGGGCAGAGTATGTGGATGTCGTAAAGGGCCTGGGACCATGCGATGAGTATTGGCGGGAGCGAGGCAAAGACCCCAAGCACCCGGAATGCTGATCCGCGCGGCGGTTTCGAGCGCCAACCCCGTACGGGCGGCACCGCAGCTCGCCGCCGTCGCATGCGACTGCAAAGCGGCCCGATGGAGTTGCCGCCCGCTTTGCACGATCGGTTTGAGACCTCTGGTGGATCGCCGTCACTCGCTGAAACCGGGATAGGCGCGAGAACGCCGCTCCTGCCTCAGACATCTGCTCATCTCCGAAAGGGCGCTCAAAGGAGACAAATCTGAGTGGCAGGTCCGGATTCGGATTCACCGGCGGCCTTCAGCGGGGCGTAAATGCTCAAGTATTGACGCCGGTTATATGCTCTTCGAAGGATGCAGGGGGACGTCTAGCCTTCTGCCGTTGTGGCGTTACAACCGGAGGGCAATAGATCGTCATGGGAGTTCTACGACTGCGGGCGCTGGGCATCTTTTCTTTGCTGGCCGTTCTGCTCGCTGCAGTTCTGGTTCCAGTGACTGCCGGCCCCGCGATGGCTGCAAACACCGGATCCATTTCAGGCGTAATCACTGTCCCGGCCGGCGAGGATGTCACCAGAATTAGCGTAAACGTGAACGTGTGTAGTTCAACCACGTGCGTTTACAGGAACGCCGTGGTCTTTCCTAGTGGGGCATATTCCCTAACGGCACTACCTGCCGGCCATTACAGCCTGGACTTCGGCTTTGGTGCTACGATCGATTCAAACTTTAGGCCCCAGCATCATGAGGGTTCACTGAGCGAAGGTCAGATAGCCACAATCGACGTGGCCTTGGCCCCCGGTGCCATTGTGACCGGAAAAGCAATCGTCCCGGCGGGAAAAGTAGCCTCTGACGTCACTGTACGTGCGGGGGACAGGCAGACGCAGTTGGGCAATGATGGTGGATACAGGTTGGCAGGACTCGCACCTGGGGAGGTTACTGTCGAATTTTCCGGCCAGTTCTCGGCCTGGATGCTTCCCACGACGTTCTATCCAGGAGTGCAAGGGGCCTTATCCGCACAGCGCATACCGCTGAGGGCAGGCCAGGAAAAGAAGCTCGATGACGTGACGTTGGTTTGGGGCGGGTTAATCACTGGACTGACGTCGATACAAGTGGCAACAACGTCGACGCAGTTCACCTTATGTGCAACGCCCTGGGGCACTGCCGTTGACTTCAATAGTCCCGGCTCAGCGCAATGCATCATCCCGGGTCCGCTCAGTAACGGCGTCATCGGTCCTTTGTGGCCAGGCGACTACCGGGTGGGGTTCTCAGGCTCCGGGTATGTGACGAATGGTGCCCTCGTTACTTTTGCGAACCAATGGTTCAACGGCGTACCCGGACCTGGAGCAGCCACTAAAGTAACCGTGGCAAGCGATCGGGTGGTGTCTGGAATCGATGCATCCTTGACAGCAGGAGGTTCGATTACGGGGAAGGTACTTACGTCCTCGGGCAGCGGAAGTGCCAGCACAAGTATTCAAGTGCTGGACGCGCAGGGTTACCAAGTGGGGCAAGCGTTTCCCCGCGCGGATTCCGGTGGGCAGTTTCAGGTTTCCGGGCTGGCGCCCGGCACCTACAAGGTCGCCTTCAACCGCGTAAATGGATCGTCAACGGACGAAGCCCAGTTCTATCGGGGCGTGCATGAGTCCGCGGGACTAGCGGCGTCCGCGACTGTGTCCGTGGCAGCGGATCAGGTCACACAGCTGGAGGACGCACGGCTGGTCTCCGGCGGGGTCCTCACCGGCAAGGTAGTCGGCCCTGACGGCTTCCCGCTGACGGACGCATTGGTACAGGCATTCACCGATGACGGCTCCCTGGTGACGCGGACCGCGTCCACGGACGAGTCAGGTCGGTTCAGTCTCGGCGGCTTATCTTCGGGTTCATACAAGCTGAGGGTCAACGGCGATGCGCAGGTGCCCGGTATCGGTACGTTGTATTCGGGGAACACGACTGAAACGGCGAATGCGGCGCTCTTGCAGTCGACGGTGGGGCAGTCGAAGGACATAGGCGTTCTCATGTACGCCCCGGTCCCGGCGTCCGGGGGGCCGGGAGGCTCAGTGCCGATCATCCCATCCCGGTTCCTGGACACGCGTTCCGCCTCGGGGCCTGTCGCAGCAGGGGGGACGGTTTCATTCCAGGCCGGGGGCGTGAACGGCGTGCCGATTGATGCCTCCGCTGTGGTGGTCAACCTCACCGCCACCGAGACAAAGTCCGCGGGGTTCCTCACCGCCTATGCCTCCGGCGGGGAGAAACCGAACGCCTCGAACGTGAACTTCGGTCCGGGTCAGACGGTGCCGAACCTGGCCGTCGTGCCGCTCGGTCCCGATGGGAAGATCACGATCGCGAACACTTCATCCGGTACCACCCAGGTGATCGCCGACGTCGCTGCGTACTTCAAAGGCGGACTTCCGGCTGCGGTAGGAGCATTCGCGGCCAAACCACCGTCCCGATTCCTGGACACCCGGGCATCCTCGGGTCCGGTCCCGGCTGGCGGAACCGTCTCGTTGCAGATCGGCGGGGTAAACGGGATCCCGTCCAACGCCGCCGCTGCCGTCATTAACCTCACCGTCACGGAGGCAAAGTCCGCCGGGTTCCTGACTGCCTATGCCTCCGGCAGGGCGAAACCGAACGCCTCGAACGTAAATTTCGGTCCGGGTCAGACGGTGCCGAACCTGGCCGTCGTGCCGCTCGGCCCCGATGGGAAGGTCACGATCGCGAACACTTCACCCGGTACCGCTCAGGTGATCGCCGACGTCGCAGGGTATTTCCTGCCCGGAATGCCTCTAGACGCGGGCGCCTCCGGAAATATCACTCCCACCCGGTTCCTTGACACGAGGACTTCGTCCGGGCCGGTGAAGGCCGGCGGGACGATCTCCTTCCAGGCCGCCGGAATAAACGGCGTCCCCGAAAACGCTGCGGGTGTGTGGGTGAACCTGACCGTGACGGAACCGACGTCGTTCGGATACCTCAGCGGATACGCCTCCCGATCCGCGAGACCGAACGCCTCCAACGTGAACTACGGCACCGGGCAAACAGTGCCCAACCTGAGCTATCTACCCATAGGCCGCGATGGCAAAGTCACCATCGCCAACATCGAGTCCGGCCTGGGATCAACCGTTCAAATCATCGCCGACGTGTCAGGTTACACGCTCCGATAGCCGATTGGTTTACATAGCATGATTACTTAGGCCGGCTGCCGCAGGCACCCGACTCTTTCGAACCGATGCGCGGTTGACCACAGACAGAATCACGCCTAGGACGAGCGCCAGCGTTTCGCTTTGGATCAGGAATAGAGCCAGAAATCGCTGTGGCAACCCAGGATGTAAGGTGCAAAGTAGAAACTAACCTCGTTGGATTGGGTGCAGTCGTTCAGTCGTTGGGTCGTTCTATGACAATCGATACATAACCGAAAATGCTCAAGAGTTGAATGATCTAAAGGGCAGACTTGGTTAATACTCCGACTGAGCAGCGAGCCATCCCTAACGTCATCCACAGCCTAAAACTCACGCAGTTAAGCAAGAGAGCCAAATCAGGGCTGAGGGCGGCGCGGCATTCGTGGTGGAGTTGCCCGGCATTCCCGCGGGCTCCCCGCAAACGTAGACTCTGCGCATGGCTGATGTTCCAGTGGGTTCGCTGCACCACGTAGAGATTTGGGTACCCCACATCGGCCGGGCGCAGGAAGAGTGGGGCTGGCTGCTGGCCGAACTTGGCTACGAACAATTCCAGGAGTGGCCCGATGGCTGCAGTTGGAAACTCGGAGCCACGTACATCGTGATCGAACAGTCCACGGCGCTCACGGGAAGCACGCACCGCAGGACGGAGCCCGGGCTCAACCATCTCGCCTTCCATGCGGGGACTCGGGAAAACGTAGACCGGCTCCGGGAGCTCGGCGCCGATTCCGGCTGGTACGAGATGTTCGAGAGCAAATTTCCCCACGCCGGCGGGGCCGATCACTACGCTGCCTATCTGGTGAATACCGACGGCTACGAGGTTGAGCTGGTGGCAGGCTGATCAGCCGTCGGCGGTAGTGGGGCTGAATTCTGGATCGTCCTGTTGATCTTTGCCGGACGTGCGGGAATCGCTTCGGAAGATCCAATATTTGTAGAGGAAGAAATTCCACGTCATTGTCGAAACCGTGGAGACGACTTTCCCGCCGGCATAGGTGAGGCGCGAGGCTATCGAAGAGATTGACAATAACGTCCGTCGCAAGAACGTTGAAAATGACCAGCAGACCATAGCGAAACATGCTAACGTGCTGCCGGTTATTGGACTGGAAGGTATATGAGCGCTGGACGAAATAATTAAGCGAGGAAAGCTGCTGGCGTGGCTCGACCAGTCATAGCTGGTCCGGCTGGGGCGAAACGCCGCGCATCGAACCCTCAAACGATGCCGGCGACCTGCATTGACGGCTCTTCGTGGGCGGCCTGACCGCGCTGCCTCATAGTGCAAGGCCCGTCATCTGGATCCTGCTGGTCGCGGTATTGATCTTGCCCCAGTTCTTCAGGCCCAGGTAATTCAACAAATTGGCTATATCTGGCGGGGAAGGGACCTGTCGGCCCTGTTCATTCTGCTTCTGTTGGCGTGTGGTGTGGCAATGCGCATGCGCCCAACACCAAATGGCCCCTGGAGTCGTTCCATATCTCGGTGGCTCCTTGCTGGAGCGGTTGGCGTACCCGTTTACCTCTTTGTGTCAGTCCTATGTAGATAGCCCTCGTAAGGGGCAAAAATTGACCTTCAACGAACTTCGGTGCAGCATCTACTTCTTTTGTCCTACGAGACCCTCACGCAAAACAGGCCCAAGCATCTTCGAATAGTTCTCCGTCAGGTGGCCCCCATCCGCAAACATGGGTGTATTGCCCACGAAACTGGGGCACCTGTTATCCGAATCGCAGAACCATGACGTCGTGTCAAGGCTTGAAACATTGGACGGTGCCGCTGAGGCTGCTGCGAACTCCGCCGACTGCATTTCTATTTGCTCTGGCGTCCGCTCGGCGATGCACTCTTTGGGCGTGTTCATCGTAGTGGCACACCATGGCAGAACTTTGCCCTTGGGAGGCGGCCCAATCAGAACAGTCTTATCTGCGAGCGGTGCGAACTCTTTAAGAGTCTCCCGCGTGGCCTGCCCCCAAGCGTTGATCGCGTCCTGGCCCTTAGCACCACTGGCTAGACGCAGAACTGTCTCCTGTACGCTGCTCATGATGATCATGTCCGGACGCAAGCGGGTCAGATAGGATTTCACCCATTCGTGGTGCTTGTCGCACTCCGGATAACCAGGAGAATTTCCGTCGGCAGCTTTGTCCTTCAGCACAGAGATGTTAATGGCAGGACATTGCTGAAGCGTCAGCGATTGAATCTTCCAGCCCGAACCGGCGAGAGCCGCTCGCAATCCGGGCATATAACTGATTGCTATTGAGTCGCCGACGAGAACGGCGGTCTTCGGTGCACCCTTGTCGCCGTACATGCATCGGGAGAGATCTGCTTCCCAAACGTCCTGGCACGAATCTTCTCGCCATTCGGGAACCCATGCCTTGGCCATCAGATTGTCAATCGACGGCGTGAGCACGGGCCACGCCTGAGCATCGAGGCCGCCTCTGATTTGTTTTGCTCGCAACGCCGGCGCAGTGTCGAGTTCCTTGATGATCGCTGCCGCTGTTCCCTCCGCCGGAGCGGCAACGGGAACAACGGAAAGCGCGATTGAAGCTAGGGTCGCGAGACAAGCCGGACCGACCCCCACCAAAACGATCTTTGGCCATACGGAATTCCACCGCCAACGGCTAGCGCGTCGATCAGCACGGCGTTCACGGTCATTGAGCCAGTTTGACTTTCGGACGGGATCTTCAACCAAGTGGAAAGAAGTGATTGAAAGCAGCACCATGAGGGCTACCTGCGCCAGAATTGTCAGGGGCCCTTGCGGTTGTGGGTGGAGAGTCGCCGCAATCGTGATTACAGGAAAGTGCCATAGGTACAGAGAATAGGAGATCTTTCCGAGATACTGCATTGGCTTCATCGAGAGGATGTCAAAGCGCTGTGGCGTGACTTCTCCAGTCCCCGCGGCTATGACGAGGGCCGTCGCCAAAACCGGAACGGCACCCCACGGGGCAGGAAAAACGGAATGTGAATCGAGCAAGACTACCGAAGCCGCGATGCCGACGAGGCCGACGCTGGCGAGGACCGGCCGAGCGGCCGCGGGGATGCGCGACAGCCGGGACGTGAGGGTAGCAATCAATGCGCCGACACCAAGCTCCCAGCCCCGGGAAAGGGTAGAGAAGTATGCCCAGGTTGGCTCTGCCCGGGACTGCCAACACGCATAGGCGAAGGAAGTGGCCGTGATGACGATCAAAGCCACCCGCAGCAGCTGGAGAGCTCGGGTCTTGCTCGACTGAAGACGAATTGCGGCCAGGCCCAGGACCACTACGATCACCACAGGCCAAATAAGATAGAACTGCTCCTCAACTGCCAAGGACCAATAATGCTGCAGCGGCGAAGCCGGGACACGGGCCTGCATGTAGTCCGTCCCCGTCGCCGCAAAGTGCCAATTCGCGGCAAAAAACAACGAATACGCGCCGTCTTCAAGAACGGTCTTGGCTCGCCCGATGCCGTAGGTGGAGAAAATTGCAATTAGTGTCGCACAGAGAACCAGAACGGCCACGGGCGTGATCCGGCGCAGCCGCCGTCGATAGAAGTCCGCGAACGAGACGGTACCGCTTCGCTCATGTTCCCTCAGGAGCAATCCGGTAATCAGGAACCCGGAAATCACGAAGAAGATGTCGACGCCGACATATCCCCCTGTGGGCCATTTGACCATATGGTCAAGAACCACTACCCCGACAGCAACTGCCCGGAGTCCTTGAATGTCTCGGCGAATCCCGGACGTCTTTCGTCCGGGACGCCCGTCTGTTGGGACTTGGACGGACGGCATCAAGGCATCGGTGCGGACAGGCATGTGTGGTCCCCCAGTTAAGCGCGAACATCGCACGGATGTCAGATTTGGGTCAACGTCAGATCGCAGGGTAGTGTCCGCGATCGGCGATCCCAACTCGCGAAAGACTCCACAACCCCCAACGATTGTAGCGAACTTGCGGGGCTTCATCGCTGAGGACAAACGACGCGAAGCATTCATTGGTACAGAACTCAGGCGCTCCCTCCCTCAGAAGCTAATTTGGAGACACCCCACCAACAGCCAAGATGGGGACATCCGCCGCGGATTCAGGAACGGCAAGCTTCGCAGACCTCACCAGACTCAATAGCTTCAACAACGACCATCCCAGAACCATGATCACCAGCAAATTACGCAGAGTGAGAAGGGCGGCAACGCCCGGATTTAGCGCCGTTAGCAACTGCACATAGAGGATGGGATAAACGAGAGTTGTAATAACTCCAATAGCAACGATGGACACCGCCCGCACTCCCCGACGTCGCCCATTGAAAGGCGCCCCTACGCAGATCACGGCCGACAGCGAGATCATGAATAGAGGTGAGCCCATCTTGTTAAAGACGATCATTGACGAAACCAAGGCAAGTGCGCCAATCGCCATCAGGTTCTGCCTGTCTGCGCCGCGGCGGGCAGAATGTGGATCAGAAGACCTATGAAAACCACGACTAAAAACCGAGGAGCGGGTTCATCAGGGGCACCCACCTTGTCGGCCAATGATCCCCTGAAGAATCATGTCAAGATGCCCGCCTGGATTGTTTCGTGGAATCATTCGGTTTTGCCCGGATAGCGGGTTGGGGTTTCGGGCCTTGTTTGGCGGTGGTCAGGGTTTGCAGTTCGGCGCAGAGGGTCTGGGTCTGACGCTGCTGGATCGCGGCCGGATTCAAGGGTTTGTTCTCCCGCCTTAGCCGGGTCTTCACTTCCCGGGCGACGGTGCCGGTGTCGGCCAGGACGCGCTGGAACGGGGTCGCGGGCCGGTCGTATGTTTTGCTGACCTTCGCGCCGGTCCGGACTTTGGCGAGGAGTTTCTGCTGGGGTCCGAAGTGGTTTGTCAGCAGCCGCTGGAGAGCCCAGATACGGTTCAGCAGTTCCAGCTCGGCGGCGGTGTCGTAGCGGTGGTAGCCGACGGTCTGGCGGATGATGTGCCAGTTCTTCTGCTCCACGTGGGCCCCGTCGTTCTTGTTCCCGGACCGGGACCTGGTGAACGTCAGGTTCTCCTGCTCGCACCAGCGGAACAGCTCCCAATTGATGAACTCACTCCCGTTGTCCGAACTAAGCCGGATCCGGCTTAGTTCGGATTATGCCGAGGAAAACGCTAAGCCGAGGAACTGCTCCGGGGGCCATGCCAGGCGGGGAACGCGGATTCTTTCCTCGGCTTAGTGATTGCGATCTTCGACGGGTTTACGTTCGTCGTATCCATAGGCCCACTGGAAGGGGAACGCCATGGACACGACGGTCAGGGAGATCGGTGAGCGGGTCGTTGCTGCGTTGGAGATGGCTGGATTTACGCGGTTGACGGTCCTCGAATACGGCAAGTGGATTCGCCGCCTGGACATGCTCGCCCGGAAGCAGGGCGGCGTCTATACGCCTGGTTTGGGTGCTGAATTCGCGTCGCTGACGACGAGCCCGCGCACCGGGAAGTTCAGCGATCAGCGTCGTAAAGCCCACAGCCGATTGGTGGACTTGTTCGACTCCTGCGTGCTCACCGGGAGAGTGGACCTATCGGTGAAGAAGCGCGGGGAGGATCGGGCGACTCCCCGGTCGCAGGAGTTCGCAGCGCTGCTGGCCGCGTGGTCCGATGAGATCAAAGAACGTGGGCTCGCCTCGGAGACCCGCGCCGCCTATCGCCGTACGGCTTGGGCTTACCTGCTGTATCTGGAGGCCAACGGCATCACCTCGCTTCAGGCGGCCGAGGGCGCCGGTGTGCTCGGCTTCCTGGAATCAATGCGGGGACGCTGGTCGGAAAATTCGATGTGGGCGGGGACCACAAACCTTCGCCCGTTCCTGAACTTCGCCCGGCGCCCTGACCTGGTCGAGGCGGTGAACATGGTCGGGCCGAAACGCCATTACGGCATTATTCCCGTGCTCGGCAACCGGGACGAGGAAATGGTTGTCCAGGCCTGCGCCAGCGGGAAGATTCCCGCGCGGGATGCGGCGATCACCTTGCTGGCGCTGGTGACCGGTCTGCGGGCGTGCGACTTGATAGCCCTGCGATTGAAAGACCTCGACTGGAGAAACCTGACGTTCGGGATCGTCCAGCAGAAGACCGGCAATCCGTTGACGTTGCCGGTGCCCCCTATGATCGCAAGCCGATTGGCGGAGTATCTGCTCGAAGAGCGTCCCGATTCCGGGGACGAGCACGTGTTTCTGAGGTCGGTTGCGCCCCATGCCCAGTTCTCTGATCACTGCTCCATCTATGACGTGATCAGACGGGTCTTCAAGGCGGCCGGGGCCGATCGTGCACGGGTCGGGACCCGGTTGCTGCGCCACAACGCAGCGACCAGGCTCCTGCGCGCCGGAACACCGCTTCCCACCATATCGGCGGTCCTTGGCCATTCGAACCCGGATTCCACCAACGTGTATCTGGGCGCGGACACCGAACGGATGCGCGCATGCGTCCTCCCGGTCCCGGTGCCGCAGGGAGCGGGACGATGAAGAAGTCCACGTTCACCGGGGTGTTCGCGTCCGATCTGGAACGCTACCTTGCCTTCAAGACCAGCACCGGTATTCAAGGCACGTCCCGGCTCTGGTACTTGAAGAGCTTTGACCGCTACTGCACCGAACACGGTTCAGTGAATTTTGACCGATCCACCGTTGAAGGGTGGGTCGCCTCCAGAGCGTCGGCCCACCCTGATTCCAATCGGAACTGGATGTCATACATCAGGGACTTCGGCCGCTGGCTCCGCATCAACGGTGACGACAATGCGTACGTTCTCTCGGATCAGTGGAAAGCCCGTTCCGTCCGACCACAGCCGTACCTGCTGACGCAAGAAGAAGTCACCCGGTTCTTCCACGCCGCGGCCGAGGTGGGCACCGCCTCCCCATGGAAATGGCAGGGGCTCGCGTTTTTCGCGCTCATGCATTCCTGCGGACTGCGCACCTGCGAGGCGCGCCGGTTGACGGTCAACGACATCAATCTCACCGACGGATACATCAACGTGCACTGGTCCAAGGGCAACCGCAGCCGACAGCTTCCCCTCACCGATCAGATCCTGGAGATCCTTTCCGCTTGCGATCAAGCGCTGGAACCGGCCCTGGGCGACAAACGCACCACATTCTTCGCCTCCCCCACCGGGAACCCGGTGACGGCATCAATGGTCGGGACCATGTTCCACAGGACCTGGGACCAAGCCGGGCTGCCGCGACCCCTTGAAGGCAAGCAACCGACGCCCTACGCCTTCGGACATCACTTCGCCTACGCCAACATCGAACGCTGGATGGCCGAAGGCACCGACGTCAACGCCATGCTGCCCTACCTGGCCCGATACATGGGCCACGCCTCGCTGAACAGCACCTACTACTACATCCACACGTCCCCGGATTTCATGAACGGCTACGCCGAGCTGACCCGTGAAGGCCAGGGAATACTGCCAAAGGTGGGATTCGAATGAAACGCGACGCCCGCAGCGATACCCCGAATTTCTGGGGGTATGCGCGCAACTACCTGCACGAATACATGCCCAAGGCCAGGGCGTTGTCCCCGAAAACCATCGAAGCCTACCGCATCTCCTTGGAATGCTTCGTGTACTACCTGGTCGGCGAGCAGCACATCGAACGCAAGGACATCGGCTTCGATCACTTCGAACGGAGGTTCATCAAGGAATGGCTGATCTGGATGCAGCAGACCAAGCACTACCAACCAAAGACCGTGAACCTGCGCCTGACCGCCATCAAAGCCTTCCTGCAATACGCATCCCGCGAAGACCTCCGACTGATGGCGCTGCACGAGACGGCCAAGGCACTCAAGGCCCCCGCCCTGCCGAGAAAACCCATCGAATACCTGCAAGAGCACGAAACGACCGCGATCCTCGCGGCGCACGACGGCTCCAGCATGAAATCCCGGCGCAACCGCATGCTCCTAATCCTCCTCTACGAAAGCGCAGCACGCGTCGGAGAGCTCACCGCACTGACCCTCGGCGACCTCCAGCTGCAGCGCCCCGCACACCTGACGCTGACCGGGAAAGGAAGCAGGAGCCGCGTCGTCCCCCTGGGAGATAAGACGGTCGGGCACCTTCAGGTCTATCTCAATGAGTTCCACCCCCGACGGGCGAACCCGCCGGCAACGCGACCGCTTTTCAACAGCCACCACTTGGGAGAGCCCACCAGACTCTCGGAAGACAGCGTCTCGGCGATCCTCAAGAGAGCCGGAGACATCGCCCGGAAATCCTGCCCATCAATCCCCGCCAAGCTGCATTGCCACCTGATCCGCAAGACCAAGGCCATGGACCTCTACAAGCAAGGGATACCGCTGCCGATCATCATGCAACTGCTCGGCCACGAAAGCGCGAGCACCACCTCGGCCTTCTACGCCTTCGCCACCCTGGAAATGATCAAAGAAGCCATGAACGCCGCAACCCCAGGAATCAGCTCCGACAACACAGGATGGCTCAGCGAAGAGAAACTGCAAATCCTCTACACCCTCCGGTGAACCCCCAATCACTAAGCCGAGGAAAGAATCCGCGTTCCCCGCCTGGCATGGCCCCCGGAGCAGTTCCTCGGCTTAGCGTTTTCCTCGGCATAATCCGAATCGATGCCCAGGATCGGGAACGGGAACTTCGCGGTGGCCTCCTTGATGGCGGCGAACACCCATTTCTGGGCCTTGTTCTTCACCGAAACGGTCTCGGTCCAGCCGGTCGCGATGTCGGTGATGTCGAGGGTGAAACAGAATTCCCCCTTCGAATTCCCGCCTTCGTGGCCGACGAGGTCGATCTCCACGAACCCGGGCCGGGCATCGTCCCATTCGGCCCAGGTCCGCATCGGAATCGAGTCCTTCAGCAGGGTTCCCGGCTTGGTATGAGACCGGCCCCGCGGATCCAGTTTTGCCCGGTCGGCCTTGAGCCGGCGGTCGATCGTGGCAGGGGCGATCTTCAGCAGCAGAGCCGCGGTGCCGTCATCGACCCGGAGTTCCTCGAACCGGCGCAGCCGCGGCACCAGATCCGGCAGGGCCGCGGCAAGCAGGCGCCCGCACGGGGTGCCCTGCACCGCCCAGCAGAACCTCAGCGCCTCGATCACCGCTTCCCCGTACAGCGGCGGCCGCGGAGTCCTGGGCCGGACCGGCCGCAGCACCAGGGCCCGCCGCAGGGCCTTGCGCGCGTGATCCCGATGCCAGCCCGTCGTCGCGCACAGCTCATCCAGAATCGTCTTCTTCGCTCCCCGGCCCGATCTCGCGTACCGGGTCGCGATTGCCTTCGTGACGGCCCTGCGTTCACCCATCGAAAGCTCCATGGCTCACCATGCCGAACCGGCAGACACCGGCCCGGCGGACACACCGCTACGCGGGCATTCTCAGATGATTCTTCGAATGCCGCTACGCGGGCATCTTTGATGAGTCAACGCGGATCCTTGGATTTCCATCGTAGAGATGGCAAAGTTTGGGTGAATATGCGTTCCAAGGTGGAGAACTGCCTGCCACAAACCGGGCGTAGTGAGTGGTGCTCCGAGCTGCATTCCCCGGTCCCCTTTGGGCCTGGATGAATCCAAGCAGGTTGGCTGTTCCACCACCCCCCACGACGCCAGGGACAATGACTGCAGATGCGGCGACGCCAGCGACGATAATTCGGACCCACGCTTTGCTCGACACCACCAAAGTGAGAACCACACCGGCCGGCCAAACCTTGATCCATGTCGCTACGGAGAGTAGGGCGGAAGCCAGAGCGACGAGTCGAGGCGAGCACCAGACCCATCACAACAATTGGGGCTGAGACACCGTCCACACGTGAGAAAACCCAGGGACCAAGAATCGCGGTTAATGAGATCCAGAAATTGGCTGACTGCCAGCCGTACCGAGCTGCCCTGGTCCTGAGTAGCGCGATCAACGCGCAAAGGTTAAGCATGCTGCAGAGGACAAACCACCCAAGCATGCAGTGGTAAAGGCCCACATCTCCACATGTTTCTCCGCCAGCGATGCGCGGGAGAATAGGAAAAGTACATGAACCACGGCAAACGCCACTAGGACAGCAGACTTCCGCGAAGGCACCCCGATTAGATCTGGCACATCTTTCTTCACAAGTGACTCTCTTATGTCTGAGAACAAAAACAACGTAAGCGCAGACCGCCCCGTTCACACTCGAACGGCTACGTGATCCTGTGGGATAGTACGAGATTCACCCGGCTGTCGTTCATTCGGGTGAAGGTTTACCGATCCGCCGTGGTTCGGCCGTCTCACTCAGTGCCGGGTCCCGGATTCTGCAGCCGGGCCTTCAGTGCCGCCGTATCCACGCCCAGGTTATGGAGCAGGACGGCGGCCGGATCCGGTTGCTGCCGCTCCAGCAGTGCGAGCAAGAGGTGCCGCGTGGTGATCCTGCGGGCCTTCTCCCGGGTGGTCAGAATCAGGGAGTCCTGAATGACTGAGCGGGCGGCCGAGGTGAAGGTGGTCCGGCTGCTTCCCTTGGGCGCACTCAGGGGGCCGAAGTCCCCCAGCGTGACGTCAACGGCTGCAAGCGCCTGCTGGTCGAGGGTATCGAGCTGGGCGCGGGCCGACTCAAGGTCGGTCTCCAAAGTTTGGCAGCTCTCCGGATCGTGGAGCAATCCCAGGAGCAAATGGTCCGTGCCGATTCTCCGGTCTCCACGGCGCTTGGCTTCCTCGGCGCCGGCATGGACAGCGGTTCTGGCTTCGCCGGCAAATCGTTCAAACATGGCAGGCTCACTTTCCGTATTTGGCGTGGACCGACTGCTTGGAGACGCCCAAGGCATCACCGATTTGCTCCCAGGACCAACCCTGCTCCCGCGCAAGGGCCACGTTGGTGGCCTCGACTTTTTCGGCCAGGCGATGCAGGGCACCGACGGCGCGGAGGCCAATTGCCGGGTCCGTCGCCCGGATGTGGGAAGTCAGCTCATCACCATTCATGCTGTCAGTTTGAACTGACAAAACGAGCCTGTCAATACAGACTGACAGAAATTTCCTGGGTGAGGATTGACCTGACCCGCCGTCGCATGGCGATCCTCGGCCAACGGCCCAGGCCCACCAAACCCTCGCACTCCAGGATGCCCCGGAGTCCGTCGTCCAACATCTCCGGGTCCAGCTCCTCGAAACCGAGCCTGCGATAGTAGGGCGCATTCCACGGAACGTCGCGGAAAGTGGTCAGGGTCAGCCACTCCAAGCCCTCGGCGTGTGCCCGCTTTTCCGCGACGTTCAGCAGCTCGCTCCCGAGACCTTGCCGCGCATGCGATGGGTGGACACTCAACTGCTCCACGTGCGCATTTCCGTCGAGGTGTTCAATCAGGAGGTAGGCCACGGGAACGTCTGACGCGTCGGCAAAGACCAAAGCACCTCCGCGCGCCTGGTACAGCGCCAGCTCCGTGACGGTCAGCGGCTCGTCGTCTGCGATGGCGTCCATTCCGCAAGAGCGGAAGATCTCCCCTGCTGCGAATTCGATCCCGCGAAGCCGTTCCAGTTCGTCCGCGCGGGCCGCTCTGATCATGCGGCTGCCCCGTTGCGGGCAAGGTATTCGTTGCGCTGTTCGATGAGGTTCCGCAGGTATCGCCCCAGGAAAGCTTTCTCGACAAACCGGCCCACGACGCCGAAGGGCGCCGCGAACTCGACGCGATCCATCATGAGCGTGCCGCCGTCGTCGGGAAGGAACTCGTGCACGTGCCGGAAGAAGCGGAAGGGACCACGCACTTGCTCGTCCGTGAACGAATCAGGGAAGCGAAACCGGGTGATGCGGCTGCTCATCCGCAGGGGTACAGCGAAATGCCAGGCCTGCCAGGTGACCTCGTCGCCTTCAGAGAGCAGTCCGGACACGACGCCGGCAACCGCACGTTCCCGGGACTTGGCCATGGAGCCGACGTGCGCGTCGACGTTGCGGGCGAGGTCGAAGAGTTCCCCGGGTTCCATTCCGATATGCGTATGGCATGTGAACGACACAGTCATGCTTCGATCCTGCCACTGTTTCGAAACTCCCGCCGACCCAACTAACTCGCAGTTGGTGTCGTTATACGGGCGCAAAACGACAAGTACTGCGAGCCAGTTGGGAGGGAGAGAGGCGGCTAGTTGGACGGGAAGTTGTACGACGCTCCCGAAGCGTGGGTGGGTTCGGGCCAGCGGGACGTGATGACCTTGCCTCGGGTATAGAAGGACACGCCCTCGGGACCGTAGATGTGCTTGTCTCCGAACAGCGAGGCCTTCCAACCCCCGAAGGAGTAGTAAGCCACGGGAACCGGCAAGGGCACATTGATGCCGATCATGCCGACGTCCACGGAGCGCTGGAACTTCCGGGCGCTGGCTCCCGAGGAGGTGAAGATCGCGGTGCCGTTGCCGTACGGATTGGCGTTGATCAGCCTGATGCCTTCATCCAGATCCTCTACCCGCACCACCACGAGGACGGGTCCGAAGATCTCCTCCTGGTAGGCACTCATTTCGGTCTTGACGTGGTCGATCACGGTGGGGCCGACCCAGAAACCGTCCTCGTGCCCGGGAACCACCAGGTCGCGGCCGTCCACGACCATCGCCGCTCCGGCCTGCTCCGCCTCGGTCACCGTCTTGACGATGAATTCGCGCGACTCGGGGCTGATCACGGGACCCATGTCGGCGTCGGCTTCGGTGCCGTTCTTGACCTTGACGTCGAGGGCGCGTTCTTCGACCTTCTTGACCAGCAGATCGGCGGCATCGCCGACGGCGACCGCTACCGAGATGGCCATGCACCGCTGGCCAGCCGAACCGAACGCCGCTGCGGTCAGGTGGTCGGCAGCGTTGTCCAGGTCGGCGTCGGGCATGATGATCGCGTGGTTCTTCGCCCCGCCCAGGGCCTGGACCCGCTTGCCGTGGGCCGTTGCCACTTCAAGGATGTGCTTCGCAACAGGGGTGGAACCCACGAAGGAAATGGCGTCCACGTCCGGGTGCGTCAAAAGACCGGAAATGACATCGCGGTCACCGTGCAGGACCTGGAACACCCCGTCGGGCAGGCCGGCGTCCTGGAACAGTTTCGCCAGCAGCATCGCGGCCGAGGGCACGCGGTGGGAAGGCTTGAGGATGAAGGCGTTGCCGGTGGCGATCGCCATCGGAGCCATCCACAGCGGCACCATGACGGGGAAGTTGAACGGGGTAATCCCCGCCACGACGCCTACGGGCTCCCGGAACGAAAAAACATCGATACCGGTGGAGACCTGGTCCGAATACTCACCTTTGAGCAGCTGCGGGATGCCACAAGCGAACTCGATGACCTCCAGGCCACGGCCGATCTCGCCCTTGGCGTTGTTGAGGACCTTGCCGTGTTCGGCGGTGATCAGGGCCGCGAGTTCGTCCACATGCGCGGCGACAAGCTCACGGAACTTGAACAGCACTGTAGTGCGCTTGGCCAGCGAAATGTCGCCCCAGGACGCCGCCGCCTCTTTGGCGATGGCAACGGTCGTGTCCAAATCCGAGCGGTTGGCCAGGCGAAGCTCGGCCGTCACGGCACCCGTGGCCGGGTTGTAGACGGGTTTGGTGCCCGTTCCGCTGCCTGCAGCCTCGGCTCCGCTGATGAAATGGTTGATGATGGTCATTACTGCTCCTGTAGTAGGTGGTGCTCCACGGCATGCACGTCGTTGACATCGCGCGGCAAACCGGTGGCGAGTGATTCCTGGAGCGCCAGGCGGACGGCCAGGTTCTGTTCGGTCAATTCCCTCTGGACGAGTTCGGGTCCAGAGTTGCGCACCCACGCGCTGAACCGTTCGATTTCGGTCTTGAACGGGTCTTCCCCGATGTCGACAGACTCAGTCCGGCCGTCGCGGAATGACACGGTAACGCGGGCAATTTCACCCGGATCCGGGTCGAAGGCCTTGTCCAGGGTGATCTGGCCTTTCGTACCGATGATCTGGAACGTGTTGGTGCGCGGGCCCTCGAAACCGCAGTCCAGCGTTCCCAGGACGTCCCCATAGTCCAGGATCGCGGCCATGGTCGTTTCCACCGGGTCCGTGCGGCTCGTGCCCTTGCCGTAGACGGTTTGCGGCGCGCGGCCCATGACCATGTTCATGATGTCGACGGCGTAGCATCCGACGTCGTTGAGCGCACCTCCGTCCATTCCCGGCTGGAGACGGACCTCGCCTTCGCTCCGGTCCATGACGAAGTGGAAGCGGGCGTGCATGGACACCAACTCGCCGATCTTGCCAGAGTCGATGAACTCACGGACCTTCTGGTGCTGGGGGTGGAAGCGGTACATGAACGCTTCCATAAGGTTCACGCCGTTGCGTTCGCAGGCTTCCAGCACCCGGCGATAGTCGTGGGTGTTGGCGACAAGTGGCTTCTCGCACAGGATGTCCTTTCCAGCCTCTGCGGCTGCCACAATCCAGTCGGCGTGCAGCGAGTTGGGGAAGGGCAGGTAGACGGCTTCGATGCTTGGATCGGCCAGCAATTCCTCGTGGGAAGAATAGGCGGCCGGGATGCCGAAGCGCTCTGCAACTTCGGCTGCCTTTCCGTTCGGGCTGCTGATTGCCGATGCAACTGCGTTCCGGGCCCGGCTCATGGCTGGCAGGAACCTGCCCTGGGCGATCCGTGCCGTGGTCAGCACTCCCCAGCGGACCGCGCTCATCGCTTGATTTCCGTTTCGAGTTGACGCAGGAAGGCCACGGACTGCCGGACATCCCGGACCGGGCCGTCGTCGGTAGGTTCGGCGTCGAGGATGGTGTCCTGCTCCATGGTGAACCAGCCCTCGTAACCGGCGTCCAGCAGATCCCGGACGATTCCGGCGATGCCGACGTCGCCTTGCCCCAACGGCACGTACATCCCTGCCTTGACGCCGTCCGTATAGGAAATCTCCCCGGCCTGGACCCGTTGCGCGACGGCGGTTCGCACGTCCTTCAGGTGGGTGTGGCCGATGCGGGCAGCGTAACCGCGAACGAGCAAGGCAGGATCGGTGCCGCCGATGAGCAGGTGGCCAGTGTCGAGGCACAGGTTTGCCGCAGTGTCGTTCAGGACCCGGTCAACATCCGATGTGCTTTCGATCATGGTTCCCACGTGCGGATGGACCACTGCCTGGATACCTTTGTCCGCGGCTGCCTTGACGACGGCGTCGAGGTTCCTGCCGAACAGCTCCCAGCCTTCGGCGTCGAGCTCGTGGCGCTGGTCGTAACCTGCGACGCCGGTCTCCGCGGCGAGGACCATGACGCTGGCCCCGGCAGCTTCATACGCGTCCAGCTCCGCCGACACAACATCCAAGGGGTTCTTGGACGGATCGTGCAGGATGACGGGGAAGAATCCGCCGATGGCCTGGAGGTTGTGCCGCTTCAGCACCTCCGCGCGTTGGGCGGCCTGCTCGGGCAGGAATCCGGCGGGGCCGAACTCGGTGGCGCTGATCCCCAGGGCCGTCATTTCGGACAAGACCCGGTCGGCCTCGAGCTGGTGGCCCCATCCGGGGACTTCACAGACGCCCCAGGAGATGGGTGCTGCGGCAAGGCGGTTGGTGATGGTGCTCAATCTGATCCTCCGTATACGTTCTGGTCCCAGTCGATGACCGAGCCTGTGACAACACCGCTCCGGTCGGAGAGGAGAAAGACAATGAATTCAGCGATCTCGTCCACTTGTCCGAGCTTTCCCATGGGGACGGACGCGTTGGCCTTGTCGAGCCAGTCGTCCCCCGCGCCGTGGAATTTCTTCTGGGTTTCGGCTTCGCCGTCCGTGGCGGTCCAGCCGATGTCGAGCCCGTTGATCCGGATCTTGTCCCAGCGGTGCGCATGTGCGGCATTGCGGGTTGCTCCGGCCAGGCCGGCCTTGGCTGCCACATACGGCGCCAAGTACGGCTGCCCGCCGAGTTCGGCGATGGAGATGACGTTCACAATGCTTCCTGGCACACCCTTGCTACAAAGATGCTTGATGGTTTCGGCCATGATGAAGAACGGCGATTTCAGGTTCACCGCGACGTGCGCGTCGAAGAGCTCGGGCGTGGTGTCCAGCATGGTGCCGCGGGTCGTCAGCCCGGCCGCATTTACCGCACAGTCGAGACGCCCGAAGACGTTGATCGTCTCAAGCACCGAGTTGCGGGCCTGTTCGACGTCGGCAAGATCGGTCTTGATAAACCGGGTTTCGACGCCGGAGGCTGTGATCTCAGCTGCGAGCCGAACACCTGAGTCCGCGTTCCTCCCGGTGACCGCGATGCCGGCCGCACCTTCGGCAGCTGCGCGTCGTGCGACGCCGGCCCCCAAACCTTGGGTGCCTCCACTGATGAGGATGACTTTGTCCTGGAGAAGTGGCATGGCTACAGCTGCCCGATCTTGACTGGGTTTTCGATCCTGACGGCGCGGCCTGAACGGGCGGATTCTTCGGCCGCGTTCGCCAGGGCGAGTGCTTGCAGGCCGTCGTCGAATCCCGGGCTGCAGGCAGTGCCTGAGCGGATGGCCTTCGCGAAGCTGTCCAGCTCGTTCCGGTAGGCCTCGGCGTAACGCTCCAGGAAGAACGGCAGGTAGGCGTCCGCCTCTTCGGTGCCCGCGGCGCCGTACTTGCGGACCGTCGTCGGGGTGACGTTGCCTGCGCTGAGCATCCCCTCGCTGCCGAACGCCTCCAATCGCTGATCGTAACCGTATGCGCTGTGACGGGAGTTGGTGATGGTGACCAGCTCGCCGTCGCGGCCCCGAAGGGTGATGACCACCGAGTCGAAGTCCCCGGCTTCCTCGATGTAGTCGCAGAACATGTTGGCGCCGGTGGCAGACACCTCGATGATGTCCGGCACGAAGAATCTAGCCATGTCCAGGTCGTGGATGCTCATGTCCCGGAAGATCCCGCCGGAAGTGGCGATGTAGGCGGCCGGCGCAGGCGCAGGATCGCGGCTGATGATGGTCAGCTGTTCGAGGCGCCCGATTTCGCCGGCTGCGACACGCGACTGGATGACCGCGAAGTGGGGATCGAAGCGCCGGTTGAACCCGAGCATGAGGGGCGTGTTGATGCCTGCGTTGATACCTTCGATGGTGTTGCGGCAAGCGAGCGCACGTTCGATGTCGAGGTCGATTGGCTTCTCGCAGAGGGCAGCCACGCCTTGCGCCAGGGCGCGCGAGATGAGGTCCACGTGAGTGCTGGTCGGCGAGCCGATCACGACGGCGTCAAGGTCACCGTTCGCGAAAACCTCGTCGGCTGACTCGACGGCGACAGCGCCGGTCCCGGCCGCCAACGTGCGGGCTCCTTCAATGAAGGGGTCGGCGATCCACGCCAATTCCAGGTCCGGGTGGGCAGCGATATTCCGGGCATGGACCTGCCCGATGCGGCCGGAACCAAACAACGCAACTTTGAGGGGTCGATCAGTGGACATGTGGAGGGGTCCTTTCTAAAGGGCTGCCCGGAGAAGGCTGGCCTTGGCTTGGTTTTGGCGGTTTGACGGGGTCGTGCCCAACTTCGGGCCGGTCATGGCGCAGCCACCGCGGCGGGCGTCCGGCCAGCGAGGACGTCAACCGCGCCTTGGGCGGCGTCCCTGACGGTGTTGGCCATGCCTTGACGGGTGAATCCCATCAGGTGAGGAGTCAGGACAACGTTTTCATGGTCGAACAGCGGGTGGTGCGCAGGCGGCTCGGGCTCGTACACATCCAGGCCGAGCCCGGAAAGCTGTCCCGACCGCAGTGCCTCGTAGGCGGCGTCGAGGTCGATGAGGCCGCCCCGGCTGCAGTTGATGAGGACCGCTCCGGGCTTCATCACCTTGAGGCGGTCCGCGTTGATGAGGTTATGGTTTTCCGGTGTCAGGGGCGCGTGGAGGGTGATGAAGTCGCTGCGTGAAAGGAGCTCCTCCACGGTGTCACAGCGGATCTCCGCGGGGATATCGGCGAAAGGATCGTAGGCCAGGACCTTCAGCTCGAAGGCCTCGGCGATACGCGCCACCCGGCGGCCAATGCGGCCGTAGCCGATGATGCCGAGCGTGAATCCCTCGAGGTCTCCGACGCCGACGGCGGCACGCTGCTCCCAGCGTCCCTCGCGGACCAGCGCGGTCAGTGGAGAGAGCTTCTTGACGAGCGCCAACAGGTGGGCAAACACGCCTTCGGCCACCGAGGCGGTGTTGGTTCCGGGCGTGATGACCACCGGGATTCCGCGTCGATTGGCCTCGGCGACGTCCACGAGTTCGGTTCCCACGCCGGTCCGGGCGATGACTTTGAGCGCCGGCATGCGGT
Organism: Arthrobacter sp. 2RAF6; assembly: GCF_052115205.1. Classification (NCBI taxonomy): domain Bacteria; kingdom Bacillati; phylum Actinomycetota; class Actinomycetes; order Micrococcales; family Micrococcaceae; genus Arthrobacter; species Arthrobacter sp. 2RAF6. Next base: position 6,956 of record NZ_JBFRGF010000016.1, on the reverse strand, counting down.
CCAACAGTTCCCGGTCCACGCGGTAGGCGGCCCTGACAATTGCCGCGTCGGCGTTCGCCAGATCCGCGGCGGTGGGGTCCTGGATGAGTCGCTGGTGCTCGGACAGGAGCGGTTCCACCAGGTCGGGCTCAACGCTGCCGAGAGCGACGAAGATTTGGGGTGTGGTTATGGAAGCCATCGTCATCCTTGAAGATGTGGAGGTATGGGGCTGCGCCGAAAATGGCGCTGTTATCGGTGTTGCTAGAAGCGTTTCTCGAGGCCTGTGTGTTCTAAAGGCCCAGGAGGCTGGATTTCCGCACGACCAAGTGGGGCGTGACGGAATGGTGGACGAATCCGCTGCCCTCACCATGGATGCGTTCCAGGAGGGTTTTGGCCCCTGTGACGCCAATGGTGGAGCTGTCCGGGTCAACAGTGGTCAGTCCCAGGCGCGGCATGGCACCCAGCGCGATGTTGTCATAACCGGTGACGGCTATTTCGACGCCACGTTCATCGGCAGCTGTCATGGCACCAAAAGCAGCCAGGTCGTTGATGCAGGCCAGCGCGGTGGGGCGCTGGTGCTTGGAGCGGGAGCCGAGTGCCCTTTGGGCTGCAACATAGCCGGATTCCTGGAAGAAGTCGGCATCGACCACGCGGATGTAGCGGGCCAGCCCGTGCTCTTCCATTGCTGCCGAATACCCGTCCACGCGTTCCCGGCCAACCGAGCCACCAAGGCCGCCGAGGTGCACGATGTTTTCGTGTCCCTGGGCGATCAGGTGCTCAACAACCATGGACATGCCAAGGGCATCGTCGCTTCGGACGATATCGGCAGTATCGATGTAGTCCGGTCCCCCACCGGCAAAGACCACAGCCCCGCCGGAAACGGCACGGTTGAACGGTGCTTTGTCAGGCACCGTTCCGACGACGAGCAGGCCAGCGACCCGCAAGTCCCGGAAGGCCTGGAGGATGGACTGGTCCACTCCCCTGCCCGCCGCCGTGACCGCACTGAAGAGGACAGTGTGCCCGGCCTCTTCGAGTACGGTCCGTGCGGCGTCGGCGACGTCAAAGGCCCACGGGTTGTGCATATCGCTGACCAGCACACCGATGGTCCCGCTGTCCCGTGTTGCCAGGGACCGGGCTGCGAGGTTCAACTCGAAGCCCATCTCCTCAACAGCCTTGAGCACCCGCTGGCGGCGTTCGTCACTGACGCGCGGTGAGTCGCGCAGCACGAGTGAGACCAACGACTTGGAAACGCCGGCGCGTTCGGCCACGTCCATGATCGTTGGCCGCCGGGCGGATGGAGGTGCCATCGTTAGGCCCGCGCTGCCGTGGTGCCGTGGATTTCCTCGATCTTCTGCCATTGACCGGACAGCGACGAAGCTTCAGCGGCGCTGACAATTGCGGCAGCTGAGGCGGCATCGTGGATGTTGGAGTTTTCCTGTGCTCCTCCAGTGACGGCGACAAGGAATTTCTTGGCTTCGATGACCTTGAGGTCGTCAAAGCCCATGCTGTTGCCGGGACCTGGCTGGAAGTGTGCGTAGTCGCCGTGGCGGGGGCTGGCGTTGACCGTGGTGTAGCCCTGCTCGTCGTTGTTCCGGCCCAAGCAGACCTTGAGTTCGTTCATGCGCTCGAAGTCCCATTTGAGCGAGCCCTCGGTCCCGTAGACCTCGATCTGGTAACCGCATTCGGGTCCAACGGCAACGCGCGAGGATTCGATGGTGCCGACGGCGCCTGCCCCACGGGCGGACGGGCCGAAGCGGACCAGCGCTGCAGCGTAGTCCTCATTCTCGACCTCTCCCATTTCACCGTTTTCGATCACCGCGAAGTGCGTCCCCGACCCCATCGCCAGCTTGGGTCGCTGCGTGTAGACCGTGCTTGTGAGCGCGGTTACCTCGGCGATGGGCCCAACTACATATTGGCACAGGTCCGTTGCGTGGCTGAACAGATCCGCCAGCACGCCGGTCCCGGCTAGTTTCCGGTCGAAGCGCCAAGACAGGGCGCCGTTGGGCTCCGACGCGTACCCGGAGAAAAACACCGCGCGGACGTTGGTGATACGGCCGAGGCGCCCGTCCGCAATGAGCTTCCTGGCGTGCTCTACTGCGGGGGCATGCCGGTAGTTGTAGCCGATGGAGGTCACGACGCCGGCCTCCACAGCGGCTTCCTGCACGGCTGCGGTTTCTTCGTAGCCACGCCCAACGGGCTTTTCGATCCAGAAGTGCTTGCCGGCTTTGGCCGCTGCGATACCGATTTCGGCATGCAGGAAGTTGGGGGCGCAGATCGAAACGACATCCACGTCCGGATGGTTCAGGACATCGTGGTAGTCGGTGGTTCCTTCCGCGAAGCCGAGGACATCGCGGGCGTAGTCCACGCGGTCCGGTGCCGTGTCCGCCGCGATGACCAGCTTGGTGGTCAAGCCAAGCTCCGGGTAGGCGTACGGGACCGTCTGGTAGGCGCGCGAGTGGAGCTTTCCCATCCACCCGACGCTGATAAGGCCTACACCGACTGTGGGGGATTCTTGGCTCACGTTAATGCCTTTCTCGTTGAAAATTCTTGTCAGTTGCGGGCGGTGTCAAAAGCGTCGCGGAACGCCGCCGCCATGATGGTGGAGTCTGAGCCGATGGCCACGAACCGGAAGCCTTGACGGACGTACTTGGCTGCCGCGATGCCGTCCACCGCGAGGATGCCGGCCGCTTTGTTGTGCAGTTGCGCGGCATCAATCACCCGTTGCAATGCCTCTTGGAAGGCATTGCTGTCCAGCTGCATCGGCACACCCAAAGCGAAGGACATGTCCATCGGTCCGACGAAGAGGACATCCACGCCGTCCTGCGCCGCGATCTCCTCAACGTGCTCCAGCGCGTCGAGGGTCTCAATCTGGATGATTCCCACGGCCGACTGCTGGTCTGCGCTCAACGGAACCCGGTCCATGCCCCAGCGGCACGCGCGGTTGTACGTTGCCACGCCGCGGTCGCCGTAGGGCGGATAGAGCATGTGCTTCACGGTCTGGCCGGCTTCCTCAACGGTGTTCAAGCGGGGCACCATGATGCCGGCCGCGCCTTGGTCCAGGACGCGACCGATGCGGATCCGTTCCCCGCTCTCCACGCGGACAATGGTGGGGACGCCGTAGCTTCCGGCCGCAAGGACACCGTCGCGCACGGCATCCTCACCGCCGGAACCGTGCTCAAGATCCACCAGCACCCAGTCCGCGCCGGCGGCGGCACACACTTCCACCGCGGTGGCCGAAGCCATGCCAACGAAGGTCCCCAGGGTCACCTCTCCGGCGGCCAAGCGGCGCCGCAGCTGACCGCCGTCGAGCGGTCCGCCGTCGCGGTTGCCGCCGCTCGCTGATGACGGGCTCATCCGAACCACCGCTGGCGGCTCTTTGCCTGCTCGTAATCGGCGCGGAGGGTGCGGACCCATTCCTGTCCGGACACTTCTGCCGGGGCTACGTCCCACCAGACGTCTCCGCCGGGCAGATCCACGTGCGGGACCGTGGGTACCACGATCACAACGGGTCCTTGGGTGTCGCGGGTGGAGGCCAGCGCTTCCCGGACCTCTGCCGCAGTGGTTGCCCGGATGGCGAGGGCGCCCAGGCCTTCGGCGATCTGCCGCAGGTCCACCTTGAGGTAATCGCCATCGAGCCGTGCCTTGGGGGCGTCGTCGACGGCGACGCTGCCACCGGTAGTGCGGTAGCGGAACTCGTTGCCGAATTCCTTGCCGCTGCGGTTCATCTGCAAGCGGTGGATGACTTGGTAGCCATGGTTCTCGGAGACGACAACCGTGACGTTGAGGCCCTCCTGGGCCGCGGTGAGGATTTCCGTGGGTGCCATGAGGAACGTGCCGTCACCGATGAAGGTAACCACGCGGTTGTCGTTGTTGCCCTCGGCCAAGCGGACGCCCATGCCGGCCGCTATTTCGTAGCCCATGCAGGAGAAGCCGAATTCCAAGTGGCAATTGCGGTTGCCCGTGGCGTCCCAGACTTTTTGCAGGTCACCGGGAGGTCCTCCTGCCGCGGCGATGATGGTGTCGCCGGAGCGGGCGTGCTCTTGCATCAGTCCGATCAGCTGCGGCTGGGTCAGGACGGCTCCGGTGACCGGCGCGTCCGGGTGGTCTTCCGGGCGGTAGGCAGTGTCGGCGTCGAGCCACTGGGACCGGATCGGGGCCCACTTTGCCTTCTCGGAATGGACCGTCTCCTGCCAGTTTTCGCTGGTGCTGTGGCCCTCCAAGGCCCGGGCAAGTGCTTCCAGGCCGAGGCGTGCGTCCGCCAGGATGCCGGTGGCACCTTGCTTGCGGGTATCGGCGTCCACGATGTTCAAAGACGCGAATCGGACATCCGGGTTTTCGAAGATCGACTGCGAGCCGGTGGCGAAGTCGGTGAGGCGGGTGCCGATGCTCAGGACCAGGTCCGCTTGCTTGACCAGGGTGTTGGAGGCGAAGTTGCCCTCCAACCCGACGCCGCCCACTTGCCACCATTCGTCTTTGGTCACGGCGCCCTTGCCGCCGAAGGTCTCGACGACCGGAATTCCCGTTTGTCCTGCCAGCGCCTCGAGGGCCGCGTGGGCGTCGGAGTAGTGGATGCCGCCGCCGGCGATAATCATGGGACGCTCGGCCGAACGGATGAGCCGGGCGACGTCGTCGACCTCTTCCAGGTCCGGCAGCGGCCGGCGGATCTTCCAGTCGCGCGGCTCGAAGAATTCGGCCGGGAAGTCGTAGGCGTGGGACTGTACGTCCTGGGGCAGCGAAAGGACCACGGCACCGGTGTCCGTGGGGCTCGTGAGAACGCGCATGGCCTGCGGAAGCGCGGTCAGGAGCTGCTCCGGGCGGTTGATCCGGTCGAAGAATCGCGATACAGGGCGGAACGCGTCGTTGACCGTGGCATCAGCCTCGGTGGGGTGTTCCAGCTGCTGCAGCACCGGGCCCTGGTGACGCGTGGCGTAGGTGTCACCCGGCAGCAGCAGGAGCGGAATCCTGTTCACTGTTGCCAGGCCGGCGGCGGTGACCAGGTTGAGCGCGCCCGGGCCGATGGAGGCCGTAACGGCGAGGACTGCCTGCCGACGGCTCGCCTTGGCATACGCGGTGGAGATATGGGCCAGGTACTGCTCATGCCGGCCTTGGATGAACGGCATGTCTTCGGCCAGTTCGTCCAATGCCTGTCCCAGGCCAGCCACGTTGCCGTGGCCGAAGATGCCGAGGGCTGCGGGGACGAGGCGGCGGCGGACGCCGTCGGCCAGCGAATACTGTGCGGACAGGTACTTGATGACCGCTTGGGCCGTGGTGAGCCTGATGGTCTGCGATGGTGTGGTCATTGCCTTATTCCCGTTGTCGTGGTTACCAGGGGCGCCCGTGCAGGACGACCGTCTTCTCTTCGGTCATTTCCTGGACAGCAGAGCGGACGCCTTCCTTGCCGATCCCGCTGCCTTTCAAGCCGCCGTAGGGCATGAGGTCGGCCCGCCACAGCGGCGACCAGTTGATGTGGATGTTGCCGGCGTCGATCTGCCGCATGGCCTGGACCGCTCCGGCGACGTCGCCCGTGAAAATGCCGGCACCCAGGCCGTATTCGTTGTCGTTCGCCATGGCGATGGCGCTTTCCATGTCCTGCGCGGACGAGACGGCGACGGCGGGTCCGAACAGTTCGTTCCGGCTCAGCGCAGACCGGGGGTCGACGCCGGCGACGACGGCGGGACTCACCACGGCGCCGTCACGGTCACCGCCGGTGAGGACCCGGGCGCCCGAATGGCGGGCCTCTTGGATCGATGCGTGGACGCGTGAGGCTTCCTCTTCGGAGATCAGCGAACCGAGCCGGGTGTCCTCTTCTTTCGGGTTGCCCACGGCGATCGCTTCGACCTTCGGGACCAGCGCGTCCAGGAAGTCTTTCTCGACGCGACGGTCAACGATGACCCGCTGCACCGAAATGCACACCTGGCCGGCGTTGACGTAGCCTCCGGCAGCCACTGCGGTCGCGGCGAGTTCGAGGTCCGCGTCCGGCAGGATGATCACCGGGCATGAGGCCCCCAACTCGAGGGATAGCTTCTTCACTCCCGCGATCGAACTGATGTGCGTCCCGGTGCTGGTGGAGCCGGTGAAGGACACCTTGCGGACCCGCGGGTCAGTCACCAGCACGTCGCCAAGGGAGCTGCCGGGTCCGGTGATCACGGACAGCGCCTCAGGCGGCAGGCCGGCGTCGACGAAGCACTGCGCCAGCTTCAGCGCCGTCAGCGGCGTTGCGCGGGCGGGTTTAAGGACGACGGCGTTACCGGCTGCCAGCGCGGGTGCTATCTTGTGCAACACCAGCAGGGCCGGGTAGTTGAACGGAGTGATGGCGACGACGATGCCCACCGGCTGCCGCAAGGTGAAGCCGATCTTGTCCAAGCCTGTCCCGGCATTTGCGTCGAGCGGAAGGGTGGAGCCGTACAGCTGGCTCCCTTCGTAGGCGGCGAGGCGGATGATGTTGCCGGAGCGGCTGGCCTCGCCCCGGGCTTCCGTGATGGGCTTGCCGGATTCGGCGCTAATAGTCTGGGCAATATCCTCGGCACGTTCATCCGCCAGGGCGGCTGCGCGCAGGAGGATATCGACGCGCACGTGGGCCGGCGTTGTCCTTTGCAGGTGGGCGCCGACTTCGGCCCGGTCAAGTGCGGCCTGGGCGTCCTGGACCGTCGCCACAGGAACCGTGTCGATGGTCCGGCCGTCGAATGGCGAGCGGACTTCCTCGGTCCTGCCGTCGGCGGCACCGCGCCAGTTTCCGGCTATTAGCATTTCCATGGTTGCTCCATCAGGTTGTGAACTTTTGCGCTCAGTGGCGCTTGGCGTTGCTTTCGTATGCGGCGTCGGTGACTTCGGCGACTTCGGCTTGGACTTCCTTGAGGGCTTCGGTGTGTCCGCCGAGTTGTTCGAGTTCGTGGGCGAGTTCGGCCAGTTCCGCGCCGCCGGCCATCTGGGCGGTGAGTTCGTCCAGGGTGATGTCCTTCTTGTCGTAGTAGCCGATG